>JAUNCU010000022.1:8792-12908 GCA_030526455.1 Bacteroidales bacterium | reverse complement strand
TTTCTTTTTCCACTGTGAAGTTTTTCAAAGAAATATTCAAGAAGGTGCCGTCCAACAAGTCGACCTACAAGGTGGTCTTGCTCTATGGCTTCTTTTTCGTGCTTTCTTTCTTGGCGTGGGGGTTCACGAAATCCTACACCACCGATGTGGAGGTGAACCTGAATATCGTGGGCAAACCGAATCAAATCACGGTGCTCGACACCATTCCCGAGGTGGTGTCGGTGCCTATGGAGGGCAAGGTGTTTTTCCACCTCTACTACAAGTTGCTCAGGCCCGATGCCAATATCAATTTTCTCTCGAAATTCCAGCAATCGTCGTCGAAGTTGGTCATCACTATCGACGACGTGTATGCGTCGATGAGCCTGAATTCGCTCGAGCGTCCGGTGAATGCCTCGAAACTCAGTTCCGATTTCCCACTGTCGTTTGCCGCCATCACCCATCAGGGCAAAAAGGTGCCTGTGAGATTTGGCAGCAGTATCAATCTGCAGTTCAATCCGGTGATGATGTCGCTGGTGAAGTGGCCTGTGTGCACGCCCGACTCTGTAACGGTGTATGCCCAAAGCGAATTGCTTGCCGCTATCGACTCGGTGGCGCTGATGCCTTTCTCGGTGAAGGATTTCTCCGACACGGTGATGACGGTGGGCGTGAAGACTGCCCCGGGGGTGAAGTATTCCACCACCAGTGTGCGTCTGCACCTCGATTTGGAGAAGAACTACCTGAAGCGGGCGTCGATCACCGTGGGGCCTAAGGTGGTGCGCGGTGTGAAAATTCAGTATCATCCCGCCGCTGTGGACATTCTCTACTATGTGCCACAAAGTTTCTACGACAAGAAGGCGCCAAAGATTGCCGTTTTCCCCGACGATATCAACCTTGCGAAGAAATCGGGCAAAGTGGCGGTGCGTGTGGCTGAGGAATTCCCTCACCGAAAGATTTACAAAATTCTTACCGACTCTGTCACCTGGACGGTGAAATAATGCACTACGCGATATGATTATAGCAATTACTGGAGGCATTGGCAGCGGCAAATCGGTGGTGTCGAGGGTGTTGACCCACATGGACTATCCCGTTTACGACTGCGATGCCGAGGCCAAACGCCTCATGCACACCTCTCCGCATGTGCGCGCTCTGCTTGTGGAGCAATTCGGTGCCGAGACGTTCAGCGATGGCGTGCTCAACACGCAGCACCTGTCGGCCGTGGCGTTCTCCTCGCCCGAGGCGTTGGCCAGGCTCAACGCCATCGTGCATCCCGCAGTGAAGCAGGATATGCTGGTGTGGGCTGAGCGGCAGGGTGGGGCGGCGTTTGTGGAAACTGCCATCCCTTACTCCAGCGGCCTCGACAAGGCTGTGGATGCGATATGGCGCGTGACTGCGCCCGTCGAGTTGCGCATCGCGCGCGTGATGGCTCGCAACGGTCTTGCCCGCGAGCAGGTGGAGGCTCGAATTGCCTCACAGCGCGCTGAAGAAGAAGTGCGCCGCGCCGAGGTGATTTTGCTCAACGACGGCACCACGGCTCTCGTTCCGCAAATCATCGATAAACTCCAATTGTTAAAGTAACTTTACCACTTGCGTTAATTTTAATAAAAAGCCGAAATTTCTGATTATTTTCATTAACTTTGCATTAGAATTAATCATTAAATTAGTAAATTATTTAAACGTAATATCTTTATGTTGAAAACAATTTTAAGTATTTCTGGCAAGCCAGGTTTGTACAAACTTGTGTCATATGGTAAGAATCTCGTGATTGTGGAAAGCCTCACCGACAAGAAGCGCTTCCCCGCTCACTCTCGCGACAAAATCATCTCGCTCGGCGATGTGGCTATCTACACCACTGGCGACGACAAGCCTCTTGCTGAAGTGCTCGAATCTGCTATCGCAAAATTCCCTGAAGGCGTTGACGCCGCTGAATACAAGACCGACGAAAAACTCGCCGAATTCATGTCGGCCATCCTCCCTGAATGGGACGCTGAACGCGTTTACAAGACCGACATCAAGAAGTTGATCGCTTGGTTCAACGTGTTGGTGAAGGCTGGCTACACCACTTTCGTGGAAAAGGCTGAAGCCGAAGCACCCGCCGAAGAAGAAAAGTAAGATTCTATACTTTTTTAATAAATTGAATGCTAAAGAAAGGTGCTCGGCTCTTGCGGCCTGTGTCGCTTTCTTTAGCATTTGCTTTTTTTTTAGATATGCGCAATAAGAGAAAATATTTGATTTTCAAACTGGTGCCTATGCTCTTTGCAATGGTGCTGGCCCTGAGCGCATGCCACACTAAGAAGTCGGCCTCTGCCACTACCACGCATTATCCCACCCGCAGGCCTGTGCGCGTGTCCGACGAATGGAAAACACTCAACATCACCCTCACTTCCCGCGACAACAAACTCCTCTACAAAGAAATAAAGTCGTGGCTGGGCGCGCCTTACCGCTACGGCGGCAACACCCGCAACGGGGTGGACTGCTCGGGATTTGTGCACCAAATCTACAAGACGGTATACAAACAGAAAATCCAGCGTAATTCGGCCAAGATTTTCGAGAAAAACTGCCGCATGATCGACGTCGACGATCTCGAGGAGGGTGACTTGCTCTTCTACAAAACCTCGAAGAAAAACGACCGCATCACCCACGTGGGCATCTATCTGAAGGAAAACAAGTTCGCCCACGCCTCCTCATCGCGTGGCGTAGTGATTAGCGACATCACCGAGGAGTATTTCATCAACCACTTCTACGCCGCCGGCCGAGTAGAGCGCTAAGCAGTATCCCGGTTCCCACCTTACGGATGCTCACGCAGTGAGGGGAGGCTGTCCGAAAACTCGGGTTTCTACCATAACCGACCCTCTCCGAGGCTCATGCCTTTGTATTGTCTTATCTCCAAGCCGCGCTCGCGAATTGCTGCGCAATTCCCTCGCTTGCATGGAGTTAATCATAATAAGCCGTCTCCGACGGCGGCTGTTGCTCGCCTAGCGTTTTTGTTATAGGTCTGCCGAATTTTCGAGTTTTCTCTTGGTGATTAGCAGTCTGTTGTCGGGTACGAGAATTGGGATATCTATACTGAAGTTAGCACCTTCTACCGAGAACGACTTCCAGTGATAAAACAAATCAACTTCTAGTGGAAGTCGTTGGCGTATTTTTTTTGCCAATTCATAACCTTTGTTGAACCATGGCTCAAACTCGTCATCTGGCCATTTTTCCTCAGGTATACGATTGTTGAATTCGTCGTACCACTCCCGAACTTCAGGCAGATCACGCAAGTCGATAGTTGCATGGTTAGTGTCAACGAAAAAACTTTCTGCATTTCCACATCGTCCGCCTCTTTGGTGCCAAAATAGAGCATCTTCCCATTCTGCCCACATATGAACAGTCTCTTTAATAATAGGTGTTTGTCTGAATTTCGGCATACAATGGCGGTACGCTCTTCTTGAATCTTGATTCCACTCAATGAGTGACGACTTTAGCCTATTATAAAATGTCCAGTTATCATACTCTTTGTCGTGGTCTAAATAGTACCATTCTTTACCTATCAATCTTGCATATTCACCTTTTGACGAATAGTACATAAGGTTATTATACATGCTGAATAAGAACTGCTTGGTAAGGCAATAACACACCACTGGTATATCATCGGAATCAGAGTCATAGAGGTAGAAAAGTCCCGTATCCGGTGCACCATTATTTGCATCAAATGATTCCCATTCATCTTCGTCACGATTCTGGTTTACAAACTTCCTGGAAACGCCCACTTCGGCAAGTCTTATATGCTCATAGTGGAGAATAACAGTTCTCCCTTCCAGATCGAGATAAAGATCAGAAGATAATTTTGTGTCATTTACAATATCTTCCAGCCACACCCTTATCTCGTCAAGACTATCAAAAGCAGCAGTAAGAGAGAATACATGCTTCCGCTTTCCATTCACATAAACAGCAACATCCATCCAGCCGCAATCAGGCGCAGTAAAGTGAAAGAAAATTTCGTCAAAAGATTTCTCTGTATGCTGCCACATTGCGACTTTTTTATATAATTCGGCTCGTTGCTCAAACCAACCTGGCGATACGAGAATATCTCCACGCTTTATGAAAAATCCATCATGAAAGACCATATTGTATTAGTTTTTTACAATCAATTTT
>JAUNCU010000022.1:2583-8782 GCA_030526455.1 Bacteroidales bacterium | reverse complement strand
ATAAGTATGCAACCTATATGCGTAGCACGATAAAAAATGATATTTTTTAATTGTTTTTTCTCTGAATTCGTCGTTGTCTGCCACATTGATTGTGGAAATTCCTTCATCTTGCCTCAAATTACGCTTAGTATCCTGGGCACGCTATTCGATTTTCAGCGACTGCTCTTTGAGGTCGATGTATTTCAATCCTAGTTTTGTGCACTCTGTTTTGATTACCCTTGCGCGCTTGTCGTGGATGCTGCCGCTGATCACCACTTGGCCTATGTGGTGCAGGCGGTGGAGGTCTTCTATCTTGCCGTTGAAGTGCCTGGGAATGATGCAGTAGTCGATGTGGGTTTTCTTTCCTTTGGGCATCTCTTTTCGCCACTTCCCAGGCTCTGCCATCAGTATCTTTTTCCCGAAGATGATGGCGAAAGGGGAGCGAATCGTGGCGTTTTGTATTGCAGCGGTGTCGCTTATTTCACTGAAGGCATCGATGCTGTGGGCCGCAAAATACCCTTGATGCAGACGGCGGAACTTGGCTTTGTCGAATTCCGCTCGTTCTTTGCGGGGCAGCCAGTAGTGGGCTTTGCCGTTCTGGTAAATCACCAAGGGCGTGCGCTCAAATGAGGAAAACATCACGCAACCTTTCTTCGAAAAACCATTCACCGCCGCCGCATGTGCCACCACGCCTAGGGCGCACACGCCGATGCAAAGGCTCATATACGCCCATCGCTTCTTTCTTATGAATGCCGCCAGCAATGCCATCGCCACAAAGTAAACCACCACGTCGGTGCCGTTGCAGTACACCTCCTTGGCATGGGAGAATGGCAGCCCCGCCACACATTCAGCCATCTTGCCGAAGATGCTCACGAAAAATTCTGCAATCTCGTTCAGCCAACTCACGTAGATGCCGGCGCATGCCAGCAGCGTGATCAGCACTGCCACACCCATGAAGGCGGGGAAGATGGGCACGATGAGCACATTGGTGAATACGCCCATCCACGATATGGTGTGGAAGTAATATGCCGTGAGTGCAAGGGTGGCGCCTGTGGCGATCACGGTGATGCCCAGGAGCGACTTCGCATCTTCCACCCATCGCTTGCCGCCGCCTTTGCCGCGCCGCGAGGGTCTGAGCACGAGCATCGCCAGCACCGAGGTGTAACTCAACTGGAAGCCTACGTCGAACAGCGCTTCGGGCGTGAATGCCAGTATCACCAGCGCTGAGGCGAGCAGCGAATTCACTGCCACCGCCTTTCGTCCGAAAATGAAGGTGCCGAAGGTGAAACCTATCATGATGGTGGCGCGCACAGCCGAGGGGGGCATCCCGGTGAGCATGTCGTAGACGACGATGATGAGCACCGAGAGCACAAACCGCAACTTCTTCAGCCCGTAATAGTCGAGCGGCCACAGCAGTAGCCATATCATCGTCATGATGATGCCTATGTGCATACCGCTCAGTGCCAGCACATGCGAGATGCCCGCTGCGGCGTAGTTGGTGCGCATGTCTTGGTCGAGCATTTTCTTGTCGCCCAGCAGCAGCGCCGCGATGTAGTGCTTGGTTTCGTCGTTGAGGCCGCTTTTCGCGATGGCTCCTTTAATGCGCGCGCGTGCGCCGGTCATCGCCGTCCATATGCTGGAGGTGTGATGATAGTGCAGCACGCCTGGGTCTTCAAGGTGCTGCTTGTAGATGATGCCGCGCCGCTTCTGCAGAAGGGCGTAGTCGGGGTCTTCGGGGAAATTGGTGTTTTTGATGCGTTCGAAATCGGCCACGAAGGCGATGTGGTCGCCCTCCTGGAGGTTGAAGTTGCAGCCGCTGATGGTGATTTTCACGTTGCATCCCTCGGCATGTGGGCTTTGCATCGCCACCGTCATCTCCATCGACTGTTCCTTCAATTCCAGATTTTCAATACGCCCGTAGCCCACCTTCCCGTTCACCTGCTCCAGCGCCATCTCGCGCGGCTGGTTCACGGCATAGCAAGCCCATCCCAGGGCGCACGCCATCACCACGATGGGCATCATCGTGAACGGCCGAATGAGGATTCTGCGCTCGGGCGTGCGAAATGCGGCGTTCATCACCGCCAGCATCACGAGTCCTAGTATGGCAATGGAAATAACCACCGCCAGCGGCACTGCCGTGAAGCAATCTCCCAGCACGATGCCGCCGCAAAACGGGATGGTGATGCGGGAAAACGGAATCTTCGATAGGGGAGAACTGCCCATAGGCCGAGGCGGTAGGGGGAGGAGAGGGTGCGACGTTACTTGGTCCAGATGTCGTAGGCGGCGAAGGCCTGCAGCAGCAGCATTTCCAGGCCGTTCTTCACCTCGGCGCCCGCTTCTTGCGACTTTTTCATGAACAAGGTCACGTCGGGGTTATACACCACGTCGTAGCACAGGTGGCCTTTCGTGAGGAAGCGGTAGGGGAAATCGGGGCATTGGTCCACGTTGGGGAACATGCCCAGCGGCGTAGTGTTCACGATAATCTTGTGCTCGGCCACCATGGCTTTGGTGAGTTCGTCGTAGGTGTGTGTGGCGGCCGATTTGCGGCGCGACACGTGCATCACTTCCACACCCAGTTTGTTGAGCGCATAGGTCACTGCCTTTGCGGCGCCGCCGGTGCCCAGCACCATGGCTTTTCTTCGGTGCTCGTTGATGTAGGGTTCCACCGATTTCATGAAGCCGATGGCGTCGCTGTTGTAGCCACGCAGTTCGATTTCGTTGTCTTTCTTTCCGCGGGTGATTTTTATCACATTCACCGCGCCGATGGCTTTGGCGCCGTCGTCGATCGAGGTGAGATAGGGGAGCACTTGCTCTTTGTAGGGGATGGTCACGTTCAAGCCGCGCAGGTCAGGATACTCGGCAATGACTTCCATCACTTGCCCGATATCTTCAATTTCAAAATTCAGATACTCGGCATTGATTTTCTCCGATTCGAATTTCTCGTTGAAATACTCCATAGAAAATGAGTGCCCTAATGGGTAGCCAATCAAGCCGTATTGCTTCTTGTCGTTCTGAAATTGATCCATCGCTCTGTAGTTTTTGTTAGAAGTGATATTATTTTCTACAAAAATACAACAAAAATGCCAATACCCATTGCTTTTTCGCCACTGTTTTTCACTATTTCGCTCATTTCTTATGAAATTCTCGCCTCGTTTCCTTCGTTTTTCTTCTTTCTCACCGCCTTCATTCACCCCGCCCTCGGGCCATATTTCATGAAAAAACTACTTTTGTAACGATATGGAATATCCTACTTTCCCATTTTATTGCTATCTTTGCACATTATTATCAACAAAACGAACTTTTAACACATTATATAATATATGAACCCAACATCAAAAAGAAATATTTTGATTGGTCTCACCGTGATTGTGAGCATCTGCCTCCTCTACTGGGGCATCGAATACTTGAAGGGCATCAATCTGCTGAAGCCCGCCAACTACTATTACGCAAAATTTGAAAAGGTGGAAGGCCTCACTGTGGCCTCTCCCGTGAAGGTGAATGGCTTCAAGGTGGGACAGGTGAGAGAAATCAATTTCGACTACGCCACCAACCAGATTTCGGTGGAACTGAGTTTCGAAAAAGACCTGAAGATTCCTGATGGATCTACCATCACTTTCTCTAACGAACTCCTCGGCGCGGCTGTGCTCCAACTCAATCTGGGCGCCAGCAAAACCTATATGCCAGTGGGCGCCACTATCCCCACTTCGCGCCAACTCGGCTTGATGGACAAAGTGGGCACCGACATGATGCCTGCCGTGTCGTCGATTCTCCCCAAGGTGGATTCTATTGTGGGCAGCGTGAATATGCTGCTGGCTAACCCCGCGCTCAATGCTTCGGTTACACGATTCGACGCCATCACTCGCGAACTCTCAGCAAGCGCTGCCGAACTCTCGGCACTCATGGCTGGACTCAACAAGTCGGTGCCTGGCATGCTCAACAATGCCAGCGGCGTGATGGCTAACGCCAACTCGCTCACTTCCGACCTGAAGACCACCACCGCCAATCTCAACGAGTTCACCGGTAATCTCAATCAACTTCCTCTCGACACTACGCTCAACCGCATCAACGCTACGCTGGCCAATGTGCAGCGCCTCACCGCGCAACTCAACAGCGAGAACTCTTCGCTCGGCCAGTTGCTCAACGATAAGAAACTTTATCAGAATGCAGTAAGCACCGTGGCAAGCCTCGACTCGCTGCTGCAGGATGTGAAGAAGAATCCTAAGAAGTACGTCACCATTAAGGTGTTCTAAGCGATAACCCATCTAGCGCTCGTTTCCTTATCAGGAATGATTCCGAATAAGGGGCGAGCGCTTTTTTTATGCAAAATAGTGCGAAAACCCTATTTGCATTTAGCATATTCAAGGGCCGAAGTTTTTCTGTTTTTATGCGTTTTTCATCTTATTTGCCTATTTTTCAATAGTTTATGCATATTCAGTTAATATTTTGACCAATTTTGTCCCTTTTTGTCCTAAATCGCTGAATTTCAACTACCATAGATTTATTTTCGAAAAACCTAATTTTATTCAAGTTTTTTTTGAAAAATAATAGGAGTAATTTTGTATCGTGTTAAATCGCCCTTTCGAGAACGTGAAATGATTCAAAACAACGTAAATATGGAACAATGGAGTAAATGTCTTCAGTTTCTGAAAGACAATCTGCCAGCCGAGCAATATCATGCTTGGTTTGCTCCTATTTCTGTTTTGGATTTCAGTGACGGCGTGCTCACGCTGCGCGTGCCTTCACAGTTCTTCGTGGAGCAAATTGAGGAACGCTATCTGCCGCTGCTCTCTACCACGCTGCATAAGGTGTATGGTGCTGAGTTCCGCAAACTCCGTTACAACGTGGAGGTGGCCGCAAAAACCACCGTCACCATCGACGACGAGAATGCAAGCCCATTGCTGAAGAAGCGCCAGGCCCTCGGCCAGCATTACCAAGAGGCGCAAAACGATATCGATCCACAACTCAATCCCCGAAACACGTTTGAGAACTACTGCGCCAGCATGAGCAACAAACTCGCAGTGAGCATCGGTCAGGCTATTGCCACCAACCCCGACTGCAAGACGTTTAACCCGCTCTTCGTGTTTGGCCCCACTGGCGTGGGTAAAACCCACCTCATCCAGGCCATCGGCATCAAGATGAAGGAAAACAATCCTCGTCTGCGCGTGCTCTACGTCACTTCTCGCGTGTTTGAAAATCAGTACATTATTGCCGTTAAGAATAATAATGTGCCCGACTTTATCAATTTCTATCAGAGTATCGACGTGCTCATCATCGACGATATTCAGGAATTGGCGGGTAAACAAGCCACTCAAAACACCTTCTACCACATCTTCAATTCGCTTCATGGCCGCGACAAGCAACTCATCATGTCGAGCGACTGCCGCCCAAGCGAAATGGATGGCATGATTCCTCGCCTCATTTCCCGCTTTAAGTGGGGTATGACGGTGGAACTCTCGAAGCCCGACTACGAACTTCGCCGCGATGTGCTTGAGTTGAAGGCTTCGCAAGATGGTTTGGCTTTCTCAGAGGATGTGCTGGAATTTATCGCCAGCAATGTTACCGACAGCATCCGCGAACTCGAAGGCGTAGTGGTGTCGCTGCTGGCTCACGCCACAATGCTCGACCAGGAAATCTCGGTCGACCTCGCTAGAGCGGTGGTGGCAAACGCGGTGAAAATCAATAAGCGACAAGTCACATTCGAACTCATTGCCGAGAAGGTGGCCGACCATTGCAACATCGACTCTGCGCTCCTCTACGGCAAGTCGCGCAAACGTGAGATTTCCGACGCACGTCAACTGCTCATGTATTTCGCCAAGCGAGAAACCCAACTTTCTTCCACCAACATCGGTTTGCGCCTGAACCGCAACCACGCCACAGTGCTCCACGCCTGCAAGCAAATCGAAGAACGCCTCACAGTGGAAAAGGCATTCCAGGAAGAAGTGCAGAAGATTCTGGAAGAATTGCACAAGTAATCACCCTCCCGACCCGAAAATTTACAATCTATATCACTCCGTAGCGGTAGCAAAATCATGCTGTCGCTATTTGTTTTTTTTGCAGTAGGGGAGGCTTTGGATCAATAGAAAATCCTGGGGGGATAAACATTATTGACGTTGTAAAAACTGCTGTATGGGAAGCAGCATGGAGAGACGGGGCCAAACCACAAGGGGTTTCGCCGCCACTCCCAATAATTAACCCAAAATTTTTAAACGGGGCCGCGGCG
>JAUNCU010000022.1:0-2573 GCA_030526455.1 Bacteroidales bacterium | reverse complement strand
CCCAAACCCCCCGGGCCCCCCCCCGTCTCTCCCACTAATTCCCCCTACTTTTTTCCACTGGGCCGAGGCTTACCGATAAGTGCGGGTGGGCATGCGGAAGTAGCCGGGCATGTATTCCATCTGGAAATTGCCGGGGGTGCCGTACACTAGAATCACGTCGTATTGCACACCGAAGTGCATGCTTTGGTGCATCTTGCAGTACACGCGCGAGGCGTTGATGAGGTTTTGCTGCTTCTGTCGGTTGATCGACTTCCGTGGGTCGTAGCCGTTTTTCTGTGAGCGGGTCTTCACCTCTATAAAGTGGAAGGTGCCTTTGCGCTCGGCGATGATGTCGATTTCGAGATGGTTGATGGTCCAGTTGCGCTCGCGCACGATGAATCCTTCCTTAATAAGAAACTCATAGGCGTATTGCTCGCCGGCTGCTCCCAGGGTGTTGTGTAGTGCCATATGCGTTGGTTTTGTGACAAAGTTACAAAAAATAGCACATCACCGCGCCGCCGAATCATAAAAAAACGCACCTTTTTTCCCATTTTCATCGCTCAACTTGAGATGCACATTTTGAAAGGGTGCGATTTTTTCGTAATTTTGTAGTTAAATTACATTTACACAATGAAGAATATCAGAAATTTCAGCATTATAGCACATATCGACCACGGTAAGAGTACATTGGCCGACCGCCTTTTGGAATACACCAAGACCGTGGGCGGTAAGGAAATGCAAAACCAGGTGCTCGACGATATGGACCTGGAACGTGAACGTGGCATCACCATCAAGAGCCACGCTATCCAGATGGATTATGTGCAAGACGGGGAGCAATACACGCTCAACCTTATCGACACCCCAGGACACGTCGACTTCTCTTACGAGGTGTCGCGCTCTATCGCGGCGTGCGAGGGCTGCTTGCTCATTGTCGACGCCACTCAAGGCGTGCAGGCGCAGACCATCTCCAACCTCTACCTCGCGCTCGACAACGATTTGGAGATCATTCCCGTGATCAACAAGATCGACATGGACAGCGCTCACCCCGATGAGGTGGAAGACGAAATCGTGGAACTCATTGGCTGCGATCCTGAAGACATCATCCGCGCTAGTGCACGCACTGGCGAGGGTATTCCCGAGATTCTGCGCGCCATCGTGGAGCGCATCCCCGCTCCTAAGGGCGACCCTGAGGCACCGCTGCAGGCCCTCATCTTCGACTCGGTGTTCAACCCCTTCCGTGGCATCATCGTCTACTTCAAGGTGATGAATGGCACCATCCACAAGGGCGACCTTGTGAAGTTTGTGAACACGGAGCGCGAATACGACGTCGACGAACTGGGCATTCTGAAACTCAATCTGGAGCCGAAGCAGAAGGTGAGCGCCGGTAATGTGGGCTACATCATCAGCGGTATCAAGAATTCGGCCGAGGTGCGCGTGGGCGATACCATCACCCACACGGCACGCCCTTGTTCGAAGGCCATCTCGGGCTTCCAGGAGGTGAAACCTATGGTGTTCGCGGGCGTTTATCCCATCGACCCTGAAGATTTTGAAAACCTACGCACTTCGCTCGAGAAACTCCAACTCAACGATGCCGCCCTCACGTTCTCTCCCGAGTCGTCGGTGGCACTGGGCTTCGGTTTCCGCTGCGGTTTCTTGGGCTTGCTCCACATGGAAATCGTGCAAGAACGCTTGAGCCGCGAGTTCAATATGGAGGTAATCACCACAGTGCCAAACGTTTCCTATAAGGTCTACGACAAGAAGGGCGTGGAAACTGAGGTGCATAACCCCGCCGGCCTGCCCGATCCCACGCTCATTGAGAAGATTGAGGAGCCTTACATTCATTCGTCTATCATCACGCTCTCGGAATATATGGGCCCCATCATCACGCTCTGCCTCTCTAAGCGCGGCGTGCTCACCAAGCAGGAATACATCTCTGGCAACCGCCTCGAGTTGTCGTTCGATATCCCGCTGGGCGAAATTGTGATCGACTTCTACGACAAACTGAAGAGTATCTCTAAGGGCTATGCTTCGTTTGACTACTACATCAGTTCTTATCGCGAGTCGAAACTCATCAAACTCGATATCCTCCTCAATGGCCAACCAGTGGATGCGCTCAGTTCGCTCACTCACGTTGACAATGCCGTTTCGCTGGGCCGTCGCATGTGTGAGAAACTGAAGGAACTCATCCCACGCCAGCAGTACGATATCGCCATCCAGGCCGCCATCGGTGCAAAGATTGTGGCCCGCGAAACCGTGAAGCAGGTGCGTAAAGACGTTACCGCCAAGTGCTACGGTGGCGACGTGAGCCGTAAGCGCAAACTGCTCGAAAAGCAGAAAGCGGGTAAGAAGCGCATGAAGCAAATCGGCACCGTACAAGTGCCCCAAAAGGCATTCCTGGCAGTGCTGAAACTCGATTAAGAATCAATCACATAAGATGAAAAAAGTCGGCCCCAAAAGCCGACTTTTTTAGATTTTTATCAGCTCAGTGGAAAAAAGTAGGGGGTAAATTAGTGGGAGAGGCGGCGCAATCCCAGAGGGTTTGGATGTGTGTAGGCAGGTATGCAGCCGTGATGGAACGGAGCGAAGCGGAGTGG
>JAUNCU010000248.1 GCA_030526455.1 Bacteroidales bacterium | reverse complement strand
CAGTAACTCCCAAAAAAAATGCCCCCCGTTCATCAAAAAGCATCCATCATCAGCCGTAGCGAAGCCGCGGCCATGAAAGGCGTGGGCATTCTGCTCATCGTGGTCCACAACCTTGCCCACACGCTGGGCGTGACGGGCTACGACTGCAACGAGTACAACTTCGAGCAAGCCGCCGCCGATGCGCTCTTCTACTGGCTGCAGCATCCATCCACCGACCTTCCCATCCAACTCAGCACCCTGCTGGGCTACTGCGGCATCTACATCTTCCTCTTCCTCAGCGCCTTCGGCCTCGTGCGCAAATATGAGCAAAGCACCTCGGCCATGCCCGCGCCCCACATCTTCATCTGGAAGCACTACAAGAAACTCTTCTCCCTCATGATCTTAGGCCTCGTCGCCGCCATTGCCATCGCGTCGATGCACTTCAGTTCCCAACTCCCCCTCAAGCGCTACTGGATAGCACAGGCCCTCATGATATCCAACTGGTTCTCACCGCCCTACCGCCACGTGTTCCCCGGCCCCTACTGGTTCCTCGGACTCATGGTGGAACTCTACATCATCTACCGCCTCATCCTCTACGTGCCCCCCAAGGGCGCATCGTGGCGCCGATGGCTGCTCCCCATCGCCTTCGCCATCGTGTGCCTCGCCCCACAGTTTTATTACATAGCCGACGGCCGCACCATCCTCTTCCTCCGCTACAATTTCTTCGTGGCGAGCCTCTCCTTTGCGGCAGGTCTGCTCGTGGCGCGCTACGGACGTCCCATCCACATCAGCCGCCGCGCATGGGCAGCCATCTTCCTGCTCACCACCATCCTCTTCGTGGCCATGCAGAAGACCGCCACCCTCTGGCTCCTCTCCTCCCTCGTGGCAGCCATCGCCATCATCGCATCGGTGAAAATGCTCCCCGCCACCCTGCAAAAGCCCCTCGTCTGGACAGGCGCCATCTCAGCCCACCTCTTCATCGTGCACCCAGTAGTGCGCCTCATCGCCTTCGAATTCAAAGGCACCATCAACAACCACCTCCTCCTAGCCCTCTACCTGGCAGCCTCCCTCCTAGCCGCCACCCTCTACAGCCGCCTCCACAAAAAAATCACCCAAAAGAAAAAATAAAGAAAAGCAAAAGGCGAGCGAAGAAAAAGTCGATCCTAAGAAAAGAAAGGCGAGCGAAGCAAGCCTAAGCAAGAAAAGCGCTACTGTCAAGAAAAGCACCACTGTTTTAGCCGATTTTATCGGCTAATCCCCCTGAAAAATCCCTAATTTCTAATCTCTAATTTCAAATTTCTAATCTCTTTTTGTAACTTTGCAGATTGAAAACAATTTCAACACTAAATATATGAATATTCTCGAATTAAGCGAACAAGAAATCGTAAGACGTGGCAGTTTGAACCGTCTGCGCGAGATGGGCATCGACGCCTATCCTGCTGAAGAATTTGTCGTTGACGCATGGAGCGAAGAGGCTAAGGCCAACTTCAGCGACGACGAAGCCGAACCTCGCCAAGTGAGCATGGCTGGCCGTGTGATGAGCCGCCGCATCATGGGCAAGGCATCGTTTATGGAATTGCAAGACTCTAAGGGACGCATCCAGGTGTACGTGAACCGCGATGAACTCTGCCCCGATGAAGATAAAACCCTCTACAACGAAGTGTTCAAGAAGTTGCTCGACATCGGCGACTTCGTGGGCGTCACTGGCTTTGTGTTCCGCACACAGACTGGCGAAATCAGCGTGCACGCCAAGAGCCTCAAACTCCTGAGCAAGAGCCTCAAGCCACTGCCTATCGTAAAGCAGAAAGATGGCGTGACCTACGACGCCTTCGACGATCCCGAACTCCGCTACCGTCAGCGCTACGTCGACCTTATCGTGAACGACGGCGTGAAGGACACCTTCCTCAAGCGTGCCACCATCGTGAAGACGCTGCGCAGCGTGCTCGACGAGGCTGGCTACACCGAGGTGGAAACTCCCACACTGCAAGCCATCGCCGGCGGTGCAAGTGCGCGTCCGTTCATGACCCACTTCAATGCGCTCAACATCCCCATGTATATGCGCATCGCTACCGAACTCTACCTCAAGCGCCTCATCGTGGGTGGCTTCGAAGGTGTGTATGAAATCGGCAAGAACTTCCGCAACGAGGGTATGGACCGCAACCACAACCCTGAGTTCACCTGCATGGAACTCTATGTGCAATACAAGGACTACAACTGGATGATGAGTTTCACCGAGCAACTGCTCGAGAAGATTTGCGTGGCTGTGAACGGCTGCCCCGAAACCGTGATCGACGGCAAAACCATCAGTTTCAAGGCGCCTTACCGCCGTCTCCCCATCCTCGACGCTATCAAGGAAAAGACGGGATACGACCTCAACGGCATGAACGAAGACGAAATTCGCGAGGTGTGCAAGAAACTCAACATGGAAATCGACGAAACCATGGGCAAGGGCAAACTCATCGACGAAATCTTCGGCGAGTTCTGTGAAGGCACTTTCGTGCAGCCTACATTCATCACCGACTATCCCGTGGAAATGTCGCCACTCACCAAGATGCACCGCAGCAAGCCAGGCCTCACCGAGCGTTTCGAACTCATGGTGAATGGCAAGGAACTGGCCAACGCCTACAGCGAACTTAACGACCCTATCGACCAGGAAGAACGCTTCATCGAGCAGATGCGACTCGCCGACAAGGGCGACGACGAAGCGATGATCATCGACCAAGACTTCTTGCGCGCGCTCCAGTACGGTATGCCTCCCACTAGCGGTATCGGCATCGGTATCGACCGCCTCGTGATGCTCATGACGGGCAACAGTTACATCCAGGATGTACTCCTCTTCCCACAGATGCGCCCCGAAAAGGTGGCTAAGCGCGACAAGGAAGAAGCCTACGTGGCACTCGGCATCCCCGCCGAATGGGTAGCACCCATCCAGAAGGCTGGTTTCCTCACTGTGGAAGCACTCGGCAAACTCGACCGCCCAGGCAAACTCTTCCAAGACTTGCTCGACATCAACAAGAAGTACAAACTCGGCCTCAAGGTGCCCGTAGTGGACGAAGTGAAGGCATGGGTAGAAGCCGCAGCAGCCACGCTCCCAGCCCAAGAAGCCGCTGAATAAGGCACAGGCCGCCGGCAATGAAATAACTGCAGGAGGAAAAGCATCCTCCATAGCACAAAATATCCCCACCAAGCGGGGGCGTCGCACCAAAATCAGCGACGCCCCCGATCTTTTTCACCACCCCTGCCCAGCCTCTCGGCGCAATTTTTGGCTCTGTGGAAAAAAGTTGGGGGTAAATTAGTGGGAGAGGCGGCGCAATCCCAGAGGGATTGGATGTGTGTAGGCA
>JAUNCU010000247.1 GCA_030526455.1 Bacteroidales bacterium | reverse complement strand
AGTCTGTTAGTCTTTTAGTCTCAAAAAAATCCTACTGTGCTACGGGCACTGCGTGGAGGTTTTTCACTGTGCCTATCACGAACACGCTGTGCACTGAGCCTATCGACTCCATCTCGCCGAGGCGGTTGAGCACGAAGTCCTGGTAATGGTGCATGTCGCGCACGAACACCTTGATCAAATAGTCGAAGTCGCCGCTGGTGTTGAAGCATTCGGTCACTTCCTCCATCTTCTGCACAGCGTCCACAAATTCGCGGGCATAGTCCTTGCCGTGCTGCTTGAGGCGGATGTTGCACATCACCAGCATGCCGTTGCCAGCCATGTCGGGGTCGACCACAGCCACATATTTCTTGATGTAGCCTTCGCGCTCAAGGCGCTTCTGGCGCTCGAAAGTGGGTGATGCTGAGAGGTGTACGGCCTCCGCAAGTTCCTTAGTGGTGAGTTTCGCATTTTGCTGAAGCACTTTCAATATCTTGATATCAATTGCGTCGAGTTTTTCTACCATAATCGTTCTAATATAATAGGTTTATGCAGTAAGATTTTCTGCTATTCATTAAATTATTGGCAAATATAGAATATTTTTCCGAAATCAGCAACATTCTTGCACAAAAAATAAAATATTTAGATATTTGCAGTATCAAAACGAAGAACAACAGATTCATTCATGTTTCTCTTTTGAATTATGACAAGTTTTTAATGGTAATAATAGACAGAACAGAAAAGCGGACTTGGTTGTGAAACTCAGTCCGCTTCTTGTTTTTTTATATGGCCGCTGTGGGAATTTTTGGTTGGGCATACTGAGGCGGTGCCTCAGCACACAGGACGGGGCTTCGCTCGTCTGCGCCTAGGTGGCAAATAGCGTTGTTGAGGCTAGGAGGCATGCCAGTTGCTCGAGGTAGTGCTGGTCGGTGGCGTCGAAGGCGTTGAGGTCGCGGCTGTCGACGTCGATGATGGCCACCACTTCGCCATCGCTGATGATGGGCACCACGATTTCGCTGCGCGAGAGCGAACTGCAGGCGATGTGGCCAGGAAACTGGTCGACGTCGGGCACGACGACGGTCGCGGCCTTCGCCCATGCCGTGCCACACACGCCACGCCCCTTCTTGATGCGATAGCATGCCACCGGCCCCTGAAACGGACCGAGGTGCAATTCGCCGTCGCGCACCACGTAGAATCCCACCCAAAAGTAATGCGGCAGCGCATCGTGGAGGGCGGCAGTGATGTTGCACAGCACCCCTGGAGCGTAGCCATTGCCCTGCATCAGTTCAGTGACGTAGGTGATGAGTTCGGGATAGATTTCTTCTTTGTTTACCATACGATTGGAGTTTTGCCATGTTTCGACAAATAGTCGTTGGCCAGTGAGAAATGGTGATTGCCGAAGAAGCCGCGATAGGCCGACAGTGGCGAGGGATGGGGCGAAGTGAGCACCAGGTGCTTCATGCGATTGATTTTCGCACCCTTCTTGATGGCAAACGAGCCCCAGAGGATGAACACCACATGCTCGCAATGGTCGCTGATGTGGGCAATCACGGCGTCGGTAAATTCCTCCCATCCGTGGCCCTGATGAGAGCCTGCGCGGTGTTCCTCCACCGTGAGCGTGGAGTTGAGCAGCAGCACGCCCTGAGTGGCCCAGCGCATGAGATTGCCGCTAGTGGGGATAGGCGCACCAGTGTCGGCATTGATTTCCTTAAAGATATTCTGCAGCGAAGGCGGGAACGGCACCCCATCGTTCACCGAGAAACACAGCCCGTGGGCCTGACCCGGTTCGTGATACGGGTCCTGCCCCAGAATCACCACCTTCACCTGGTCGAAAGGCGTAGCGTCGAAAGCCGCAAAAATCTGCGACCCAGGCGGAAAGATACGCTTCTGCGCATACTCACCGCGCACGAACTCGGTGAGTTTCTCAAAATATGGTTTCTCCCATTCGGCAGCCAGCGCAGCCTGCCACGAAGGATGAATTTTCACTGTCATAGGTTCCAAAATTAAAATGAATATTGCAAAGTTAAGAGATATTCAGTAATTTTGTAAATGAAATAAGAAAAAAATGGTCCTATAGTTCAATGGATAGAATAAAGGATTCCGGTTCCTTCGATTGGGGTTCGACTCCCCATAGGATCACAAAAAGAAAGGTCAGAGCCCAAGCGGGTTCTGACCTTATAATTTTAGATTAGAATCTAAATTTTAGTTGCCTAAAATAATGTTGATGACTGCGGTTACGTCGGTTACGTTCACCACGCCGTCGCCGTTTACATCGCCCTTCTTGTCGTTGACGTCGCTAACCTCATAATCATCCCAGATGTTCTGGAAATTTTTCCACACATCACGCGCTTTATAATACCTGTCTCTTCCAGCAGGCACATGCAAAATAGCATTACTATAACAAGTAGAAGGAAACACGTCGGATGTTATTGCAATAGGATCTTTGAAAGCAGCATATATATCACGAATATTGCTATTGTAGAAAGCAGCCGATCCTATTGAAGTGACAGAGTTGGGTATTGTCACCGAAGTAAGGCCGGAGCAGTTATTGAAAGCAGCCGAACCTATTGAAGTAACAGAGTTGGGTATGTTCACCGACGTGAGTCTGGAGCATCCAGAGAATGCAGACGAACCTATTGAAGTAACAGAGTTGGGTATGTTCACCGACGTGAGGCCGGAGCATCCAGAGAATGCAGACATGCCAATGGAAGCAACTGAGTTGCCGATAGTTACCGACGTTAGGCCGGAACACCCATTGAAAGCATACTCTCCTATTGATATGACAGAGTTTGGAATGGTCACCGACGTGAGGCCGGAGCAGTCCATGAAAGCAGCCGATCCTATGGAAGTGACCGAGTTGGGGATAACAGTTGTATTACAACCCAAAATAAGCCGATTATCACTTGTGTTGATAATTGCATTGCAATTTTCCCTTGAATCATACACCTTGTTATTCTGATTTATACATATTGAAGTAATGCCGGTGCACCCCTTGAATGCATTCGATCCAATGATAGAGACCGAGCGGCCTATGCTTAACGAAGCGAGTTTGCTTTGGCCATAGGCTAAGTAATCTGGTATTGATTGCACCGAATCACCTATCACGAGTTGGGTAAGAGGGCTGTCTCTAAACCATATATGAGCAGACGAAGAACTGGGGTAATTCACAGCATTGTAGGTCACCGAAGTGAGGGCATTGCAACCATAGAAAGCAGATTCGCCGATAGAAGTAACAGAGTTGCCAATTGTCACAGTATTGAGCCAGATGCAGTCATAGAAAGCAGAAGAACCGATGGATGTGACTGAGTTAGGAATTGTCCTGTTTTCCGCGCTGTTTTGATATTTTAAAAATGCACATTGATTATCAATGAT
>JAUNCU010000246.1 GCA_030526455.1 Bacteroidales bacterium | reverse complement strand
CCATGCAAGCGAGTGAATTGCGCAGCAATTCGCGAGCGCGGCTTGGAGATAAGGAACTGCAAAGGAAAGAGCCTCGGAGAGGGTCGGTTATGGTAATAACACGCGTTTTCAGTCAGCCACCCCGTGTGGGCAGCGTTCGCTGCCCACCTCCCCCATAGGCGAGCGCCTGCAAGCCCCTCCCCCAGCGCGCCCCCGGAAAAAGATTACACAAATTTCACTTCCTAAACACTTTTTCAGAAAAAGATAATTGAATTAAATTTTTTTATTGCGAGCGAAAGCACTAACTTTGTACCGTGTTATATAAGGTGGCAATTACGTCGCCCGCTATAACCACGGATTTACAACAAACGAGCAATAGACACCGCCTGACGCCACCAATGCGCGACGCCACCCGCGACGCCTATCCTCTAAAAGAAAAACTATTTTTATACACATATTACGAGCCCCGTGGCTTGCCACTGGGCACAAACAACAAAACAAACACAACTACAGACAGCAATGTTAGACAAGACCAACATTCACTTCCGACAGAGCATCGTAGTGCGCTTCTCGGGAGACTCTGGCGACGGTATGCAGTTGGCTGGCAACATTTTCAGTAATGTGTCGGCTGAGCGTGGCGACCAAATCTCAACTTTCCCCGACTATCCCGCCGAAGTGCGCGCACCTCAAGGTTCGCTCAACGGCGTTTCGGGTTTCCAAGTGCACGTGGGCCTCGGCGTTCACACCCCTGGCGACGAATGCGACGTGCTGGTGTCGATGAACCCTGCAGCACTCAAGCAAAACGCTAAGTTCCTCAAACGCAACGGTGTGGCTATCGTCGACATCGACTCGTTCAAGAAGAGCGACCTCGAAAAAGCCCTCTTCACCACCGACGACCCCTACACCGAAATCGGCCTCAAGGCCCAAGTGGTGGAAGTGCCTATGACATCGATGGTGAAAGCAGCCCTTGCCGACAGCGGCATGGACTTCAAGAGCCAGATGAAGTGCCGCAACATGTTTGCACTCGGCCTCGTGTGCTGGCTGTTCAACACCCCCATCGAGGGCGCGCTCCGCTTCCTCAAGCACAAATTCGAAAAGAAACCCGCAGTGTATGAAGCCAACGCCAAAGTGGTGCGCGGCGGCTTCGACTACGGCCACAATATCCACGCATCGGTATCTACCTACCGCATCCAGACCGAAGACATGCGCCCAGGCGTATACACCGACGTCAACGGCAACAAGGCCACCGCTTGGGGCTTGATCATGGCAAGCGAAAAGAGCGGTCTGCCTCTGTTCCTCGGTAGTTACCCCATCACACCTGCCACCGACATCCTCCACGAACTCGCCAAGCGCCGCGACCTCGGCGTGAAGGCCATCCAGATGGAAGACGAAATCGCTGGCGTGTGCTCGGCCATCGGCGCTAGTTACGCCGGCAACCTCGCCGTCACCAGCACATCTGGCCCAGGTCTCGCCCTCAAGAGCGAAGCCATCGGTCTCGCAGTGATGGCCGAATTGCCTCTCGTGGTGATCGACGTGATGCGCGGCGGCCCATCCACCGGCCTGCCCACCAAGACCGAGCAAACCGACCTCAACCAGGCCCTCTACGGCCGCAGCGGCGAATGCCCACTCGTGGTAGTGAGCGCGCTCTCGCCCACCGACTGCTTTAAGATGGCATTCGAAGCAGCACGCATCGCCCTTGAGCACATGACTCCCGTCATCCTCCTCACCGATGCATTCATCGCCAACGGCTCAAGCGCATGGCGCGTGCCCGACAACGACGAGTATCCCGACATCAAGCCCAACTTCGTGACAGCCGAAATGCAGGAAACCTGGAAACCCTACATGCGCAACGAAGACCTCGTGCGCTACTGGGCTATCCCCGGCACACCAGGCTTCGAACACCGCGTGGGCGGTCTTGAAAAAGACTACGAAACCGGCGTGCTCAGCAACAACCCCGAAAACCACGCTCGCATGGTGGCAGCACGCGCACAGAAGATTGCCCGCGTGGCCAACCACATCCCTCAACTCCAGGTGAAGAGCGAAGGCGAAGGAGCCGACACCATCATCGTGGGATGGGGCGGCACCTACGGACACATCTACACCGCCTACGAAGAACTCAACGCAGCAGGCAAGAAAATCGACTTCGCACAGTTCCGCTACATCAACCCACTGCCAAGCAACACAGCAGAGGTGCTCGGCAAGTACAAAACCGTGATCGTGGCCGAACTCAACGACGGACAATTCGCCAACTATCTGCAAGGACTTCACCCAACTCTTAACATCAAGCGCATCAACAAAGTGGAAGGACAACCATTCCTCGTGCACGAACTCGTTGAAGGCGTCAACAAAATCATGGAGGGCTAATCATTATGCAAGAAAACAACAACCAACAATATCAAGCCAAGGACTACAAAAACCAGCAACCCGTGCGCTGGTGCCCTGGCTGTGGCGACCACGCAGTGCTCAACGTGCTTCACAAAGCAATGGCCGAACTCGGTGTGCCACCACACATGACGGCAGTCATCTCAGGTATCGGATGCTCTAGCCGCCTGCCTTACTACATGAACACCTACGGCATGCACACCATCCATGGCCGTGGCGGGGCTGTTGCCACCGGATTTAAAGTTGCTAACCCCGATATGACCGTTTGGCAAGTGTGCGGCGACGGCGACGGTCTCGCCATCGGCGGCAACCACTTCATCCACGAAGTGCGACGCAACGTCGACCTCAACCTCTTGCTGCTCAACAACAAAATCTACGGCCTCACCAAGGGACAATACTCCCCCACCAGCGACCGCGGATTCGTGTCGAAATCATCGCCCTACGGCACCACCGAAGACCCATTCGTGCCCGCAGAACTCGTGTTCGGCGCACGCGGAACATTCTTCGCACGCAGCATCGACGTCGAACTCAAAATCTCGCAAGAAGTGATGCTCGCAGCCGCTAAGCACAAAGGCCTCTCAGTGGTGGAACTCCTCCAAAACTGCATGATCTTCAACAACGGCATCCACAACTACATCACCGACCGCGCCACACGCGCCGAACGCACCATCCACCTCGTTCACGGCCAGAAGATGCTCTTCGGCGCCGACATGAACAAAGGCATCGTGCAAGACGGATTCGGCCTCAAAGCCGTAACCATCGGTGAAGACGGCTACACCATCGACGACGTGCTCACCCACGACGCACACTGCGAAAGCAACTTCCTCCACCAGCAACTCGCCATGATGGACGGCCACGACCTGCCCCTCGCCATCGGCGTAATCCGCCAGGTAGAAGCCCCCAACTACGACGCAGCAGTAGCCCAGCAAGTAGCAGAGGTAAAAGCAAAAAAAGGCTTCACCTGCCTCCACGACATGATCCTCTCAGGCGACACCTGGGAAGTAAAATAACCCCCTAAAAAAAAGGAGCAAAAGCCCCAAAAAAAAGGAAACA
>JAUNCU010000021.1 GCA_030526455.1 Bacteroidales bacterium | reverse complement strand
AGTTAGAAACTTATAAAAATTAAATATTCTTATTTTTAACATTAAATACTTACAGAAATGAGAAAAATCTACTTTTTGATGCTCGCTATGCTTTGCTCGATGGCGCTGAGCGTGAATGCCCAGACCCTGCTCGACGAAGACTTTGAGCACACACGTTCCGACGTGGCCACTACGCAGTTCCCCGACGGCTGGACTACCATTACCAGTTACACGGGTTCGCACACTGGCTACCGCTGGACCATTGGCAAGAGTAGCAATGCTAATAGCACCATGGGTGGCTATTACTATGCTTACTGCGACGCGCCCACCTACGACAAGGGCGACAACGACGGTGTGGGTCCTCGTAAGGACATCATCGTCACTCCAGAGATGACGCTCAATGGCACCTACCAACTCGCATTCGACTGGGAGGCTGCTGCCTATGCCTGCCTTAGCCAGAAGGCTATGACGCTGCAGGTGGCCGTTATCGACATGGCTGCGCCTAAGGACACTACCGTGATCTTCGACATTCAGAACGAAGACGACGTGCGCAACAGTGGTGTGCCCACCGACCCTTATGGTTCTTACATTTGGCAAAACTGGGCTATCCAGCACTCAAAGATTGACCTCGACGCTTACGAGGGTAAGACCATCAAGATCGCCTTCATCTACAATCTGCAGAAGAAGGTGGCCAACATCGTCTACCTCGACAACATCAGCGTGAAATATCACCAGCCTCTCAATGGCCCTATCGCCGAACTCGTGCAGACTCGCTATGAATTGCCTGAAATGTACATCGGCGAAAAGCGCTACACCGAAACTATCCAAATCAAGAACGTGGGCAAGAAGGGCTTGAAGGTGACTGGCTTCGACGCCCCCGACTGCATCACCGTGCCCACCGACCTGAGCCAGATCGACCTCGGCATCAACGAAACTGCCGGCATCCAGGTGGCTTACACCGCCAGCCTCACTTCGCCCGCTGAATGCGACGTGGTGTTCCACACCAACGGCGGCGACGTGACGCTCCACGTGGTGGCCCACAAGCAGGCAGTGCCCGACGGCTACACCCTCGAACTCTTCGAAGGTGAGCAATTTGCTCCCGCAGGCTGGACTGCCGACGGCTTCGCTACCAGCGTCTATGCCCTCGAAGGCGACAAGAGCGCCTACAGTTCGGCAAGTTTCACCCACAGTTACCTCACCACACCTCGCCTCGACCTCAGCAGCGCCGACGGTCCAAAGAAGTTCATGTTCACCTACTACAGCATGTTCTCGGGCGAAAATGTGCCTTACAACGACCTCTCGGTAGAAATCTCTACCAACGGTGGCGAGAAATACGACAGCATCTGGGTGGCCGACTACACCATGGTGGACTCAATCATCAATGTGGAAATCGACCTCTCGAAATATGAAAGCGACAATGTGCGCCTCCGCTTCAAGAACTCGGCTATCTCTTACTCGGGCGAAGAAGTGGACGAATGGACCACATTCCTCATCGACCGCGTGCTCCTGCCTAACCTCTACGGCCAGGAAGGCGTGCCCACTGTAGCCGAACTCGTGGCTCCTAAGCAGGGCGAAGAAAACGTCTACACCAAGAACATCCAATTCAAGTGGCTCGAAGCGCAATTCGCCGAAGGCTACAAGATCTACATCGGTAAGAAGGATGGCGAATTCGACGTGGTGAACGGCGCCGACTTGGGCAACGCCACCACCTACAAACTCGCACAGGCCGACTACGCCACCACCTACTTCTGGAAAGTGGTGCCTTACAACAGCGTGGGCGAAGCCGCCGACTGCCCAGTATGGTCGTTCTCTACTCAGGCCGACTACACTGTGAAGACATTCCCATGGAGTGAAAACTTTGAAGACAAGACCTTCGCGCCTCTTGGCTGGAGCGTAGAAAACGCTTCTTACACCACCTGGTCGCGCACCGACTACCACCCCTACGAAGGTGAAGGTACAGCAATGGCCTACTCCAACAAGGTGGAAGAAACCGCTTATCTCACCACCCCCGACATCCAGGTGCCTGCCACCGGCAAGTATCAACTCAGTTTCTGGTGGGGTAACGAACGCCCAGTGAGCCTCGTTAACGACCCATCAACCCTCCACCTCAACAACACCACCGCCGAAGACGGCATCGATGCAGCCTTCATGGACGTGCAAGTGGATGGCGAATGGAAGCAAGTGAAACTCATCAGCGGCAACACCGAAGCCGACGGCAAGACCTACTGGTGCTACGAAACCCTCGACCTCACTCCTTACGCAGGCAAGACCATCGCAGTGCGCTGGCGCTACATCGCCCACAACTACACCAAGAGTCGTGGTGCCGCTATCGACAATGTGAAGATTGAAGCAAGTTCGGCCAACGTATCGTTCAGCACCGACGGCTGGGATGCCTACAAGGTGAACTACAACACCGAAGAAGTATCGCCTAAGTTTGCCGTAACCAACCTCGGCAGCGAAAGCGTAACCATCAGCGAAGTGAAATTCGGTACTAGTTACTTCAGCACCACCCTCGCCGCTGGCGAAGAACTCGCTCCCGCATCTTCAAAGCAATTCACCATCTCGGTAAAGGCCGCTCTGAACGCCGACGCAACCGAACTCAACGACCTGATGACCGTAACCTTCAGCGACGGCACTTCGGCTACACTCCCAGTGGCTGCTATTGCAATGGGCAGCGACATGCTCTACTACGGCTTCGAACACGACCGCACCGGTGAGGTGCCCGCAGGTTTCACCGGCATCAACGCCGACGGCTCTGCAAGCGTGAAGATCTCGTTCTGGTCATTCCCCAACAACGGCGGTATGCTCTCATTCTTCGTGCTCAACGACAGCGAGTGCTATCAGTCGCTCAAGGAACCTCACGGTAGCCAATCGCTCATGACCCGCTGCAACAGCAATGGCGCATTCGACGACTGGTTGGTAAGTTCTCAATTGACCGCCACCGAAAACTCAAAACTCGCCTTCGACGCCCGCTCATGGGAATCGGTGAACAGCATCCTCCCCGCAGGCTGTCCTAAGATCAATGTGCTCGTGAGCGAAACCAGCGCCACCGACCGCAGCACGTTCACCCAAGTGGGTGCTACCAAGGAACTCAGCCTCTTCAATCCTGAAGAAGGATGGACTCCACTCTCATTCGACCTCTCGGCTTACGCAGGCAAGAAGGTGTTTGTGGCCATCCAGGCTTACTCCGACAACTGCCTCGGCGGCTTCTACGACAATGTAGAATTCCAGCACTTCATCAACGGCGTGAAGGGCGATATCAACGGCGATGGCGTGCTCAACGTTTCAGACGTTACCGCTCTGGTCAACTACCTCCTCGGTGAGGCTGACTATCCAGAAGCAGTGTGCGACATCAACGGCGACGGCCGCGTCAACATCTCCGACGTTACAGCCCTCATCAACATAATCATCGCTATGTAACCCATATTACCGACGGGGTGCGGCCTTAGCGCTGTGCCCCGCCGTGTTTTTAATAAAGCATCATTTTACGATCAATTCAAATATTAACAATTTAATCCAACAAGCGTATGAAAGTATTTAAACATTTCGTATTGGCTGCGGCGTTGGCTACATGTGTAGGTGCATCGGCTCAAGACGGTGTGCAGACCATCAGCCCCTACTCGGTGGATTTCGAAACTTCGGTTACGACATCGGGCAACTTCGCCGTTTCGAAAGGCTGGGGACGCATCGGCACCAGCACTTCACTCTACTCTTATCGCACCAGCCAAGGTGTGGACGGCTCAAAGGCCCTCTATTGCGGATATCAGAGCGCATCTGCTCCCAACTATCTCGTCACCACTCGCCTCACTGGCTCGGCCAGCCTCATGGTGAAGAACTACAACGCAAGCACTCAGATTAAGTTCTACAAGGTGACAAAAGACGATGCCGGCGCCTATGTAGTGGGCGAGGAAATCACAGCCTCTGTCGACGGCACTCCAAGCACCAGCGCTTATGTGACCTACAGCATCGATGGTCTTCAAAATGAAATGGTGGCCATCTATGCCCACTATGCTTATATCGACAACTTCGCTGCCACCAGCGCTGAAGTTGACCTCTTCAAGAGCCTCAAGGTGCTTTCTTGCAAGGCCACTTCAAGCAGCACTCCCGACTGCGACGCTGATGGCAACTTCGTAGTTACCCTCACCGGTAAGATCAAGAACGACGGCGACCTCGCTTTCGCTCCAGGTGATGCCAACTTCACCTACAGCATTGGCAAATACGTTTCGTCGTCGGAGCCTTACATCATTCTTGCCACCAAGCCTATTGAGCAAGCACTCGCAGTGGGCGACACTGCCGACGTGGAAATCACAGCAACCCTCAACGTTGCCGACCACCCAACTCGCTCACGCTACGACCTGGTGGAAAACTACAAGAACACCTTCGCTTATGGCGCATGGGTTGAGCCTATCAAGTATGAGCCAAAACTCTTGCTCCGCGACAACAACAACTCCAATATGGGCACCGACGAAAAGACCGCCAAGAAATTCGGTACGTTCGGCATGATTTCGGCCGACGTTACCAAGAACTTCGTGGTAGAAAACACCGGTGCAGCGCCTATGACCGTCAACATCACCGTGCCTGAAGGCTTCGCCGTTTCACAGGCCACTGCCGACGTTGCCGCTCACGACAAGGTGACCCTCACCCTCACCGCGCTCGCTGCCACTCCAGGCATCTACTCAGGCGACCTCTCAGTGGCTGTAGTGGGCTTCAACACCATCACCGTGCCCCTGTCGTCGACCGTTCTCGATGTGAACAAGTACTTCGAAAACTTCGAGGCTAATAACACCGTGAACACTCCTCCAGCAGGATGGTATGAATGCAACACCAACACCTACTGGACCAAGACCACTTACACCAACGGTTCCAACAACTTCATGAAGAACTCAAATTCTTCAACTCCTTCATTCCTCGCTACTCCAAAACTCGTGGTGGCTGAAGGTGAAAAGATGACATTCGACGCAGCACGTCCTTCTACTTCGGGCACTTGCTTCATCAATGTTTACTACTCAACCGACCGCAAGAACTGGACCCTCGTGATGCCTAAGGAAAGCATCGACCTCACTGGCACCAACGCCGGTACAAGTTCGGTGGCTACCCAGACCTGGTCGACCTTCGTGCTCGAAGGCGTTCCCGCTGGTGAATACTACATCGCATTCGAAGCCGGCTATGCTTGCATCGACAACGTGTATGGCTTCCAACTCGCAACCGTGGCTCACGACGTGGTTGAAAGAGGTGCAAAGATCTCTGCTGCCGCTACCGTGAACAACGAATACACCGCCACCTACAAGGTGCGCAACCTCAACACTGTAGAAGAGGAAGACGGTGCCTACACCGTGAAGTTCTACTTCAACAACGAAGAAGTGGCCGAAGCCGAATCGGTATCAATCGCTCCAGGCGCTGACGCTGAATTTGAACTCGCATTCACTCCTTACGAAGCCGGTACATTCCCTGCTTATGTGAAACTCGCTTGGGAAGATGGCTACGAAGTGGTTTCCGACACCGTACAGGTGACCGTGGGCGAAGAAATGGCTACCGCTACCGTGCAAGTGGGTAATCCTACCACTGCCACCAACTCGCCTCTCTACCTCAACTACAAGAACAGCGTATCTGAAACCCTCTACACTGCCGAAATGCTTGCCGCTGCAGGCATCAAGGCTGGCGACAAGATTGGTTCAATCGTGTACAAGGGCTACAACACTGCTGCTGAACTCACCTCTACCGTTAAGGCATTTGTAAAGCAGACCAACGACACCGAATTTGGTGAAGCAGCCATGACTCCTGATGCCGACATGGTGAAGGTATTCGAAGGCGAATACACCTTCAAGAAGGAAGGTACTTCTGCCGATCCTGTTGACATGCTCGTGATCAACTTCTCTGAACCTATCGTTTACAACGGTGGCGCTTTGCGCGTGAAACTCCAGTCGGAAGCATCGGTTTACAAGAACATCTACTTCCAGGTTGATGGCGATGTGGCCAACATGTGCTACGGTCAGCGCAACGACAACACCAAGGTTGCCGACTTCACTTCTTACACTGCATGGAAGTTCCCTGTAACCAACTTCGGCATCGTGCTCACACCTGCCCAACTCACCGGTAAGGTAGTTGACCAGGCTGGCAACGCTCTCGAAGGCGTTAAGGTTCAACTCGTGGAAGAAATCTGCCTCGCTCCAGCATTCGGTTCTGCTAAGATTGCTCAAGCACGCTACCAAGGCGTTACCGACGCAAATGGCGAATACGCAATCCCAGTGATCCAATCAGGCAAGATCTATGACGTTACTTACTCTAAGGAAGGTTATGTGCCCGTTACTATCGTAGTAGATGCTATCGGTGCAGTAGACCAAATCACTCTTGAAAAGGAAGTGCCCACCGCAGTGACCGACGTTACCGCAAGCAAGGCGCTCAACAGCAATGTTTACACCATCGACGGCCGCATCGTTAAGCAAAACGCTACTAGCCTCGAAGGCCTCGACAAGGGTATCTACATCTTCCAAGGCAAGAAGTACATCGTGAAGTAATTCACTCCCGCAGGCGATATCTCTAAGTAGATATCCGCCCGATAACTGCTAGCCCACACAGCATGGTTTTCCCCATCCTGTGTGGGCTTTTTCTGTGTGCATCCCGCCACGGGTGCGGGCAAATAAAAAAGCAGCAGTTGCATCACTGCATCCGCTGCCCGGTCACAATTGTTTTTCAATTGTGCATAAAATCACTACTAAGAATATTTATTTATCGATTGTTGTAAAAAGTAAAGTTCGCTTCAGTTGTGAGATTTGAATGATTCTTCTCAAATTCTCCGCAAATTTACTTGATTTTTGGATATTTAGCAATATCCGCCCCTCTTTTTATGCAAAAATAATGCGTTTTTCTCAGTTTTGCATATACCGCTAAGGTGGTTATTTATTCTGTGCTAGTGCTTTTTGTGGCAAAAAAAATGCGCATTACATGGTGTCGAAAAATGGTAAACCCAAAATATTTCAGTAAATTTGCACTCAGAAAATTATCATTAAAATCTTTTTTGGTTACATTATGGCTACAATCCAAATTCCTATCAATAACGTCGACGCCCTTCCCGAGGCCGCACGCCAGTTCATGGCCGAGATGGGCGACTTCACCGTTTACGCTTTCTACGGCCAGATGGGCGCTGGCAAAACCACCTTCATCAATGCGCTGTGCCGTGAGTTGGGCGTGGAAACCGATAGCACCAACTCGCCATCGTTTGCCATCATCAACGAATATCGCAGCGACAGCACCGCCGAACTCATCTATCACTTCGACTGCTATCGTCTCGAGGACGAGAGCGAGGCCGAGGATATAGGCGTGGAAGACTACTTCGACTGCGGCGCACTCTGCTTCATCGAGTGGCCCGAACGCATCGACGGACTCCTGCCCGACGACACCGTGGCAGTGGAAATCGTCGTCAACGACGACGAGTCGCGTATCATCAAAGTTACTTTCCCCGAAGATTAAATAGCGCATGCCACGTTACATCAAACTCACTGAAACAGCCTCTACCAACACCTACATGGCGCAGATGGCTTCCATCCTGCCTTCCACCACTGTTGTCTACACCGATCGCCAAACCGCTGGTCGCGGCCAGAAAGGCAACAGTTGGGAAAGCGAAGACGGGAAGAACCTGGCGTTCTCCTTTCTGCTCAAGAACCCCGCCATTGAGCCTGCAAGGCAGTTTTACATCAGCGAGGGAGTGTCGTTTGCCGTGGCCGAGATGCTCAGCGTCTACGTGCCCGAAGGCATCACTATCAAGTGGCCCAACGATATCTACTATCGCGACAAAAAGATTTGTGGCATCCTCATCGAGCACACGCTCAGCGGCAGCCGCATAGGCCACAGCATCATAGGCGTGGGCATCAACATCAACCAGGAGCGCTTCGTGAGCGATGCGCCCAACCCCATTTCGCTCAAGAATATCACAGGGCAGGACTACGACCTGGAGCGCATGCTCCGCGACCTGAACGAGAGCATTGAGCGCCTCACCGATTTCACTTCGGCTTCCGAAGCGGCATTTGATGCCCTCCATGAGCGTTACCTCGCTCGCCTCTACCGCGCCGACGGCCACCCCCACCAGTGGCAGTTGCCTAGCGGTGAAACCTTCCTTGGCACCATCGTCGACGTGCAGCCCGACGGCTTGCTCTGCCTCCGCCACGAGGACACGGGCGAAATCGGGAAATATTACTTCAAGGAAGTGAAACACGTTATCAATTCCCACATTTTATGAATATAGCAGTGTATTGCGCATCGCGCGAAGATTTAGAAGAAAAGTATGTGGCCCCGGCCAAGGCTCTGGGCGAGTGGATAGGACAAAACGGGCATACGCTCGTGTATGGCGGCGTGAAAGCCGGCTTGATGCACACCGTGGCACAGGCGGCCTACGATGCCGGTGCCCACATCGTGGGTGTGGTGCCCATGCGATTCATGGCGCGCACCGATGCTGTGGTGCATGAAGTGATCGAGTGTCACGACCTGGGCGACCGTAAGGTGATTATGATGGACCGCGCCGACGCCTTCGTGGTGCTGCCGGGCGGACTCGGAACGCTCGACGAGTGGCTCAGCACGCTCTCGCAAATTATCGTCAACGTCGACGACCACCGACCCATCTTCGTGGTCAACGTCGACGGCATGTACACCCATCAACTCGAGCAACTCCGCATCACCGCCAATTCGCCCTTCGCCCGCGGCAAGCACATCGACTGCTCCATCGAAGTGCCCGATGCACAAGCCCTGATAGCAGAATTGCAAAAAATGCAATAAAGGCATCTATCTAACTTCTAATTTCTAACATCTAACATCTCATGAAAGTCTATACCCTCACAGGCGACAAAGGCACCACCGCACTGGTGGGCGGCCAGCGCGTCGACAAAGACTGCACCCGCGTGGAAGCCTACGGCACCATCGACGAACTCAACGCCCACATCGGCTTGCTGGCGTGCCACCTTAGGCAGAGCCCCTGCGGCGACATCGACAAGGTGATATTTGCCATTCAAAACAAACTCTTCAACATAGGCGGATACCTTGCCACCGACGGCACCGATCCCGATGTCCCCGTGTATGGCCTCGACGAAGCCGACGTGCGTCTGCTCGAAGAGCGCATCGACGCCATGGAAGCCCCATTCCGCGGCTTCATCCTCCCTGGCGGATGCCTCGTGAGCGCCCAGTGCGAAGTGTGCCGCACCGTGGCCCGCCGTGCCGAGCGCCGCATCGTCACCCTCGCCAAAGAAGTCCACGTAGCCCCGCTCGTACTCCAGTACATCAACCGCCTCAGCGACTTCTTCTTCACCCTCGCCCGCCACGCCAACGCCACCCAATCCATCCCCGAAACCTACTGGACCAAAAACCAGTGATTTTTCACCGAATTTCACGAATTTATTTTTTTTGTTCACGAATTACACGAATTAAGCAAATTTATTTTGTGAGTGGTTTTTCAGCGAATTAAACGAATTAAGCGAAAATTCTGTATCCGCAATCGTTAGTTGCCCATTCTCAATCACTAGGCCCCCACCCACCGCCGTCGGAGACGGCTTATTATGGTTAACTCCATGCAAGCGAGTGAATTGCAAAGCAATTCGCGAGCGCGGCTTGGAGATAAGAAACGGCAAAGAAAAGAGCCTCGGAGAGGGTCGGTTGTGGTAGTAACCTGAGTTCATGGACAGCCCCAGAAAATAAATTCGAGAAATTCGTTTAATTTGTTGATAAATTCCCCAGCCACAATCAAAAACTAAAAAATATTTTTAGTAACTTTGCTAATTGGCTATGGTCATTATTTTCCATTGATAATTCCAGTGTGAAGCGCTTATTATTATGAATATATCAATTCTTTTAAAGGAATATTTTGAAGATGCTCAAAATGTGTCGATCGATGTATTCGATGAGCATAATCTTAATGACGTGTATCAGCAGGTCATTAATGTGCTCACGTCGCATATTGAAATCGAATTAAGTGTTCTTCAGGCATTAAGTTACTGCTTTTATGAGATTTTGGACAATGTTCATATTCATTCTGGGAAACCACTTGGAAGCGCGATTACCTATTATAATCCTTCAGCAAATTCTCTTCGAGTATTAGTTGCTGATGATGGAATGGGTATCAAAAAATCTCTTTCGTCGAATGATGCTTACGCTTCTCTTTCCGAAGGAGAATCTCTTAAAGCCGTTCTGAAAGATGCGGTTACCGATGGTAAAGGAATGGGCTTTGGCTTGTATGCAACCTCCCGTCTGGTGGAGAATATAGGTATCAATTTTGTGCTCCATTCCGGCGCTCATAAATTAGTGTATAAAGGAGGCGTTGTGACTGTGGAGCCTTCTGACTACTGGCAGGGAACAATCGTGTTCCTGGAAGTGCGCACAAAAGAAGATTTCGATCCTAATGATATTGTCGCTCATAGAACTGATGTTAAGAGCGAATATAATGAATTTTTTATTGAAACCGATGACTTGGAAACATTATGGTAGAGTTTAAATTTTTGCAATATGGTACAGATTTTGGCACTCGCGATATGGGTGCAAAAATCAGGAATATACTGCTCCCCTTGATTAAAGGCGAGGAGCGTGTGGCTTTGGATTTCACAGGGGTGAATGTGGTCTCCAACTCGTTTGCCGACGAGTGTCTGGCAAAACTGCTTCTTGAAATGCCTTTGGATGAATTAAAGAAGCGTACCACTTTCCGAGGCCTAAATCCTCTGGCCGAGGCGAGTGTGCTGTCGGCGTTGCAGCGTCGCTATCGAGTAATCTGTAGCGAGCCGCAATAGTGTTCTTTTTTCGAAATAACAATTTACACTATCAAATATGAGAAAAATCAAATTCTTTGCTTCGCTCTTGCTGGTCATGGTGATGGCTTTGCCTGCTGTGGCTCAGAAGCGTAACATCAATCTCACCATTTCGGTGGCTGGGCCTAGCGGAAATCCTGTGCCTTCGGCTGCCGTGGTGCTTAAACAAACCGATTATGCCCTTTCCTATGGTGCCATCACGCTCAATGAGCAGGGTAGTGCCACACTGAAGGTGTACGCCGGCAACCACTCGCTCGAGGCTTCGGCCAAGGGCTACGCATCGGCTGCCACCACATTTGAGGTCACTCGCGACACCGCTGTCACCGTCACCCTCGACGAACTCATGCAGCGTCCTTATTCGCTCGGTGCTATCGTGAGCCACGACACCCACACGGGCCTGAACAACCTCACCTTCACCTGGAATACCGAACTCCCCGTCTTTTTCGACGACTTTGAGCAATACGATGCCTTCGCCATCAAGTTTGGCGAGTGGATTGGTATCGACGGCGACGGGGTGAATGCGGCCATGCTCTCAGGCTCTTACCTCAACCAGGGCGTACGCCAGTATGCGCAAATCATCAACCCGCTCACCGTTTCGCCACCATGGTGGTACGACTACCCCGTGCTGCGCCCATATAGCGGTAAGCAATACGCCGGCTTTACCCGCACCGCCACCGGTGCCGCCAACGACGACTGGCTCATCACGCCCGCCATCACTCCCGGCAACCAGAATGTGTTCTCGTTTATGGCGAAGGCTGCCGACGTGTATAAGGAGAAATTCCAGGTCTATGTGACCGAGAAAATCGACGACCCCGCAAAGGCCGACTTCAAACTCCTCAACAGCGGCAACTACGAAACCGTGGACTACAAGGGCTGGAAAACCTTCACCTACGACGCGTCGAAATACGCCGGCAAGACGGTGCGTTTCGCCATTCGCTACATCAGCGAGGCCAACACCACGGGCGCCTTTATGCTCATGGTCGACGACGTGTATGTGGGTCAAGCCACTTCCAATCCTAATGCCGCCCAAGCCAAGAAGGCGCGCCGCGTGGCTGCCAAGTCGCCTGCCAACCCCAACGAGCAATTCCGCGTGTTCTTCAACGACGCCGAGGTGGGCATGTGCGATGGCTATGAGTGGTATTTTGAAGGCCTCGCCCCAGGCACTTACAAACTGGGCGTGCAAGCCGTATACCCTTCGTCACAAACCGAAATCGTCGACACCACCATCCACATCACCGACGCATCGGTGCGCTTTGAGGTGGAAGTGAAGGCCAACAACGGCAAAAACCTCGACGGCGAAACCGTAAGCCTCATGAATGAGGATTCGGGCGAAGAGGCTGAAGCCACCATCACCGATGGCAAGGCGGTGTTCCCATCGCTGCTCAAGGGCAAATACCTGCTGGGCGTGACGGTGAAGAACTTCGAGGTCTACAGCCAGGAAGTGGATGTGGCCGCCGATGGCACTGTCGCTGTCACCCTCATCGAGAAAATCATCACCCCCTACAATCTCACCATCGACGCTAAAGCCACAGGTGTGAACCGCAACGATGTGCTCCTGAAGTGGAACCAGAATATCTCCTTCACCGAAGACTTTGAGTCGTACAAGGATTTCGCCAGCGGTCGCTTCGGCTCTTGGAGCACCTACGACCTCGACCAGCACATCTGCTATCCTATCGGCTTGGGCTCGGCGAGCAATATCGTCTACTTCCCCGGTGCGAGCACCCCATCCAACCCCTGCCCAGTGCCTCCTATGGTGTTCAACCCATGGAAGACCGAGCCAGCCATGATGCCTACCGACAAGGCCGTGATGGCTCCTTCGGGCGACAAGACCATCATCTTCTTCTCGCCTCAGGGCAATGGCGCCAACAAGTGGCTCGTTTCGCCCGAAATCCTCATTCGCGAAGATTTCGTGTGCCGCTTCACTGCCAAGGCTTATTCTGAATACAAGGAGTCGATGAGCGTGTGTGCCTTCCTCGATGGCGCCAGCAATCCCGCTAAGGACCCATTTGAGGAAATCAGCCGCATCGACGCCCTCGCCAGCGGCCAGTGGATGATCTACGAAACCGACCTGAGCAAATATGTGGGCAAGAAGATTCGCATAGGTGTGCACTACACTTCATTCGACGCCTTCTTTGCGCAACTCGACGATTTCTTCGTGGGCAATCTTGCCGGCGAAGGCACCACAGTGGATGTGGGCGAAGTGAAGAAGTACATCGTTACGCTCGACGGCGCTGAGGCGGGTGCTGTCACCGAGCCTGAAATCACGCTCCATGACGTGACTGCGGGCAAGCACACCGCTACCGTGCAGGCTGAATATGCCAGCGGCATGAGCCAGATGATTACGCGCAACTTCACCGTGAACCTCGGCGGCGACATCAACGCCGACAACAAGGTGAACGTGACCGACGTCACTGCGCTCATCAACCAAATCCTCGGCACTGCCAACTACAACGCCACCCTCTGCGACGTGAACGGCGACGGCGTGGTGAACGTGAGCGACGTAACAGCCCTCATCAATCTCATCCTGGCAAAGTAAGAAAAACGGAGCCCCCCCCCAGCCGGCGGCAAGCACCAGCAAGCCGCCGCAGGGAGCCCCCACAATAGAATCCCCACAAGTGAGCAACGCGCAGGTTGCTCATCCCCATAAAAAATCATTCGGGAGAAGCCATCCAATTAGGCTTCTCCCGAATTTTGTTTTCTGTTATGTGCTAAATCAGCGGCTTAGCGCACGATTACCTTTACGGTGCTGCCGTCGCTCATCTTCACGATTTGCACGCCTTGAGCGTTAGCGTCCACGCTCTGGCCCTTGAGGTTGTAGCGACCCACTACGCTGGCGTTGCCCTTGTTCACGTCGGTGATAGCGGTGGGTTCAGGAATGCTCTTGCCGTAGTAGGTGATGGTGAATGCTTCGTTGGTGGCGCCGGTTGCGATCTTGAATGCGCCAGCAGGAACGCTGAAGTAGTAAGGCTGTTCGGTCACCTTGAAGGTGCACACGAAGCCGTCGTAGTCAGCACCCCACACAGCCACGGTCTTGCCGCCGTTGCTCTTGGTGCCTACCCATGCGTCGTCTGGATCATAAGCTGCGCCAGCTGCGTCGGTGAGTTTTACCTGGCCGAGGCTGGTAGTAGAGATAGCTTGGTCGAAAGTGAAGGTGAACTTCATTTCTGCATAGTTGGTGTATGCTTCAGGAAGCACGGTGTTGGCAGCGGGTACTACTGATGTGTAGTTCTGAGCGCTTGCGCTGGTAGCGAATGCCGCTACAGCAGCGATGAGGAGTAAAAATTTCTTCATAATCGTGATTATTTAATAGGGTTAATAAATGTGATTGTCGTTTTGGAATAGGGGAGGGCGCTCTTGTGCGTTCGCCCTCCCGCTATGGAGTTGCTGTTATTGTGCGAGAATGATGTTGATCAGTGCGGTCACGTCGCTCACGTTCACCTCGCCGTCTTCGTTCACGTCGCATACGGCGTCGGCATATTCGGCGGTGCCCAGAATCTTGTTCACCAGTGCGGTCACGTCGCTCACGTTCACTTCGCCGTCACCGTTCACGTCGCCCTTCTTCTGCTCAGCGCCTTCCTTGTAGTAGAAGGTCACGCTCACGTATTCGTTTTCTTCGTTGTTGGCGTTCACCACGGTGCCTTCGGGCAGGGTGAAGCAGTATTTCTTGCTAGCGTCGTAGGTGAATTTGGTGGCGTTGCCTTCAGCGTCGGCACCGGTCACTTGCACGGTGGTGTCGTTCACTAGGGTCACTACCCACTTGTCGGCGGGGCGAACCACAGCGGCGCTCATGTCGCCACCTTGGCGCAGGAATGCGTTAGGATTGGCATTGGCCACGGTCACGGGCTGGTCGAAGGTCACCTGGAATGAGAGTGCGGCTTGCTTGCCTGCCACTTTCACGGTGTCGCCGTTGGCGGGAGTCACCTTCACGGCCTTCACGGTGCCGTTTTCGCCTTCCACCACGGTGAGGGCGTAGTGCCAGTATTCTGCCTTGTAACTTGCAGTGGCGCCCTTAGGCACGTATACCTTGCCTGAGCAGTTGTAGAATGGCTGGTCGTAGTCGTCGTAGGCTTCCACCAGGTAAGGTGCTTTCGAGCCCTTGCAGGTGAAGGTGGCTGCCGAGCAAGCCATGAAAGCGTGGTTGTAGATTTCCTTCACGCTCGATGGAATCACCACGCTGGTGAGTTTGGTGCATTGGGCAAACTGGCCGTCGTTGATGTATTGGAAGTTTTGTGGGAGCACCACGCTGGTGAGGTTGGTGGCTGCAAAACTCTGTTCGCCCATGAAGCAGATGGCGTCGGGGAAGTTGATGCTTGCCAGTGCCGACTGGCAGAAGGCGTAGTCGTCGATGGCCACGATGCTTTCAGGAAGGGTTACGCTGCTGATGCTGCTGCCCCAGAATGCGCCGTTGGCGATGCCGAGACATCCGTCGGCCACCTTCACTTCGGCCTTGCCAGCCATGGGTGCTGCCACGAGCATGCTGCCGTCGATGGTGTAGAGGCAGCCGTCCACGAGTTTGTAGGCGGGGTTGGCGGGGTCGAGTTCAATGTCCTTGATGCTGGTCTTGGATGTGAAACTGCCGCCGATTTTGGTGAGCGCTGCGGGCACGTTGATCTTGGTGAGTTTGGTAGCGCCCAGGAAGAGTTCGATACCCACTTCTTTCACAGTAGAAGGCAGGGTAATGGCGTTGAGGGCGATACAGTTGTTGAAGGCGCCGTCGCCGATGTATTTCACGCCGTCGTGCATGGTCACGGTTTCCAGTTTCTTGTTGTAGAGGAATGCGGTTTTGCCGATGGTGTCGACGCTGGCGGGGATTTCCACTTCGGTGAAGCAAGTGCCGTAGAAGGCGCTCTTACCGATATATTTCAAGCCTTCGTTGAGTTTTACCGATGCCAGCACGGGGCTGTAACTGCTGCCGAAGAAGGCGTTGTCGTCGATTTTTACCAGTGTGGAAGGAGCCACGAAACTGGTGAATTTGCACGAACTGAGGGCGTTGTTGCCGATGTATTTCAGGCCTTCGTTGAGGGTGAGGCTGGCAATCTTGGCGCTCGCGAATGCGTTGTCGTAGATGGAGTCAACCGAGCCGGGGATTTCGGCCACGGTACTGTTGGTCCACTTGAAGGCGTAGGAGCCGATGCTGGTCACGGCGTAGGTTTTGCCTTCGTAGGTCACTTCCGAGGGTGGGGTGATGGGCTTAGCCTGTGCTTTCACGTCGGCGCTCGACCATCCAGTTACCTGCACCTTGCCGGGGGCTGTCACTGTGTAGGCATAGTCGTCGACGCTGAACGATTGCGCCGCTGCCGCGATGCCTGCCATTGCGCAGGCTGCAATGAGTAATGTTTTCTTCATCTTCTAAAATGCTGTTTATTTTGTGTAAATACTATTGAATTTTCAGTCGCTTTTATAATGAATAATGTGCAGATTTTCTCTGCGTTTTCTTTTCATGGAGCCGATGAAGCCCCCACTTTGTGGCGTGCTGAAACCGTGAAGGTTTCGGTCGCAACACCACAAAGTTACAAAAAATATGATATATTTATAATGATATGCTATAAAAAATAGTGCTTTTCTTTATATTTTCTATGATTATTCAGTTTTTGCTTGCAGGTATGCAAATCGATATCACTCCCCGTGCTTCAGCATCACGCCGGTGAACGTGCGCCCTGAGCCTATGCCCAGCCGGCGTGCCGAGAAGTAGCGCTCGCTCTTGCAGCGGCTGCACTCGCCGTTCCACGTGATGTTGCCCGCCGCTACGCCCGCTGCTCTCAGCACCAGCGCGTTGGCGTGCTGCAGATTGATGTGGGCCTTGCCCGTGGCGGGGTTGCGCTGGCTGATTTCTGCTGCGCTAAATCCTTCTTTCTCAAAGGCTTCTACCACTTCGTCGCCCACCTCGAAGCACGCCCGGCATATGCTTGCGCCCATCACGGCCTTGATGCGGTGGGGCTGGGCGCCCAGTGCCGTCATCGCCTCCACGGTGCGTGCCGCAATCTTCCCGGCAGTGCCACGCCATCCGGCATGCGCCACACCCGCCACGCCCGCCTGCTCGTCCACCAGGGCAATGTTCACGCAGTCGGCGGTGTTCACGCCTATGCACACGCCTCGCAGGCTGGTCACCAGGGCGTCAACGTCCTGCAGGCGCGCCATGCGATCGGGGTGGGGGAGCGCCATCAGCGCCTCGTCTACGACCGCCACGCAGCAGGTGTGGGTTTGGCGGGGCATCACCAGCCGGTCGGGCGCGATGCCCAGCGCGGCGCACACTGCGCGTCGTCCCTCTTCCACGTGGGCGGGGGAGTCGCCCGTGTAGTCACACAGGTTGAGGCTGCTGTAGGGGTCGCCGTCTGTGGCGCCTTGGCGCAGCGTGTTGAAGGCGATGGCGCCATTCACGTCGCCTCGCCATTGCAAAAGTTGGATTGCTGAATGCTGAGAAAGGATGTTCATAGCCCCAAAATTACGCAAAAAACGCCGCCCAATCAACTCACAGCCCCCCTCAAACCCCATTTTTCAACTTTTTTCAAAAAAAATCGCAAGAAAATTTGCACATTATTGAAAATAGGTGTAATTTTGCATCGCAATTACGACGATGAGTCTAATTGTTAGGATTGTCTTATGGTGTAATGGTAGCACTGCAGTTTTTGGTTCTGCCTGTCTAGGTTCGAATCCTGGTAAGACAACCAATCTTGAAGGGCTTTGAAAAAAGCCCTTTTTTTGCCCAGATGGCGGAATCGGTAGACGCGCTGGTCTCAAACACCAGTGGGGCAACCCGTGCCGGTTCGATCCCGGCTCTGGGTACATTATAAAACGCTAACAAAGTGTTCACCACCTAGTTAGCGTTTTTTTTGTTTTCCGCAAAATTCATCAAGCCGCAAAATGAAATTCGTGAAATTCGCTTAATTCGTTGATAAAATCCCATCAAAATAAATTTCGCTTAATTCTTCGCGGAGCGAAGCGGCAAGCCGATGACGTGAATACCCCCCCACCCAAAGAGGATTCGTGAAAATTCGCTCGCCGTTCTTGCTATTTGCTAGAGTCAAATAATGTGGGTATCTTTGCACACACAATTCAATTAAGGATATCATATTATGCAGAAACGAAAGCGAATACTGCCTTTGCAGGCGTTGAGACCGTGCTTCTCACTGCCCATCGTGGTACATCATGCCACGGCCTCCGATGCCTATCAGTGCATGGGTTCGTGTGGCGTTTCGTTTTTTTTCGTCCTTAGTGGATTTGTGCTTTCGCTGGGCTACGGCCGCAAGATTGATGCGGGCCAGTATTCCACCAAGGGGCTCTACCTGCGCCAGGTGTGCAAGTCTTATCCCATGCACTTCTTCATGCTGCTGGTGTTTTTGCTCATCGGCTTCCGTCATGGCGTGATGCCCGCCGTGCCCCAGTTGGCGGCCAACGTGCTGTTACTGCAGTCGTGGATTCCGCTCTCGAAATTCCACTTCGCCTTCAATGGCCCCTCGTGGTTTCTGTGCGCACTGTTTTTCCACTACTTGCTCTTCAAAACCCTCTACCGCCTCATTTCCCGCGCCCGAGTGCGTCATCTCGTGGGCTTGGGCTTAGGTATAGCCGCACTCTATCCCTTCGCGGCACTCAGCGTGCCCGACCATTACAGCAACGAACTCCTCTTCATCAACCCGCTGGCGCGCACGCTTGATTTCTCCCTCGGCATCGTGGCCTACCGCCTCTACTGCAGCGATTTCACCGCTCGCCTCAAAGTGTGGATTTCGGCTAAGGCATCGCTCAGGAGCAATTTGCTCGAGTTGCTGCCCGTGGCGCTGCTGGCAGGGCTGCACACCTTCTACCTCAGCCTGCCGTTCTCGTTGCAGCACTCGTGGGTGTTCTGGCCCATTGTGCCGCTCATCATTCTGGCGTTTGTCATCACCGACGAGGCCCCCGGCCTCCTGGGCAAAGTGCTGCATTCCAAACCCCTCGTGTGGCTGGGCGACATAGGTTTTGAAATCTACATCACCCACATGCTGGCCGTGCGACTCATCAACCGCCACCTGCCCGATCTCGACATGAACCTGCGCCTGTGCATCATCCTGCCATGCGTGATACTGGTGGCCTACATGGTGAAGCGCTTCGTGGTGACCCCATGCTTCGACTTCCTCAACCCCCGCATCACAAAACTCCTCCACTAAATTTCCCAGGAGCGCCCCCGAAAAAAAAGCAAAGGAGCGCCCCAAAAGAAAAGGGTGCGCCCCCGTGTTAGCAGCATTCGCTGCTAATCTATCATCTAATCTCCAATTTCTAACACCTAATCTCCAATTTATAATTTCTTTTTCGTAATTTTGTTGATTGATTATGATGGAAGAAGAATTTGACATAAGAAATGAGCGCTTGCGCAGCGATCAAGACGTGGAAAAGGCGTTGCGACCAGTGCGATTCGGTGATTTTGCCGGTCAGGATAAGGTGCTCGACAATCTCCGTGTGTTTGTGGCCGCTGCGCGCATGCGTGGCGAGGCGCTCGACCACACGCTGTTCTATGGCCCTCCAGGCCTGGGTAAGACCACACTCAGCAATATCATTGCCAATGAGTTGGGCGTAGGTTTCAAGGTCACTTCTGGCCCCGTGCTCGACAAGCCGGGCGACCTCGCTGGCCTGCTCACCTCGCTGGAGGAAAACGATGTGCTCTTTATCGACGAAATTCACCGCCTCAGTCCTGTGGTGGAGGAATACCTCTACTCGGCGATGGAAGACTACCGCATCGACATCATGATCGACAAGGGACCGGGCGCCCGCTCGGTGCAACTCTCGCTCGCACCGTTCACCCTCATTGGCGCCACCACCCGCAGTGGCTTGCTCACATCGCCGCTGCGCGCCCGCTTCGGCATCAACTGCCACCTCGAGTATTACAACCACGAGGTGCTGGAGAAGATTGTGAAGCGCTCTGCCCACCTGCTGGGTGTACCCATCACCGATGAGGCCGCGATGGAGATTTCGCTGCGCAGCCGTGGCACGCCGCGTATCGCCAACTCGCTGCTGCGCCGTGTGCGCGACTTCGCCCAGGTGAAGGGGTCGGGAAAAATCGATACCGCCATCGCGCGCTATGCCCTCGAGGCGCTCAATATCGACAAATACGGTCTCGACGAAATCGACAACAAGATACTCCTCACCATCATCGACAAGTTTAAGGGCGGCCCGGTGGGCCTCAACACCCTCGCGATGGCGCTCAGCGAAGACGCTGGCACGCTCGAGGAGGTGTATGAGCCTTATCTCATCAAGGAAGGCTTCATCAAGCGCACGCCTCGCGGACGCGAAGTCACTGAATTGGCCTACAAGCACTTGGGGCGCTCGCCGCTCACCGAGCAAGGCTCCCTCTTTGAGTAGGCGACGCATCGCGCGCCGGGCGGCGCGCAAAATTTTGTCACACGCATTCTACAAGAAATTATGGCTACAAATTTAAAATCTCTTGCTAAAGACACTGCAATATACGGCGTGAGCAGCATTTTCGGGCGTTTCCTGAACTACCTGCTCGTGCCGCTCTACACCGCCACGCTTTCGGCCGCTTCGGGTGGCTACGGCGTGATCACGAACCTCTACGCCTGGACGGCGCTGCTGCTGGTGATACTCACCTTCGGCATGGAAACCACCTTCTTCCGCTTCGCCAATAAGCAGGAGGAGGACGCCCCCACGGTCTACAGCACCACGCTGCTGGCGGTGGGCGCGACGGCGCTGATGTTTGTGGCGGCGGTGCTGGGCTTCCTGCCCGCCATATCGGCCGCGCTGGGCTACGAAGACCACCAGTGGTGGGTGGCGTCGATGGCGATTATCGTGGCGATGGACGCCTTCCAGGCCATTCCCTTCGCCTATCTGCGCTACCAGAAAAAGGCGCTGAAGTTTGCCGCCTTCAAGTTGGCGTTCATCTTTATCAACATTCTGCTCAATCTGCTCTATTTCTTGATATTGCCCAAACTGAAGTGGAACCTCTTCGGCATCTACGACGCCGATTTCACCCTCGACGTGGGCTATGTGTTCTACATCAACCTCGCCACCACGGGCGTAATCAATCTGCTGTTCTGGAAGGAACTGTTCTGCATCAAGTGGCGCTTCGACGGCGCGCTGCTGAAGCGCATGCTGGGCTACAGTTGGCCCATCCTGGTGCTGGGCATCGCCGGCATTCTCAACCAGGCCGCCGACAAGATACTCTTCCCCATCATCTACGAGGCTGCCGACCAGCAGAAGCAACTGGGCATCTACGGCGCGGCGGTGAAGATAGCCATGATCATGGCGCTCATCACCCAGGCGTTCCGCTACGCCTACGAGCCGTTCGTTTTCGGCAAGAGCAAGGATAAGGACAACAAGGAAACCTACGCCAAGGCGATGAAATATTTCATCATGTTCACGCTCTTCGCATTCTTGGCGGTGATTGCGGGCATGGATGTGCTCAAGCACATTATCGCCCCCGACTACTGGGAGGGCCTCAAGGTGGTGCCCATCGTGATGGCGGCCGAGATTTTCATGGGCGTGTATTTCAACCTCTCGTTTTGGTACAAACTCATCGACAAAACCATCTGGGGCGCTGTGTTCTCCTTCGCGGGATGCGCCGTGCTCTTCGCCATCAACATCCTCTGTGTGCCCACCTATGGCTACATGGCATGCGCGTGGGGCGGTTTCGCTGGCTATGGCACTGCCATGGTGCTGAGTTATTTCGTGGGGCAGAAGTATTACCCCATTGCCTATCCCATGAAGGACATTGGCATCTACACCGCCCTCGCTGCGGCGCTCTTCGCCCTCATGCAGTGGCATCCCTTCGGCTCGGCAGCGCTCGACACGGTGTATCGCTGCGCGCTGATGATGGTGTTCTTCGGCGCAATGTTCAAGCGCGAGCACATGGGCGCGATGTTCGCCAAGTTGCCGGTGGTGGGTAAATTGTTCCGATAGTTCACTTTTTTCGGCATTTTCACCGCCATAGCGGTGCTTTTTCGGGGGAATTAGTTATCTTTGTAAAGCATTTTTACACATCAACGCATGAGTATTTATCCGCATCGACTGAAAATATGGCTTATCGCACTGCTGCTCACCATGGTAGCGGGCGCGGCGCACGCCCAAGTCACGGTCGATGGCTCGTCGGCCAATCTGATTTACGATGGCATCGACGTGTCGAGTTACCAGAAGGACATCGACTGGAGCGCTACGGCTCAGGATAAGAACATCAAGTTTGTGTATGTGAAGGCCACTGAGGGCGCCACCTATCGCTCGCGCCACTATCAGTTCAACATCGAGAATGCCCGCAAGCACGGCATTCATGTGGGTGCTTATCACTTTCTGCGTCCCAACATTCCCGTAATCAAGCAGTTCCATAACTTCACCAGCATCGTAAAAAAAGAAGACCAGGACCTCATTCCGCTCATCGACGTGGAAGTGCGCGGCAATATCACCGCCCAGGCGCTGGCCGACTCTACGCTGCTGTTCGCCGACATGCTGGAGAAGCACTACGGCTGCCGCCCGATGATCTACACGGGCAGCGCGTTCTATAATTCCTACCTCAGCGGCCGCATCTCGGGCTATCCGCTCTTCATCGCCCGCTACTCGAAGGTGGAACCCAAACTCACCGGCGGCGTGAAGTGGGTGCTGTGGCAATTCTCCGAAAAAGGTGTGATTGCCGGCATCGACCACGTGGTGGACCTCTGCCGTTTCAATAAGGGCTGCGGCCTGAAGGACATCCTCATCAAGGGCCGCAAGGCCATGGATCGCCCAGCAGCGCGTCCACAGGAAACCGTGCCTCCAAGGCCCGCCAAGAAGGAGCAACCCGCTGTGGTGGAAAAACAACTCTCCGAAAAAGAGAAAGAACAACTGCGCAAGGAGCGCGAGAAGGCTGAGAAGGAAGCACGCAAACTCGCTGAAAAACGTGCCGCCGAAGAAAAGAAGGAAGCCGAACGCCTTGCCAAGCAGAAAGAAAAACTGCGCAAACTCCGTGAGAAGGAGGAGCGCGAAGCCGCTAAGCAAGAGCAGAAGCGTCGCGAAAAAGAGGAAAAACTGCGCCAAGAGCAAGCCGAAAAGGATGCCAAAGCACGCCAAGAAAAGGCTGAAAGAGAGGCAAAAGCACGCGAAGAAGCCCTGAAGAAAAAGGAGAAAGAGCGTGCCGAAGCCGAGCGTCAGCGCCAGTTGCAAGCCGAAAAAGCCGCCAAGGCCAAGCGCGACCGCGAAGAGCAACTCCGCAAGCAGCAAGAACAGAAACGCGCCCAAGAAAAGGCCGCCAAAAAGCAAAGCCAAAACCAAAAAGCCTCAAGCCAAGGCAAGCGCGTGAACCAAAGCAGCATCGACAACGAAGACTACTAAAGCAAAAAATAAAGAAAAAAATAATCCACAAAAAGATAATTCCTAGAAATCTAGCAATCTAGATATCTAGGAATTAATTATATAGTATAGAGTAGAAATCGGCTCAGTGGAAAATCCTGGGGGAACATTATAGACGCTGCAAAAACAGTTGTGTTGGGAAGCGGAACGGTTAGGCGGCGCAATCCCGCTAGGGATT
>JAUNCU010000020.1:1101-23434 GCA_030526455.1 Bacteroidales bacterium | reverse complement strand
GGCTTGGAGATAGGGGGCCACAAAGAAAAGAGCCTCGGAGAGGGTCGGTTATGGTAACATCCCGTGTTTTCGGACAGTCTCCCCCTTTTGTTTTTCCTCTGACCCTTTTTTTTGCTTTATGGGTGGCCATCGGTGTAAGGTGGTGCCCCCACACACATATATATATATATATACTAAAACAGCCTCGCCGACTGGTTTGGTCTGCGAGGCTGTTTGGAATCTTACTATTAACTTGCCTATTGTACTTTTTTTCGTAAGAGTTGGGGAGGATTAACCGAGCACGAGGATGATGTTGATGAGTGCGGTTACGTCGCTCACGTCAACCTTGCCGTCGCCGGTGATGTCGCACACGTCGTCGCTGTAAGTGGCTTGACCCAGGATCTTGTTGACGAGGGCAGTCACGTCGCTCACGTCTACCTTGCCGTCACCGTTCACGTCGCCTGGCTTAGAAGCGTATTGGGCGGTGATGTCGTTCACGGTGTATTTGTTGGTGGTAGATGCGATTTCGAAGTAGGTGTCCTTCTTCAGGCCGGTGATGTCCACAGTCTGGTGGCTGCCGTCGCCCTGGTTGAAGATGATGTTGAACACGTAGTCGAGTTCAGGGATGTTGAATGTGCGATAGTAGAACTTGTCGCCCTTCACAATCTTGGTGTCGGTGATAGCAAGACCTGGCCAAGTGTCGGCGATGAGTTTGCTTGCATCCCATGCGTAGAAGTAGAGTTTGTTCCAGTTGTTGGGCGCTGCCATTGGATCCTTCAGATAGATGGTGGCAGTTGTTGGCTCAACATCGTGGAAGATGTATTCGCGAGTGATCACGTTGCGCACGCGGCCTTCGTGGAGCACACCGGCGTTGAGTTTGGTGTTGTCGGTGAAGGTGAGTTGCTTGCTGCCCTTAGCCTGAGCGCTTTCAGCGGTAGGAGTCTTGCCGTCGGTAGTGTAGACGATGATGGCTTCAGGATCGCTTGCGGTGAGCGTTACGGTCACGCTGCCTTCATAGCGTCCGCTTTCCTTGTCGGCAGCCACGGTAGGCGCACCAGCCACATAGTTGGTGATTTCCTTGCTCCACACGCCTTCCACGTAGTAACCGTGGTTCTTGTAGTCGAGGTTTTCGGTCTGAGTGCCGTTAGCCACGAAGATGATGTTCTTAGGCATAGCGGTGAGAGTGCCTTGGTAGGTCCACTTGAAGATTTTGCGAGTGCTGTCGGCGTTCACGCCCATCAGTTGCATGCTCTGTCCAGGCCACTTGCCGCCGGTGTAGTTGTTGGCAGCGTCCCACACCCAAGTGGTAACCTTGAAGGTAGAGAGAGGTGCTTCGTAGAACACGCTCTTGTCGTCTTGTTCGCAAGATGGGGTGTAGCGTTCGAGCACCACTGGGTCGTCGCCGCCGCCACCGCCGGTGCCGTTGTGTTCACCGTCGTTGCTTGAGAGGTCTTCTTCGTGTCCGTCGTAGTTCTGTGGGAGGTCGGCTGCTGGAGTAGAGGTAAAGATAAACTTGCCATCTTCGCCCACCTTACCAGGAGCGGGAGTCTTTTCGGTAGAGAGCACATACACACGCATGTTGCCTTGACCTGAGCAAGCAGTGGTGGTGAGTGTGCCGTCGGTTACAACCTTCACGTCGCCAGTCACACAGTCGGTGTAAGTACCGTTGAGCACGCCGGTGAAAGTGGCGCCGCTGTTGATGGTCACCAGTGCGTAACTGTCCACGTTGTCGTCGGTGTAGCGACGCTTGAATGCGTAGCCACCGCTAGCCTTACAGCCGTCGATGCTGTATTGGCCCTTACGCAGTGCAGGCACGGCAGCGCGAATCTTGTGGAGGCGCTGGAGGTGGCGAACGAGTGGTGCGTTGAGTGTAGCGGCCACGTTACCGTCGGCGCTAGCCACGTCGGCAAAGTCGTTCACAGCCACATCGCCGGTGATGTAGCCACCGTAGTAAGCACGGCCGGTTTCGTTCAGTGCCATCAATGGACCCTTGTCGATCACCGCACCCTTGCGGAATTCGATTTCGCTACCGTAGTAGAGACATGGGATACCGCGGAAGGTGAACATGAAGTCGAGGTTTTCAGCCCATTGAGCAGTGCCTTCGTTGAAGCGGTAGCCGTCGTTGGGGCCTGGAGAGTAGTCGTGAGAGTCAACGTACACCACATTGTAAGTAGCGTCGTTGTAGTATTTGTCGCCGTTGATGCAAGTGCTCCACACGCTACCGATGTTGTGGAAAGCGTAGTGCACTGGGAAGTCGATGATGCTCAAGCCTGAGTACATGCTGGTGTCGGGCTTGTGGTATTCGTTGCCATTGAGCAGCGCGTTGTTAGATGTAGGCATCGCGTTGGCAGTCTCGTGGCAGTTGTCGGCATATTGCTGTTCGCACGACTTGATGTTGTCGAGCGTGTTGAGGTCGGTCTTTTCGTAAATTTCCTTGGTGTCCCAGTACGATGCGTCGTAGTTCCAGTCATATTCCTTGTTTTCCTTCCAAGTGTAGAAATATGGCGAGAGCGCAGGCTGGTTGCGGTAAGTTACGGTACCTTGGTAACGTGCACACACTTCAGTGTACATGAAGAATGGGGTGCCGCCGCGCTTGTCCTTGTATTGCTCAGCAATGGCGTGGAAGCGAGGCACGAACATCTTGTTGAAGGTCAGGCGGGGAATGTGGCCACCGGTATCGATACGGAAACCGTCCACACCCATCTTGATGAATGAGCCGTAGCAGTTGATGAGATATTCGGCAGTGGCAGGGTTCTCGGTGTTGAGGTCCACGCAGTCGCCAGCGATTTGGGCATACCAGCGAGTGTTGTCGTCCCAGTTAAACTGGCCGAAGTGGTGCCAGTAGTTGTGGGTGTCGTGGTTCTGGTTGTCGGTATTCTTCATCAGCGCAAGGCGAGTGTCGTACTGTTCCTTTGGAATCATGTCCACGTAATTGTCGGGCAACTGACCGCCTTTGCTCTTGGTGGCAGGCACCATGCAGGCGTCGATCAGGTACTGATTGCCTTCCCAGTTGCGAGTGAACTGCTTGCAGAGGTAGTCTTCACCGAAGTTACCGCAGTGGTTGAGCACGATGTCGAGGATAATCTTCATGCCACGGGCGTGTGCTTCGTCGATGAGTGTTTGGAAACTCACGTCTTCACTTTCGTAGCGGTGGTCAACCTTGCTGAAGTTGCTTGCGTGGTAGCCGTGGTAGTCGAAACCAGAGGCATTTTCCACCACAGGAGTAATCCAGATGGCAGTGAAACCCAGCGCCTTGATGTAATCGAGTTTTTCGATAAGGCCCTTGAAGTCGCCACGCCATGCGGGGTCGCCGTGCATGCTCGCGGGAGCATCCCAGCACTGTGCATTGTTACTTGGATCGCCGTCGTAGAAACGGGTCGTCATCACGAAATAGATACTTTCGTCGCGGAAATCGGTTCTTCCTCCCACGAAAGCAGCCTGCATAGCGGTAACGCCGAGCAGCAGCATAGTGAGCAGCGATAGAACCCTTCTTGAAATCTTGGTCTTCATTCTAGTTGATGAGTTAATGATAGAGATGTTTTGTAATAGTTGAAAAATTTTTTTGCAATTTTAACTATTATTCAAACACCAAATGTTCAATACCACAAAAAAAATGGATAATAATTCATGCAATCGTTTGCATAATTTTACGCCTCACCACCACCCCCCACAGCCTGTCCGAAAAATCAAAAATGCGGCAAGTCTATAGCAAAAACGCAAGGCAACCGCCCAACGAACACTAGGCGTCCACCCTCCGCCGTCGGAGACGGCTTATTATGGTTAACTCCATGCAAGCGAGTGAATTGCAAAGCAATTCGCGAGCGCGGCTTGGAGATAAGGAGCAGCAAAGAAAAGAGCCTCGGAGAGGGTCGGTTATGGTAGCAGGTCGAGTTTTCGGACAGCCTCCCCCAAAAACACCCCAAACAACCGCCCCAAAAAGCCCTCTGGGGGTGTGTCAAAACGTAGAATGTGGGGATTATGCTGAATTTTCTTGGTGTGGTCGCGGCGGGGGGAATGGTGGCAGGGGCAAAAAAATGATGGGGTGATGGGGATGCCGGGGGGCTATTATTTGCAGAAAATTTGTACTTTTGCAATTATCTGTGGTTTTGCAGTGTAATCTCAAATCATGATGAGCAATAATCGCATACTGGGCGCCCTTTCTTCGCGCCACCTTGTGGCGGCAGAGTTGATGGCTTTGCTTGCCTTGCTGGCTACCACCTTGAGCATCTTCGGCGCGCAGGGATGGGGCATGACGGCTGCCTTTGCCGTGGCTTACGCCGTGCCTCGCCTTGCCTATGCCCGCCTCAGCGGCGGCGAGGGGAAGGGTGCCGTGGTGATGGCGGCGGCCGGGGCGGCGATGGTGGCATGGGCGGTGGCCAATGTCTACAGTTGGACCACTGCCGTGGGGCATACGCTCAACGATCCGCTGCTCACCAACGACGACAACACCTATTACCGATGGGCGCTCCACTTCTTCGACGGTTCGGTAGAGGAGCCCGACACTAAATTCATAGGTTTCCCACTATTGATTCTCGGCTCGTGGAAACTGCTGGGCCACAGCATCGTGTGGCCTATCGCCATCAATGTGATGCTTACCCTGCTCACGATTGTGACCACCGGCCAGATGGCGGGCCGTGCGCTCGAGCATCGGGTGAGCGCATCACGCGCCCACGTCACTTTTCTGGCGATGCTGGGCACCTGCCTGCTGTGCTACATGATGAGCCATGGCGCCTTGCTGCTGAAGGAGCCGCTCACCTATTTTGCGGTGTCGCTGGCGGCCTACGCCATCGCCCGCATGAAAGCCACCGAGCAGCCCGGCAGCCTGTGGCCCGACCTGACGGTCTTCACCGCCGCCATCGCCATCCTCGCCATCACCCGCACGGGCGTGATCTACTTCGTGATGCTGGGTGTGGCGCTCGCCCTGATCGACTGCCGCCGCATGTGGCGCTACGCCTTTGCGCTGACGGGCATCGCCCTCATAGGCGTGGGCGTGGGCATCTACTGGTCGAACGGATTCAGCACCGAGGTGCAGATGCGCATCGTGGCTGGCACCAGCGCGGGCGGAGGCATCATGGGCCAGATCTACCAGGCGAGCGGCATCTATGGCGACGCCATGAGCAATTACTTCATGCTGCCGATGTGGCGCAAACTGCTGCTGCTGCCCGTCACCTGCCTGGTGCAACTCTTCATCCCATTCCCCTGGCCGGGTGTGGAGGGATTCAGCCTCGACTCCTTCTTCACGCGCATGCAGTGGGGGTGGTATGCCACGGCGGGCATTGCCATCTACTATCTCTTCGCGCTCTCGTGGCGCCGCAGCAGCCTGGGATGGTGGGCGCTGTGGCCTTTCTTGTGCTTTGCCGCGGCGGCATTCACCACGGGCGGATCGGTGAGCCGCTACATCCTCCCCTACCAGCCACTGCTGGTGGTGGTGGCGGTGTGGGTGCTGTGCCGATGGCGTGAAGAAAAATGGCGCCGCACCTTCAAAATCTGGTGCGGCACCTATGCAGCCGTGGTAGCCATTGTGCTACTCTATTGCTTCGCGCTCACGAGCGCTTAATCATTTCTCCTTATTTATTGTATTCCTCATTGAGGCGACGCACGGTGGCGAGTTTCTCGGCACTGCGCATCAGGCCCGCTGCGCTGAAGAAGTTGATGCCGTCGGCACCCGCTTCAATCGAGATTTTCGCGGCGTGGTAGATTTCATCGGCGGTGATATTGGGCACGAAGATGCCCGAGATGTAGGTGTTGTGGTGGAACGACTCGCGTATGCCATTCTCCACGCTGAATTTAATCCAATCCACATTCTCGAGGTAGAACGACTGGTAATTCATGGGGCACACAATATCCACCTTCCAGGTGGCCCAGTCTTGATACACCATCATGCGCGCACGCGTGGGGAAGGGGAACACCGCCGCCGACATCTTCACACCCTTGCTGTGGGCCTCGGCTGTGAGTTCGTTCACCAGGTCGGTGATTTCGTTGTAGCGGAACTGCAGCCACTCGGCGCTCATCCATGGGTCCTTCAAGTCGAGGGGCGAATAGCCAAACTGCTTCTTGAATTTCTCAATAGCCAATGGGTGGTAGCCAAAGTCGTATTCGGCGCGGTAGGTGTCCTGCTGAATATGGAAGCGGTCGCGCTGAGTGCCACGGCCCAGAATCACGTCGTTGAAACGAATAAAATCCAGGTGCACCGAAGCCAGGCCCTCAAGCGAGGCATAACTGTCGACCTTCTTCTTCAAGAATTCATGCACCTCAGGCACGGCGGGGCTCAGCCAGCGATAGTGCTTCACGTAAGGGTTATAATCGCGGCTGTTGAAGCCCAGGCGATTCACCTCAAACCATTCGGGGTGGTGATAAGTGGCGGCAGAGTCGCGGCAGGCATCCATGGTGAACATCCAAGCGTGCACGTGGGCATCGCCGTAAGGCTTCACCACATCGAGATAGAGCCCTATCTGCTCGGGCTTGCCACACATGTAGAATTCACGAATGCCAGCATCGTAGAGCACACTTATCCAGTGGCGAATGCTGTCCACATTATTGTCACGGCGACAGTCGTCCCACACACCCAGCGGCACCTTTTGCGCCACCGGAGCAGCCTGCGCCACCTTCTTCTGCTTTTTCGCCGCCTGGGCAGCAGTCACACCCATGCACAAAGCAACGGCCAAAACAATCAAATGTTTAATCCTCATAATGGTAAAGAAAGTAATTAGTTTTATTTTTTACAAAAATACAAAAAATCATCAATATGCTAGATATCTAGACGTCTAGATTATCTAGAAAAAACACTACAATTATTGAAATGCGCTGAACACCTGGCAGCGGGGAAGGGGATATGAAAAGCCCCGAGGCGGCTGGTGATGGCTGCTCGGGGCTCGGGGAGGTGTTAAGAATTTTAGCAGTTTCTTAAACCTTATGCGTCGTGGGCGCGGGGCCTACGTTGTTGATTCGCGCTTTGTCGACGGGGGAGGCTGTACGCAAACTAGGGTTTCTACCATAACCGACCCTCTCCGAGGCTCTTCCCTTGGTGATTACCTATCTCCAAGCCGCTCTCGCGAATTGCTACGCAATTCGCTCGCTTGCATGGAGTTAACCATAATAAGCCGTCTCCGACGGCGGAGGGTGAACGCCTCACGTTTTCGCTATAGTCCTGCCGAATTTTTGAGTTTTCGGACAGGCTTGGGGGGCGTCTGATCGCGCTTTGTCGTCGTCGGGGTTATTTAATCACGCCTAATTGTTTTCCCACCTTCACGAAGGCTGCGATACACTTGTCGAGGTGTTCGCGTTCGTGGCCGGCTGAGAGTTGCACGCGTATGCGGGCCTGTCCCTTAGGCACTACGGGATAGTAGAAACCGGTCACGTAGATGCCTTCCTGCTGCATAGCGGCGGCAAATTCCTGCGAGAGGCGTGCGTCGTAGAGCATCACGGCGCAGATGGCACTCTGTGTGGGCTTGATATCGAAGCCGGCAGCAAGCATCTTGTCGCGGAAGTAGGTCACGTTTTCGGCGAGTTTGTCGTGCAGCGCGTTGCTTTCCTTCAGCAGGCGGAACATCTCGAGGCTGGCGCCGATGATGCCCGGAGCGAGGCTGTTGCTGAACAGGTAGGGGCGAGAGCGCTGGCGCAGCAAGTCGATGATTTCCTTCTTGCCGGTGGTGAAGCCGCCCATGGCGCCGCCGAATGCCTTACCCAGGGTGCCGGTGAAGATGTCGATGCGTCCGTAGAGGTCGAATTGCTCAGCCACACCATGGCCGGTGGGACCCACCACGCCTGCCGAGTGGCTTTCGTCCACCATCACGAGGGCGTCGTATTTTTCTGCGAGAGCGCAAATCTTGTCCATTGGAGCCACGTTGCCGTCCATCGAGAACACGCCGTCGGTGGCAATGATGCGGAAGCGCTGAGCCTGTGCCTCCTGGAGGCATTTCTCGAGTTCTTCCATGTTGGCGTTGGCATAGCGGTAGCGCTTAGCCTTGCACAGGCGCACACCGTCGATAATCGAGGCATGGTTGAGCGCGTCGCTGATGATGGCGTCGTTTTCGCCCAGCAGCGGTTCGAAGAGGCCGCCGTTGGCGTCGAAGCAACTCGAGTAGAGGATGGTGTCCTCGGTGTGGAAATAGTCGCTGATGGCGGCTTCCAGTTGCTTATGGATATCTTGTGTGCCACAGATGAAGCGCACCGAACTCATGCCGTAGCCTCTTTCCTGCATAGCGCGGATGGCGCCGTCGATGAGTTGCTGATTATTGCTCAGGCCCAGATAGTTGTTGGCGCAGAAGTTGAGCACTTCATCGGCTGGCTTCACCTCAATGTCGGCACGCTGAGGTGTGGTGATAATACGTTCTTCTTTATAAAGGCCGGCTTCTCTGATGTCGGCAAGTTCCTGCGTGAGGAAGTCTTTCATCTTACCATACATGGCGCAAAATAGTATTTAAGAATTATAGAATATTGATACCTTGCTATGATAGCGAAGGCAAAGTAATAAAAAATTATTGACTCCACGAAAAATTTCGCCCGAAACTTCACGCCCGCCGCTCACTCATAGAGCGAACGCAGCATGGCATGGATGCCATAAAGCGGGGCATTTTCCATCCACCCTTGGTCCACATATCCCTTCATGGATATGCGCAGTCCCTTGATGGCGGCTTCAGGGTGGCGGTCGATGTAAGTGCGCATCGAGCGCGCCTTCACATTCTCCTCGGCCTTCACCTCTATGGGCACCACGCGCGTGGGCGTTTGCACCACGAAGTCGATTTCGGCAGGGGTGGTGTCGCTGCTCCAGTAGTATGGAGCAATGTCGCGCGCCACGAGTTGCTGAAGCACATATTGCTCGGTGAATGCGCCCTTAAATTCACGGAACACATTGTCGCCTATGAGCATCTGGCTTGGCGAGGCGTCGGCCATGCAGGCCAGAAGGCCGCAGTCGAGCAAGAAGAGTTTGAAGGCGCCCATGTCTTCATAAAACTTCACGGGCATTCGCAACTCCTTCACGCGGCTCACCTTGTACACGATGCCCGCATCGATGAGCCATTGTATGGCCAGTTCGTAGTCTTTGGCTCGGGCGCCCTGTCGCATCACGCCGTAGATGAATTTCTTGTTTTCTTTCGCCAATTGCGAGGGCAGGCTGGAGAGCACCTGGCCTATGCGCACGCTTTCGCCCTTGGTGCAGTGCTTGGAAATGTCGTTGCGATAGGCGCTGATGATGCTCTGCTGAATGGCGCGCACCTCGGCTAGGTCGCCGTTGTCCAAAAATGCCGACACCACCTCGGGCATGCCGCCCACGAAATAATACTTGCGCAGGTGCTCCACCAGTTTTGGGGCGAAGGTGTCGATCATCGGCCAGTCGGGCTGGCGCAGAAGCGCGAGCATCGACTCGTCGCCGCTCGCCTCCAGAAATTCCTCGAAGTCCATGGGGTGGATGGTGAGCATATCCACCTTCCCCACCGGAAACGACTCGCCCTGGTTGAGCGTGATGCCCAACAGCGACCCCGCCGCCACCACATGGTGCTCGGGGGCGTATTCTTGGAAATATTTCAAACTGTGAAGCCCGCGTGGCGCCTCCTGAATCTCATCGAGGATGATGAGCGTTTCGCCCGCCACCGGCTTCACGCCCGTGATGGCCTGGATGGCGAAGAGGATGCGGTCGATATTGTAGTCGGCCACAAACAAATCCTTGGCTAGCGGCTCAGTGTCGCAGTTGATATAGGCCACCGATTTGTAACACTGGCGGCCAAATTCTCGCATCAGCCACGTCTTGCCCACCTGGCGCGCACCTAGCAAAATGAGCGGCTTGCGTTGCTTCTTCTGCTGCCACTGCTGTAGATACTGAAATGCTCTGCGTTTCATAAATGCTTAATTTTCTGCAAATTTACATTTTTCCTATGATAGAATCAAGCAAAAACAACACTTTTTTGAGGATACTTTTCGAGAAAAACTACACTTTTTCGAGGATAAAATTGGCACTTTTCCACACTTTTTCGAGGATAAGGTGCATTTTCGCCACGCCATGGGCGCCCGAAAAGCGGTCCTCTCGCCTGGGATGGAATCATAAATATTCCTTTTTGCGAAAAAAACGCAGCAAAACATGGGGCATATTTCAACGATGTTGCCTAACTTTGTAAGAAAGTATATAACTACAGTTCTATAACGCAACTACAACTGAAATGAAAAACGTGTTGATCATTGGTTCCACGGGCCAAATTGGCTCAGAACTTACAATGAAGTTGAGAGAGGTATACGCCGAAGGCAATATCGTGGCAGGTTACATTCCAAGCGCCCCGCCACAAGGTGCGCTCGCCGAAAGCGGGCCATCGGAAGTGGTCGACATCACCAATGCTCAGCAAATTGCCGATGTGGTAGAGAAATATAACATCGACACGATTTACAACCTCGCAGCGCTGCTCAGCGCCGTGGCCGAAAACAAGCCCCAACTAGCATGGCACATCGGCATCGACGGCCTGATGAACGTGCTGGAAGTGGCGCGCGAAAAGAAATGCGCCGTTTTCACCCCTAGTTCCATAGGCTCTTTCGGCCCCAACGCGCCCAAGGACGGCACCCCACAAGACACCATCCAGCAGCCTCGCACCATGTATGGCGTGACGAAGGTGAGCGGCGAATTGCTCAGCAACTACTACGCGCTCAAGTTTGGCGTCGACACCCGCTCGGTGCGCTTCCCTGGCCTCATCTCCTACGTGACCTCTCCAGGCGGCGGCACCACCGACTACGCCGTCGACATCTACTACTCGGCCGTGAAGGGCGAAAAATTCATCTGCCCCATCGCACCAGGCACCTATATGGACATGATGTATATGCCCGACGCACTGCGAGCAGCCATCGAAATCATGGAAGCCGACCCCGCACGCCTGCGTCACCGCAACTCGTTCAACATCGCATCCATGAGTTTCGACCCCGAAATCATCAGCGCAAAAATCAAGGAATACATCCCGGGCTTTGAAATGGAATACCAGGTGGACCCTCTGCGCCAAGCCATCGCCGACTCGTGGCCAAACAAACTCGACGACACCTGCGCACGCGTGGAATGGGACTGGAAACCAGAATACGACCTCGACGCCATGACCCGCGACATGATCGAAAAACTTACAGTAAAATTAAAAAAATAACAGAGATAGCACATCTCCCCCACTCATAAATAAAAGAAGCCACACTGCGCGAGCGCATTGCCCCCAAAAAGCAAAAGCCCGCGCAGTGTTTCTTTTCCAGCCCCCCAAAAGGCAATAGCAAAAAGAGCCCCGTGTCCAGTGTTCTGAGGCACTGCCTCAGAACGCCCCCACCCCCATCACCCCCAAAAAAAGCGAGCCCCTCCGCCCCACCCTTTCTCCCACCCCAGCAAAAAAAATTCGTGAGATTCGAGAAATTCGTGTTCTTCACAGTCTCGAAATCCACCCTTTTTCTTGCGGTCGTTAGGAAAGTTTAGCGCAATGTTGTTTTCTTTCTCCTTATTATTATATATCTTTGCTATTTATTAATGCTCGCGACAGCGAAAACTTGCTTTAGATTATGAACCAAGAGCCCATGACCATCGACATCCGCGCCACGGTGAAGCAGCGTCTGCCTCGCCACTATCGGTTTATACCGGGCTTTGCGATTCGGTGGGTGGAGCGGCTGGTGCATCAGCGCGAACTCAACGAAATCCTTCACCGCATGCACGGCAAGGACGCCGTGAGCGCCGCACAGGAGGCGCTCGATTATCTCTCCATCACCACCGAGGTGGTGGCACCCCACGGTCTGCCCGCCGACGGCCGCTTCATCTTTGTGTCGAATCACCCGCTGGGTGGGCTCGACGGACTCTCGCTCATCTCCGTGCTGGGCAAGCACTACGGCGGCGCCATCCGATTTCTGGTCAACGACCTGCTCATGGCGGTGAAGCCGCTGCAGCCCGTGTTTCTGCCCGTGAACAAATACGGGCGCCAGTCGCGTGAGCGCGCAGCCGAAATCGAGGCGCAATACCAGGGCGACAACCAGATGATCACCTTCCCCGCGGGGCTGTGTTCGCGCATGGGCAACGACGGCGAGGTTCACGACCTGCAGTGGCAAAAATTCGTGGTCACGCAAGCCGTGCGCACCCAGCGCCACATCGTGCCCATCTTTTTCGAAGGCGAAAACTCGCGCCTATTCTATCGCATGGCACGCCTGCGCAAGCGACTGGGCATGAAGTTCAACCTCGAGATGCTGCTGCTGCCGGGCGAAATGTTCAAGAGCAAGGGCAGCCGCTTCCGCATCGTGGTGGGCAAGCCCATAGCGTGGCAGCAACTCGACGCGCAGCACCCGCTCGACGAGGCACAGCGCCTGGCCAGCACGTGCTACGCGCTCAAGCCCACCGACAAATAAAAAACAGAAAGGAGCATAAAGAAAATGGCAGAAGAAAAAATCATAGATGCTGTGGACGTGAGGCTCATTGAAAGCGAACTCACCCCCGACCGACTGCTGCGCCGCACCAACAAGGCGGGCAACGAAATCTACATCGTCGACGCCCACAGCGCGCCTCACGTGATGCGCGAAATAGGCCGACTGCGCGAAATCTCGTTCCGCGCCGGCGGTGGCGGCACGGGCAAGGCTTGCGACATCGACGAATTCGACACCATGCCCAATCCCTGCCGGCAACTCTTCGTGTGGAATCCGCAGGAGCGCGAAATCATTGGCGCCTATCGCTACATCATAGGCAGCGAGGTGGAAACGCTGCCCGACGGCACGCCCCACATCGCCATGAGCCACATGTTTCGCTTCTCGCCTGAGTTCATGAGCCACTATCTGCCCGTGACCATCGAACTGGGCCGCTCCTTTGTGCGCCCCGAATACCAGTCGACGCGCATGGGCGTGAAGTCGATCTTCGCCCTCGACAACCTTTGGGACGGCCTCGGCGCACTCACTGTGCTCCATCCCGAGGTGAAATACCTCTTCGGCAAGATGACGATGTATCCCTCCTACGACCGCGAGTGCCGCGACCTGCTGCTCCACTTCCTGCACCACTACTTCCCCGACCGCGACGCGCTGGTGCGCCCCATCGAGCCGCTCACCACTGGAGCCGACGCCCGATGGGCAGCCTCGCTGCTGGTGGGTGACGACTTCAAGGAAGACTACCGCCGCCTCAACACGTTTATCCGCCACCACGGCATCAACATTCCGCCGCTGGTGAATGCCTACATGAACCTCTCGCCCACGATGCGCTTCTTCGGCACGGCCATCAACCACGAGTTTGGCGAGGTGGAGGAAAGCGGCATCTTTATCAACATCGACGAGATTACCGACCAGAAGAAGAGTCGACACATCGACACTTTTGAAAAGAAATAACTCCCACCCCCCCTTTGTAAAAGATGAAATCTCTACTACGTTTACACATATTCTATATAATGGCGTGCGTGGCCATCTGCGCCACGGCACAGATGGATGTGGAGTGGGAAGCCGGCGTCACCGCCAACTTCGGCAAAGGCGACCTCGCACCCTACTACATCGCCTCAGGCCGAGGCGGCACCGTCACCCAGCCCTACTCGGCGCTGGCCAATGCCGCCATCCAGCACGAGATGGACACCACGCGCCGCTTCTCCTACGGCTTCGGCGCCGAGGTGTGGACCGGATTCGCCTCCAATACCACCTACGCCCGCTACAGCACTGAGCGCGGCGCCTTCATGCGCAATGCGCAGCACCCCGCCCGCGCATGGGTGCAGCAACTCTACGCCTCGCTGAAGTACCGCAGCCTCTTCGCCACCCTTGGCGCCAAGGCGCGCCACTCTGAGGTGGCGAGCGCCGACCTCTCGAGCGGCGACCTCATCATGAGCGGCAACGCCCGCCCCGGTGCAGGCATCGCTGGTGGCCTGGTGGACTACCGCAACCTGCCCCTCACCAAGGGATGGGTGCAGGTGAGCGGCGAAATCAGTTACGAGCGCCTCTCCGACGGCGACTGGCTCAAGAATCACTACAATTACTACAACAATTTCCTCACCACTGGCTACTGGTTCCACTACAAGCAAATCCACTTCCGCACCCGCCCCGACAAGCCCGTGGTGTTCACCATCGGCGCGCAGTCGTCGTGCCAGTTTGCCGGCACACAGCGCTACTACGAAAAAGGCGTGCTGGTGAAAACGGTGAAGATGCCCGCCAATTTCAAGAGTTTCTTCCGCAGCATCATCGCCGGCAGCGGCGGCGACAACCCCGGCGACCAGATGTATGTGGAAGGCAATCACGTGGGCAGTTGGGACATCATGCTCGACTATAAGCACCACAGCCTGGGCACCTTCCGCGCCTATCACCAGTCCATATGGGAAGACGGCTCGGGCATAGGTCTGCAAAACGGTTTCGACGGCCTCTGGGGACTGGAGTGGCGTAGCGGCCACAAAAGCCTCGTGAGCGGTGCCGTGCTGGAATACATCGACCTCACCAACCAGAGCGGCCACATCCACTTCTCCGAGGAGGTGAACAAGGATTCGCACATCGTGGGTGGCGCAACGGGATCGGACGACTACTACAACAACTACGCCTACAACGGCTACCAAAACCGCGGCATGTCCATCGGTTCGCCCTTCGTGAGAGGCACCATCTACAATGCCGACGGCTACATGCGCTACACCGACAACCTCGTGCGCGGCTTCCACATGGGCATCAAGGGCTATATCAATCCACGCATCGACTACCGCATGCTCTTCTCCTACCGCAAGGCATGGGGCACCCCCGAGCACCCCCGCACCAAAGGCATAGCCGCCACTTGCTTCCTGGTGGAAACCACTGCACGCCCCGCGTGGCTCGAGGGACTCTCGCTCAAGGCGCAATTCGCCTTCGACCGCGGCTCGCTGCTGGGCAACAACACCGGCGCCCTCGTATCTATCACCTATAACGGCAACTTCAATTTAGGAAAACGATGAAAATCAGCAAAATATTCACCCTCCTGTGCCTGCTGCTGGCCTCGGTGGCGCTGTGTGGATGCACGCAAAACGGCGGCAACATAGGCATATGGTTCGGCACATGGCATTTCCAGGAAATCACCGCCGACGGCACCGTGGTCACCGACCCCGACGGCAAAGAATTCTTCGTGCAATTCCAAGGCAAAATCGTGAAACTCACAATGGAAGACAACGTCCACTCCCCCTACAACGCCACCTACGGCAACTGGGCCGAAGACGACGACCGCATGCAATGGACCTTCCCCGACCCCAAGCAGCCACTCATGCCCGTGCCAGGCATCACCGCGGCCAACAAATTCACCATCCTCCATCGCTCCGCCACCCACGTCACCCTCAAGCAAGTAAGCGAAGCCGGCGTCACCTACACCTACACCCTGAAGAAGGTGATTTAAGCCCCAGAGCCACTCAAAAAAAACGATTAGAAATGTTACACATTTGGCTTGACGAAAGCGACAAACACGGCATCAAATACTCCAACTTCTACGGAGGCATCCTTATTAGTTCCGAACATCTAAAAGAAGTTCTGAACAGGATGAACGATGTAAAAACGAGAGCCGACATTCGCGACGAAATAAAATGGCAAAAAGTAAATGAATTTCATTTCCAGCGCTACACCCTCGTCGTTGACGAACTTTTTCAACTTGCACAAGAAGGAAAACTGAAAATCCGCATCTTCTTCAGAGACAACGAAAACCAAGCCATACATTTAACAAAAGAGCAGCGCAAAGAAGACTACCCGATGCTTTATTACCAATTCATAAAATATGCTTTCGGATTCGCTTACTGCAACAATGGCAACGAGGCTATCGGTATTCGATTGTACTTAGACGAGATTCCGCTGCGCCAAGATGAAAAGACCAAATTCATTTCCCATATCCGCAATCTCAACAACGATCCGCTATTCAAAAAGGGGAATGTACACATTGTGGAAAACGGTATCTCGGAGGTTAACTCAAAGAATCATTTACCCTTGCAGTTTATGGACTTGATTTTGGGTGCAATTTGTTTCAAACTAAACGAGAAGGATGCGCTGAAACACGAATCTGACAGCCACCCCGGAAAAAGAACACTCATCAAACTTAGGCTATACAAATATATCAACCAGAAAATACGTATGATTTATCCCGATTTCAACATTGGAACCAGCACACCAATAAGATGCGACGCCGATAGGTGGATCCATGTTTACAGGCATTGGAATTTCAAGCCCAAAACCTATCGCGACATTCATGAATATAAGGCTAAACTATAAAAAAATAATCCCCTTGACCTACGCATGTGAGCTACGCAGAACACGTAGCCGTTCAGTCAAGAAGGATATTTTCTGCAAATATACTATGAATAACCCACCTCAACGAACTAAGCACCAACAAAAAGCATTTTTTTAAAGATATTTCACATTTAGCAATCGCAACCCACCTGCCGCCCACCGCTAAATGTTATGATTTTCAGAAAAAAGTAGTAACTTTGTGGATTGAACTATTATTTCAACAATAAATTTAACAACAAGATACATATAACACCCATTACGCGATGAGTAAAATAAATTTCGTAAAAGAACTCGAATGGCGCGGGATGATCAACAACATGATGCCCGGCACCGAAGAACAACTCAACAAGGAAATGACATCGGCCTACGTGGGCATCGACCCCACCGCCGACTCTCTCCATATCGGCCACCTCGTGGGCATCATGATGCTCAAGCACTTCCAGCGCGCTGGCCATCGCCCCATCGCCCTCATCGGCGGTGCCACCGGCATGATTGGCGACCCCTCAATGAAGAGCCAGGAGCGTGTGCTCATCGACGAAGTCACCCTTCGCCACAACCAGGAATGCCTGCGCAAGCAACTGGAGAAATTCCTCGATTTCGACAGCGACGCGCCTAATGCTGCCATCCTCGTGAACAACTACGACTGGATGAAGAACTACAGTTTCCTCCAGTTTATCCGCGACGTGGGTAAGCACATCACCGTCAACTACATGATGGCGAAGGACTCGGTGAAGAAGCGCCTCTCGGCCAACGCCGACCACGGCATGTCGTTCACCGAATTCTCTTACCAACTGCTCCAGGGCTACGACTTCCTCTACCTCTACGAGCACGAAGGATGCCGCCTGCAAATGGGTGGTAGCGACCAGTGGGGCAACATCACCACCGGCACCGAACTCATTCGCCGCATGAACGGTGGCGAGGCTTTCGCCATCACCTGCCCGCTGATCACCAAGGCCGACGGCACCAAGTTTGGCAAGACTGAAGGCGGCAACGTATGGCTCGACCCCAAGCGCACATCGCCCTACAAGTTCTACCAGTTCTGGCTCAACGTGAGCGACGCCGACGCTGCCAAGTACATCAAGATCTTCACCGACCTCACCCAGGAAGAAATCAGCGCCCTCGAAGAAGAACAGGCTGCCGACCCTGGTCTGCGCCCACTGCAGAAGCGCCTCGCAAAGGAAATCACCACTATGGTGCACTCGGCTGCCGACTATGAAATGGCAGTAGAGGCATCGCAAATCCTCTTCAGCAACAAGGCCAACGAAATTCTTCACAAAATCGACGAAGAAACACTCTTGAGCGTATTCGAAGGCGTGCCACAATTCGAAATCAGCAAGGCAAAACTCGAAGAAGGCGTGCCAGCCATCGCACTGCTCACCGACGAAGCAGCCGTGTTCCCCTCTAAGGGCGAAATGAAGAAGATGACCCAAGGCGGCGGCGTGAGCATCAACAAAGAAAAACTCACCGACCAAAACAAACTCATCACCACAGCCGACCTCCTCAACGGCAAATACATCCTCGCCCAACGCGGCAAGAAGAACTACTACCTCCTCATAGCAAAATAATCGCTAAGAGCGAGAAGTAACCCCAAAGGAGACACCCCCGAGGAACGAAATCCCGAGGGAAGGAAACCCTAAGGGAAAAGTTCAAAGGAAAAAAGCAACAAGGCAAAAAGCCTAATATTCAACTTCAGCAGCAGGGCTTCGCAAACAAAAGGCGAAGCCCTGCATTATTTTTTCCCCATCCCCCATCCTGTCCGAAAACTCAAAAATCCACCAGGTCTATAGCAAAAACGCTAGCCGCCCACCCACCGCCGTCGGAGACGGCTTATTATGGTTAACTCCATGCAAGCGAATGAATTGCGCAGCAATTCGCGAGCGCGGCTTGGAGATAGGAAACCGCAGAGGGATGAGCCTCGGAGAGGGTCGGTTATGGAAGTGATCCAGGAGGTTCAGACAGCCACCCGCAAATACCCCAATAAAAGCCGTAAAAATCTCTCCCCACAGGCCGAAAATATCCTCAAAATTTTGCGTTAACCTCGAAAATGTGTAGAAAACGGTATTCCCTTAACCTCGAAAATGTGTAAAATCGCACCTCTCGTTAACCTCGAAAATGTGTATATCCCACCAAAAATCATGGCGAAAAGTTGCAATTCCAGCCTCAAAAAGGTGGAAAAAGGTTGTACGCGCGCAGTGAAAAATGTGGAAAAAAGTTGCAATTTCACCCCTAAAACAGTGGAAAAAAGTTGCAAATATTGTATTGAAATACTGGAAAAAAGTTGTAATTTTGTGGGGTAATACAATTTGTTATGCTCAAAAGAAAAATCCATAACCACCTGATTGAGTGGAAAAATCGCACCGATAAGAAAGCCCTTATCGTCACTGGTGCTCGCCAAGTGGGAAAAACCACCGCTATCCGCGAGTTTGCCAAGGAAAATTATGCCCATTTTGTAGAGGTGAATTTTGTAAAGCGTCCGGTGGCCAAACAAGCCTTTGATGGCGATCTTGATTCCCACACAATTTTCACCAATTTATCGGCCATGGGATTTGGACCTTTTTTTGAAGGAACCACCCTGGTGTTTTTCGATGAAATACAGGAATGCCCCAACGCCCGCACCGCCATCAAGTTTCTAGTGGAAGACGGACATTACGATATCATTGAGTCGGGATCTCTTTTGGGCATCAACTACAAGGAAGTGGTTTCATATCCAGTGGGGTTTGAAGAGGAGATTCGGCTGTTTCCTTTGGATTTTGAGGAATTTCTTTGGGCAAAAGGAATTGCCGAAAACGTGATCGACCTGCTCAAGCAGTGCTACCGACGAGAGACTCCCGTTCCCGAATTCATCCACCAGCAGATTTCGAAAATCTATCGCGAGTATCTTGTGATCGGTGGAATGCCTGAAGTGGTGCAGAAATTCATTGATTCACCCGACATCTCCAATGCTCTTAGGGCACAAACTTCTATCATCACCACCTACAGGCACGATATCTCACATTATGCCCAGAAATCGGCTGTGCTCGTAAAGCGAGTTTTTGACGCTATCCCCTCTCAACTTGGAAAGCAAGACAAGCGCTTTGTGCTTGCCGACATAGAGAAAGGCGCTTCGCTTCGCAAATACGAAGACCCCACCCAATGGCTCATTGACGCTGGCTTGGCCTATTACTCATTTAAAACGAAAGCGCTGGAACTCCCCTTTGAATCGACAGAAAACCGCAGGCTTTACAAACTGTATATGGTCGACACAGGCTTGCTTTGTTCGCTGACGATTAAGGAAATGCAATTTGAGGTGCTCAGCGGCAACATCGATATCAACGAAGGCGCGCTAACTGAGAATTTTGTGGCGAGTGCTTTGGCTGCAACGGGAAAATCGCTCCATTATTACGACAAAAAGAGCAAGCAAGAGTTGGATTTCATTATCAACGAGCGCAATAGCATCACTATTATCGAAGTGAAGTCGGGCGATAACTACAAAAAACATGCTTCTCTCAACGCGGCAATAGCATCGTTTGGCAATGTGGTGGAGCGAGCCATCGTGCTCTGCAAAGGAAATGTGGAAAAAGACGCTCAGGTGCTTTACCTGCCACTTTACATGGCAATGTTTATATAACCATCGTTCACGACAAAAACACATCATCCCCTGCTGGCTAATAGTGCTCCAGCAGGGGATGATGCTTTTGATCAACAATGCTATCGATATTATTTCCCGGGGCTGAGCCAGGATGGACATAGGTGCTCTATGATGTCGTAGGTGCGGTTGATGATGGCCATGCGGTCGATGTTTGGGCGGGTGCTGAACATGAGCAGCACCATGTCGGTGGCTGGGATTTTGCCGGCGTAGATGGTGAAGCCGCCGTTGTCGCCCGTGTGGTACACGATGGGATAGCGGCCGGGCGTTTCCTGGATGAAGAAGCCGTAGCCGTAGCCAGTGTTGGGCTGGTAGCCGTATTCGGCGTCGGCAGGAATCTGCACCCATGGCTTATAGGCTTTCACGCGGCTCAGCGGCTTCATCACCACATTGAAGCGCAGGGCGCTCTCCCACTTGATAAATTCGTTGATAGAGGTGTAGATGCCTCCGTCGGCCTTGGTGGCGAAGAACGACTCTTCACCGTAGTCGTATTCCTTCCAACTCTTGGTGGCGGCGTCCCAGTCGTAGCCGTGGGCGGCGTTTTCCATCGTGCGGCTGGCGTCGAAATATTGCGTACGCTTCATGCCGGCGGGGTCGAAGATATACTTCTTCATATACTTCTCAAAAGGCATACCGCTCACCTTCTCCACAATCTGGTAGCAGAGTTGGTAGGTGGGGTTGATGTACTCGTAGTGGCCGTCGCCCGGGGTGAAGTTGAGGCGATCGAGCGACTTCATATAGCCCACGCTAGCCACGTCGGTGGCGGTGAGCACGAAGTGGCGGTCGGAGCGGTCGCGCGCGTCGGGGATACCCGAGGTGTGGCTCAAGATGTGGTGAAGGGTGATGTCGCCAAAGAAAGGCGCCTTAAATTCGGGGAAATACTTGCTCAGCGGGTCGGTGAGCGAGAGTTTGCCCTGCTCGGCGAGTTGCAGCAGCGCCACGGCAGCGAATTGCTTCGACACCGACGCGATGCAGAAGTTGGTGTTGGGCGTGATGGGCGCCTTGGTGTCCTTGTCGGCCCAACCGAAGCACTGCTCGTAGATCTTCTTGCCGTCCTTCACCAGCACAATGGCGGCACCGGGTTCATCGTCGTGAAACACCTCCGAGAAGAGGGCGCCGAGTTGTTGGTTCAATTCCTTTTTCATATCCTTTGCTTGTGCTGCGCCAGCGGTCATGAGCGCCAGCAGCAACGTAAAAATAATTGATTTCATGAGTCTTACTCTTATTTTATGGTGTGATACTTGAATTTATTTCATGTAAGCGGCGGGGATGATGGGGCTGGGCTCGTCGCTGAGCAAGCGGTAGAGCGCGGGGCTCTCGAGGATGGCGCGAATGTCCATCTCCTTGCCATCGACGGTGCAGCGCCGGCTCACCAGCCGCACGCCGTGGCTGTAGTCCACATACCAATTCACATGCTTCACGTGCACGGGCTGGATGCGCCGTCCATCGGGGTAATGCCATCCGTAGATGGCCACATTGTGGCGATAGCGATCGCCCTCCATCAGGCGGCACGTGAGGATGATATCTTTCTTCAGCCCAGAGATGAATTGCCCGAAATGATAGCCACGCGCCTTCATGAGCGCGTTGATGGCATTGTTGCTGTCTTCAAACACCCGCGGCTGGCAGTTGCGATCGGCCACGGGGCGGAAGGGGAAAGGCTCAATGGCGCCCTGAGCCACCTCGTTGATGCGGTTCACCATCAGCGCCGTGGGCAGAATGCAGTGGAGCGAGTCGACAATCTCTTGAGCGGCGAGCGGCCCCATAGGCATGCGCACGAAGCGGGCATCCTCGCCAATGGCCACATAGTCGGGGCTCACCCAAATCCTCACCTCATGAGGCTGCCTGAGCACCTCCACCGAGTCGATCACAGGCGTGATGAAAGCGATTTCGTGCAGAAGGCGCAGCGAGTCGGGCACATTGCCGCTGAGCACCTGCTCCACGATGAGCCGTTCGCGCGGCCAGAAGAGCGTGGTGTCGCACTGGCGCATCCACTGCTCAGCCGAGATCGCCTCAGCCTTCCGCGCCGGCAAATTCTCCACAGGCCTCACCTTCCCGGTAAGCCAAGCCCCCTGAGCCCCCGCAAAAGCAGCGAGGAAAAAGGAGAAGAGGAAAAGCATAATTCGTCGCATATTGATTATCATATTAGCGGTTCAAGTTCGGGTAGAATCACGTCGGCATGCGCTTCAGAGGGGTGAGTGAAAAACATGCAATAATAAATGGGCATATAAGTGACGCCATTAGAAGCCGTCGTCACCTCTCTGTTGTTTGACAACACCACGGCTTGCTTTACGCTATAGTCCTCATTAGCCAAAAACACGTCGAGCGCTCTGTGGCGCTTGAAGTCTTTTCCCGATTTCACCTCGATGGGCAGCACTTCCAAACTGGTGTAGTCGTCGACCAGAAAATCCACTTCACCCTTTTTCTTGTTGTCGTAATAATGCAAAGGGAAACCATGGGCATGAAGTTCCTGCGCCACAGCCGATTCGTAGACATTGCCCAAATTCACGCCCTCTTCGTTCTGCAACACGGCATTCACGCTGAGGCCGTAGAGGGCGTTGG
>JAUNCU010000020.1:0-1091 GCA_030526455.1 Bacteroidales bacterium | reverse complement strand
TGAGCAGACCCACATCGTTAAGATACAGTTTCACCAGTCGCTTTTGCGCCGAGGCCACAAGCGGGAACTTTGGATTGGATACGGCGGTCACGTCGAGGGCTATGCCTGAATTGGTGAGATAGTCGAATTCATCGGCGTAATCGGAGAAAGTTTTTCCTTTTTTGTTTTCAATATTCTGAAATACCACCCGTTTTTTCACCATTTCAAGATTGCTTGGAATCATTTCGTAGATTCTGCGAATCTTGAGTTTTCTTGATTCGTCGTATTGCGAAGCATCAATTTTGTAAAGTTTGAAAATATCTTCGTGGGTGGCTCTCACGTTGAGAAGATTGCGGTCGGCGATGTATCGATTCACGGCTTCAGGGAATCCACCAATGAGCAAATAATACTGAAACCTCTTGAGCATCACTTGGTGAGAGTTTTCTTCCAGAGGCAATCGCTGCTCATAACATTGCCTTACGTGGGAAATCCACTCCTCACCTACCCCTGTTGCCCAAAGAAACTCCTCAAAATCGAGCGGATACATTTGCTTGTTCTCAACACTGCCAATGGGCACCGATGGGGTTTCAGAAAGTGCTACACCCAATTGCGAACCGCTTGCCACAAATCGGTAGCGGCCCTCTTGGTTGAGGAATTTCAGCAATGTGAGCAGTCTGGGATAGGACTGAATCTCGTCGAGGAAAATCAGCGTGTCGTGGATGTCGCCCAATGGCTCGCTAGTGAAATTGCTAAGGCGAATGTAGAGGTCGTTGGTCGATTTTATGGCATCAAACAAGCGGTCGCCTTCAGCATCTTCCTTCAAATTTATCTCCACATAGTGCTTAAACAATTTCTTTCCCACATGCCTAATCAGGTATGTTTTCCCGATTTGGCGTGCTCCATTCACCAGCAGAATTTTCCTTTTTTCATTAAGGAGAAACTGCTCTAATGTTTTTTGAAACTTACGTTGTAGCATATCTTTCTAGTTTTCAGTTGCAAAGATAAAGAAAAAACCTATTGTCACAAAGAGAAAAATCCACTTATTCCTATTTTTTATGCCTAATTTTATCCACTTATTCCAAAAAAAGGGGCGCGCGTGCGTCCCTTTTTTT
>JAUNCU010000019.1 GCA_030526455.1 Bacteroidales bacterium | reverse complement strand
AGACTCTTAGACTTTTAGTCTTTTAGACTGTTAGACTGAAAAAAATGAACGAAACATTTGCTGCCGATCTCTCCGACAAGGAGATATTCCCCATCGTTGATGAGCAGGGTAATGTGGTGGGAAAAGCCACCCGCAAGGAGTGCCACAGCGGCACCCGCCTGCTGCATCCAGTGGTACACCTCCACGTGTTTAACGCCCAGGGCGACATCTACCTGCAGAAGCGCTCCATCCACAAATTCATCCAGCCCGGCAAGTGGGACACCGCCGTGGGAGGCCACCAGGACTATGGCGAAACCGTGGAGCAAGCCCTCGAACGCGAAACCCGCGAAGAACTCGGTTTCACGGGCTATGAGCCCCATCACCTGTTCAGTTACGTGTTCGACAGCGCGGTAGAGCGCGAACTGGTGCACACATTCTACACCGTCACCCATCGCGAAAGTTTCGACTTCGACCCCGCCGAAGTCGACGAAGGCCGCTTCTGGAGCATCCAGGAAGTAAAAGCCGCCATAGGCAAAGGCATCCTCACCCCCAATTTCGAAGACGAATTCCAGCGCATCCTAGCAGCCAAAATTCTCCCCTCGATGCAGGAGTAGATGTCTAGATTTCTAGTTTATAGAGGGAATCTGAGTTGTTTTTTGTAAGAAGAGGCATGGGATGGCCCCCCTTCCTCCTGCGCGTGTTTTCTAAAATATCCTTAAAATTTTGGTAATGCCACACGATGGTATTAACTTTGTTGATTAAAGTGATAACTACCGCTGATGATTGAACCTATCATAGACTCACGTGTGATTGAGCACCTGCAGCGACTGCTGAAGGGCGCTCGCCACATTGTGCTCACATGCCACCTCTCTCCCGATGGCGATGCCTTGGGCAGCACATTGGGGTTGTGCCGGGTGCTCCGCAATATGGGCAAGGATGCCCATGTGGTGGTGCCCGACCAAGTGCCACGTGCGCTCCTCTTCGTGCCTGGCGTGCGCGATGTGGTGGTCTATTCCCTGTCGCAACTCCGCGGCCGTTTCCTCTTCCGCGAGGCCGACCTCGTGTTCTGCCTCGACTTCAACACGCTGCAGCGCGTCGATAAACTCGCGCCTGTGATAGCGCAGTGCCGTGCGCCCAGAGTGCTCATCGACCATCACCTCGACCCCGACAACGACTTCGACGTGAAGATATCCTTCCCTCACCTGTCGTCGACCTGCGAGGTGGTTTACCGCACCCTCATGCAACTGGCGCTGCTCCGCTACGTCGACACCGAGGCCGCACAGTGCTTCTACACCGGCATGATGACCGACACCGGCAACTTCACCTACAGCAGCGACTATCCCGAAATCTACGAGATAGTGGCGCAACTGGTGGCCTACGGCATCAACAAGCAGTGGCTCTACAACATGGCAATGAACACCTTCAGCGCCGAGAGCCTGCGCCTTCAGGGCTATGCCTTGAGCGAGAAAATGCAGATTTTCCCCGACGCCGGCGCGGCCCTCATCACCCTCACGCGCGCCGAACTCGAGCGTTTCGGCTACCGAAAAGGCGACACCGAAGGCCTCGTGAACAAGCCGCTGAGCATCCCCGAGGTGCACTGGGTGATGTTCCTGCGCGAAGACCCTGACCAAATCAAGGTGTCGTGCCGCTCCGAGGGCAATTTCTCGGTGAGCGACATCTGCGCGCGCTACTTCGGCGGCGGCGGTCACCGCAATGCTGCAGGCGGCGATTTCCAGGGTTCGATGGAAGACGCCATCGACGTGTTCTTCCAAGTGCTCGAAGACACCTGTTTTGAAAACGAATAAAAGATTATTTACCAAGATATGAAGACGAAAAAAATACTTTTCTTGCTCGGCATCATCGTGGCTGCCATGGGATTCGTGTCATGCGAAAACAGCCGCAGTTATGCTGAGTTGCTCAACGATGAGCGCCAGTCGTGCAACGCTTTCCTTTGCAATTTCCGAATCGCAGAAGTGCCTGTTGACTCGAATTTCGAAGTGGGTAAAGACGCCCCCTTCTATAAACTCGACCCCGATGGCAACGTCTACATGCAGGTGCTCAAAGCCGGCGACACCAAAAACAACAAGGCCCGCACATCGCAGACCATCTACTTCCGTTACACCCGCTACAATCTCAACGAGTGGTACAACAACGACAAGTCGTGGTCCCCTGCCGATGGCAATGCCGACGACATGAGCATGGCAGCAGCCTCCTTCCAGTTCAACGATTTCACTCGTCAGAATTCGGCTGAATGGGGCGTAGGCATCCAAATGCCGCTCAACTATCTCGGCATCGACTGCGAAGTGAACATCGTCATCAAGTCGCAATACGGCCGCTCCGACGAAATCAGTTACGTGATACCATTCATGTATCAAGTGCGCTATTTCCCCAGCAAGGTGTAATTTTCACCACGCTCTCGCGGGCCCAGGCTCCCTTTATGGGAAGAGGGAGCCACAAAGTGCTCGAGCCCAAAAATAGGAAAAAATCCTTGAGGCGTAGCCCATTGTGGCCGCCGCGCCTCGCTCAGTAGAAGAATTATCTACAACACTTAACTATAACTAACTTAACTTTTAATACATCGTAATTTTATGTCACTTATTAAATCAATTTCCGGTATTCGTGGCACTATCGGCGGACGTGCGGGCGACGGCCTCTCTCCACTCGATATTGTGAAGTTTACCAGCGCTTACGCCACATTCATCCGCCGCACCACCACACTCTCGTCGAATAAAATCGTGGTAGGTCGCGATGCGCGTCTCTCTGGCGAAATGGTGCTCAACGTAGTGGTTGGCACCCTCGAAGGCATGGGCTTTGATGTGGTAAACATCGGCCTCGCCACAACTCCTACTACCGAAATGGCTGTGGTTTGGGAAAACGCCTGCGGTGGTATCATCATCACTGCATCTCACAATCCTAAGCAGTGGAACGCACTCAAACTCCTCAACGACAAGGGTGAATTCCTCACCGACGTGGAAGGCAAGGAAGTGCTCCGCATCGCCGAAGCCGAAGACTTCGACTATGCCGACGTCGACTCGCTCGGTCACGAAACCAAGACCGACTATCTCGACCGTCACATCCAGGCCGTGCTCGATCTCAAACTCGTGGACGTGGAAGCCATCAAGAATGCAGGCTTCACCGTGGCAGTGGATGCCGTGAACTCTATCGGCGGCGTGGCTATTCCTAAACTGCTCGAAGCACTGGGCGTGAAGCAAGTGGAAAAACTCTTCTGCGAGCCCACCGGTCACTTCGGACACACTCCAGAACCCATTCCAGCCAACCTCACCGAGGTGAGCGCCTTCATGAAGGCTGGCAAAGCCGACGTGGCTTTCGTAGTTGACCCCGACGTTGACCGCCTCGCCATCATCATGGAAGACGGCGAATTCTTCGTGGAAGAATACACCCTCGTTTCGATTGCCGACTACATCCTCTCGCAGACCCCAGGTGCTGCCGTGAGCAACCTCTCATCATCGCGCGCGCTGCGCGACGTGGCCGCTAAGCACGGCTGCCGCTACGAGGCTGCCGCAGTGGGCGAAGTGAATGTCACCACCCTCATGCGCGAAATCGGCGCAGTGATTGGCGGTGAAGGCAATGGCGGTGTCATCTATCCCGAACTCCACTACGGCCGCGACGCACTCGCTGGCGTGGCACTCTTCCTCACCCTGCTCGCAAAGAGCGGCATGAAGGTGAGCGAACTGAAGAAGACTTATCCACAGTACGCTATCGCTAAAACCAAACTCGAACTCACCCCAGGCATGGACGTCGACGGCATCCTCAAGGCAGTAGAAAAGCACTACGCCAGCGAGAAACTCACCACCATCGACGGCGTGAAGATCGACTTCGAGCACGGCTGGGCACACCTGCGCAAGAGCAACACCGAGCCCATCATCCGCATCTACAGCGAAGCCCACACCATGGAAGAAGCCGAGCAACTCGGTGCCGACGTGAAAGCAATCGTAGAATCGCTCATCTAAGCAGCCGATTCTCGCCATACCATCAGTTTCCCCCAGCCTCATCCCGAGGCTGGGGGAATTTTAATACCCTTCAACCCAGCATGCAGGTTTTCATTTTTCGTCAAAAATATCCACCATCTTTATAACAAAAGAACCTTTTGTTATAAACTTTTTATCAATGTTTTTCCCTGGGAAATTCCCTTTTATTTGCTCTTGGTCGTTGTCCTTCTGTCGGCTTTGTTTCTGGGTTTTCCTGGGGTGGTTTGCAATCGGTTTCGTGTGTTATTTCCGAAAAAAATGCTGGGCGAGCGTGTGGCTATGGGAAATTATTCGTAATTTTGTGGAAGGTTTTCAATAACACTACAATTTTTAGAAGGGAAATGGGAGGTTTTTTTGGTACAAAACTAAAAAACAGAGAGTGCCGTGCAGAGTTGTTCTACGGCACCGACTATCAGTCACACCTTGGCACTCGCCGTGCCGGTATGGTAACCATTAGCGATGAGGGCGAATTCTTCCGCTCCATCCACAGTTTGGAACAATCTTATTTCAGAACCAAATTCGAGAACGAACTGGATAAGTTTAAGGGACGCTCGGGCATAGGCGTGATTAGCGACACCGATGCGCAGCCCATGCTTTTCCATTCCCACCTGGGACGTTTCGCGCTCGTGACGGTGGCTAAGATCAATAATCAAGAGGAATTGGCACAGCAGTTGCTCGCCGAGAATATGCACTTGAGCGAGTTCTCCTCGGGCCGCATCAATCCCACCGAACTCATCGCCCTGCTCATTATCAAGGGCAAAGACTTCGTGGATGGCATTGAGAATGTGTTTAATTCCATCAGCGGTTCGTGCTCGATGCTTTTGCTCACCGAAGACGGCATCATCGCTGCCCGCGACAGTTGGGGACGCACCCCAATCGTGGTGGGTAAGGGCGAAGACGGCATGGCTGTAACCACCGAATCTACAGCGTTTCCCAATCTCGGGTTCAAGACCATCCACTACGTGGGTCCGGGCGAAATCGTGCGCATCACTGCCGACGAAATGATTCAGATGCGCAAGCCCAATGAGCAGATGCAAGTGTGCTCATTCCTGTGGATCTACTATGGCTTCCCCACCTCGTGCTACGAGGGTCGCAACGTGGAGCAAATGCGCAACGAATGCGGTCGCGCCATGGGCGAAACCGACGATGTGGAGGTGGACTGCGTGTGCGGTATCCCCGACTCGGGCATCGGTATGGCTGTGGGTTACGCCGAGGGCCACAAAGTGCCTTATCTGCGCACCATCGCCAAATACACCCCCACCTGGCCCCGCTCGTTCATGCCTAGCAACCAGGCCATGCGCAATCTCGTGGCTAAGATGAAACTCATCCAGAACTCCGACATGCTCAAGGGCAAGAAGTGCTGCTTCTGCGACGACTCCATCGTGCGTGGCACCCAGTTGCGCGACAACACCAAGGTGCTTATGGAAGACGGCGCAAAGGAAATTCACATGCGCATCGCGTGTCCGCCGCTCATCTACGCCTGCCCATTCGTCAACTTCTCGGCATCGAAGAGCGAACTTGAACTCATCACTCGCCGCATTATCCAAGACTTCGAGGGCGACATGAACAAAAACGTGGAAGCCTACGCCTCCACAGGCTCGCCCGAATACAACCGCATGGTGCAGGAAATCGCACGCCGTCTCAACCTCACCTCACTCAAGTTCTCCACTGTGGAGACCATTGTGAAGGCCATCGGCTTGCCAAAGGACCGCATCTGCACCCACTGCTTCGACGGCTCATCGTTCCACACCCTCAAGAAGTAGACAGCAATAAAAAATCACAAATAAAAAAAAACATCAGCCAGGCATCATGCCCTGGCTGATGTTTTTTTGTGCCACGCTATGAACAAAGCCCTCCTCGCCGTTACTTTCGTTCTCCTCCCTTACTTTTGGCGAAGTGCTTATTTCGCCTGAGTTGTCTTTTTCCCGCTGTTATGAAATATTAGGTGGCGAAAATGAATGAAGTTTCGGAAAAAATGATTAAATTTGGGGTGAGATTGACTAATTGTGCAATTACATAAACTATCTAAAAGTTACAATGTTGAAGAAAACTATCCTTGCCGCCGTTGCTTGCTTCGGTTTCACTGCCGCTCAGGCTGCTACCGATGTGGCTACGTGGCGCGCTCAAGTCGACCAACTGATGGACGCGGGTGAATTCACCCAGGCGTCGACCCTGATGAAGAAACTCCCTAAGAAGGTGCGCACTCAAGAGGCCGTGACCATCGATTCGCTCAACCAAATCATGGACCGCATTCGCCGCGATTTCACGCTTTCGCCTGAAGAGGGCATTGCCGCCATTCGCAAGAAACGCCCCGATGCCACCGACGAGCAAATCGCCAACTGGAAGCGCCTCAAGGCCATTGAATACATGAACATTGATGGCAAGGAAGTGTGGTTTCGCAAGGCTGTGCGCAACCTCTGGCTCCTGGGCGAGGAATTTGCCGCCGACAATAAGGCCGAACTCGCCGAAGAAAGCGAGAGTATGCGCAAATATGCCGTGCGCGCCATGGGCACTCAGCCCGACGCCAATGGCATTCGCGACTGGCATCACGTGAACGTGACTTTCACCCTCGACGTGAAGCCCGACGCCATCCCCGCCGGCGAAACGCTGCGCGTGTGGATGCCTATCCCTTACGAAAACCTGCGTCAGAAGAATATCAAACTCGAAAGCAGCAACCGCCCCGTGACCTACAGTGAGGGCAGCAAGCACCACACCATCTACATGGAAGCGGTGGCCGAGAAGGGCCAGCCCACCCACTTCGAATACACCTTCAGTTACGACGTGGGCGAGCGCCACATTGCCCAGCAAGACCTCATGGCGATGGTGCAACCCTATAAGATGACCGACGAATATGTGAAATACACCAGCAGCGAGTATCCCCACATCGTGATCACCGACTCTATCCGCAGCCTCGCCGAATACATCGTGGGCGGTGCGGAGGTGCATCCCGTGATGGCGGCCAACCACATTTTCCACTGGATTGCCATCAATTTTCCATGGGCGGGCGCTCGCGAATACAGCACCATCAAGAACATTCCCGAATACGTGCTCGAGAACAAGCACGGCGACTGCGGACAGGTGGGCTTGCTCTACATCACCCTGTGCCGCGCCGTGGGCATTCCCGCGCGATGGGAGAGTGGCTACATGCTCCACCCGGGCGCTGTGAATTTCCACGACTGGGGCGAAACCTATTTCGAGGGAGTGGGATGGGTGCCTACCGATGCCTCTTTCGGCCGCTCTACCTCGCCCAGCGAGCAGATGCACGACTACTATGCCACCGGCATCGACATCTACCGCATGGCATCTAACGAGGCCGTGGGCGACCAACTCAGCCCCGCTAAGAAATACATCCGCAGCGAAACCGTCGACTTCCAGATGGGCGAGGTAGAATGGAAAGGCGGCAACCTCTACTACGACAAGTGGTCGTCGAATTTTAAACTTAACAGCATGGAGCCTATCAAATAAGCCGTAGGCAAAAAGTTTATTCACTCGAAAAAAACATTTAACCCAAGGATATGAGAAAGATTTTCAAAACCCTCTGCGTAGCGCTCTTGGCGGCTTCTAGCATCACCGCCATGGCCGCAAGCGCCACCGATGTGTTAACCAACCTCAAGAGTCGCATCGCTCCCGATAAGCGCACTGCCATCTTCGACGTGAAGGCCGCCACCAGCGGCAGCACCGTCACCGTTACGGGCACCGTGGGCCTGCAGGAGCAGAAAGATGCCATCGGCAAAGAACTCGCCGACAAGGGCTTCGCCAATGTGAAAAACAATGTGAAGGTGCTTCACAACGCTGTGCCCGAAGGCAAGAAGTGGGGCATCGTGACGCTCGCCATCGCTAGCATGCGCTGCGAGGGCAAGCACGCTGGCGAAATGGCCACCCAGGGCATCATGGGCCAGCCCGTGAGAGTGCTCGATGCCTCGGGCGATTGGTACCGCGTGCAGACTCCCGACAACTATATCTCCTACGTGCCCAGTTCGTCGATCGCTTGCAAAACCGCAGCGCAGATGAAGGCTTGGCGCGAAGCGAAACGCTATATCCTCACCGTGCATAGCGCATTCCTCGTTGAGGCTCCCCAGAGCGACGCTGTGGTCACCGACCTGGTGCTCGGCAGCATCCTCGAGTATAAGGGCGAAGAGGGCGAATGGCTCAAACTCGCGCTCCCCGATGGCCGTTTCGGCTGGATCAAGAAGGCTCAGGTGCAGGAATTCGCCCAGTGGGCAAAGCAAGACCTCAACCTCGACCTGGTGATGAAGACTGCCCACTCGATGATGGGCCACGGCTATCTGTGGGGCGGCACTTCAAGCAAGGTGACCGACTGCTCGGGCCTTGTTAAGGTGAGTTATTTCAGCAACGGCATCATCCTTGCGCGCGACGCCTCTCAACAGGCGCTCTATGGCGAGAAAATCAAGGGCTCGGAATGGAACAAGTGCAAATTCGGCGACTTGCTTTTCTTCGGCAACAAGAACGGCCGCGTCACTCACGTGGGCCTCTATATCAAGGACGGCAAATATATCCACTGCTCGGGCCGCGTGAAAATCAACAGCCTCGACCCCAAGGATCCCGCCTATCTCTACTCGCCACTCTCGGCAAGCCGCATCGAAGGCCAGATGGGCACCGCCTACATCACCTACGTGCGCAATCACCCTTGGTACTTCTAATTAACTCCGTAAAATATTAACCCCTCAAAAAAAGATATAAAAGATTATGTCAATCGATCGCAGAAAATTCATCTTGGGCGCAGGCCTCGGACTGGCCGCCGCAGCCTCTCCAATATCACTTTCGGCAGCAAAGAAAGCACCTGCCACCATCAAGCGCAGCGGACGACTCAAACTCAAATTCTTCCCCTACGAACTGCAACTGAAGCATGCCTTCAACCTCGCTAAATACAGCCGCACCACCACCCCCGACGTGCAGGTGGAACTTGAATACGACGGCGTAGTGGGCTACGGCGAGTGCTCGATGCCTCCCTATCTGGGCGAGAGCGTGGAAAGCGTGTGCAAATTCCTCGGCAGCCTCAATCTGGAGCAGTTCACCGACCCCTTCCGCAAGGAAGACATCCTCGCCTATGTGGAAAGCGTGGCACCCAACAACCGCGCCGCTAAGGCTGGCGTCGACATCGCCCTCCACGACCTTCTGGGCAAACTCATGGGTCAGCCTTGGTACAAGATTTGGGGTCTGAACCCTGAAAATGCACCGCTCACCACTTGCACCATCGGTATCGACACCGACGAGAAAGTGCGCCAAAAGATGACCGAAACCTACGATTTCAAACTCATCAAGGTGAAGATGGGTCTCGGTGGCATCGAGAAGGATAAGCACCTCTACGAACTCGTGCGCAGCATTCGCCCCGACATCAAACTCTACGTGGATGCCAACCAGGGCTGGAAAACTAAGGAAGAAGCACTCGAAATGGCTGAATGGCTCGCCGACAAGAACTGCCTCTTCGTGGAGCAGCCTCTCGAAAAGGAAAAACCACTGGAAGATACCGCCTGGCTCACCGAGCGTTCGCCACTGCCTATCGTGGCCGATGAGGCATTCCAGCGCCTGCCCGACATTCGCCGCTTCCACGGTGTGTACTCGGGTATCAACATCAAACTCATGAAGAGCACTGGCTTGAACGAAGCCTACAAGATGGTGACCCTCGCCCGCGCGCTCGACATGAAGATCATGATTGGCTGTATGACCGAAACCTCATGTGCCGTTACTGCCGCCGCCCAACTCTCGCCCCTCTGCGACTGGGCCGACCTCGATGGCAACTGGCTCATCGCCAACGACCGCTTCGACGGTATCAAGATTGTCAACGGCCAGGTGACTGTGCCTGCCGACCGCCCAGGTATAGGCGTTAAACTCGTGAAATAATTCGATAGATAAAGTTAAAAGTGTGGCTATGAGTGATTTCCATCGCTCTTAAGCCACACTTTTTCTTAAAATAAACCACTGGCCATCCTTTCTATCACATTAAGCCCAGTAACAGCCTCTCTGTAAATGAAAAAGAATTATTTTAGCCTCTTTGCCCTGCTGCTGACGGCGTTTGCCTTTTTCGCCGGCATGTCGTTTTTCGGCGACGATTTCGAGGACACGTGCGGCATTAAGACGGCGAGTTTCGCCAGCGATTTGTTCAAGCATTCGCCCTCACAACTTGCCCACGCCGACACCCTCGGCGGCAAAGACTCCACTGCCACGGCGCTGAAGCCCGCTCCGTTCGACACCACCAAAAAAAATATCCTCTTCATAGGCGACTCCATGCTCGAGCGCCTGAGTCCGCGCATCGCTGCCTATGCCGAGGAAAACGGTCACCAAATGAACACCGTCATCTGGTACGGCTCCTCCACCGAGGTGTGGGCCACCAGCGGAAGGGTGAAGGAAAAGGTGGCGCAGTATAAGCCCGACTACATTCTTATCAGCCTCGGCGGCAATGAACTCTTTATCAACGACATCATCGCCCGCCGCACGAAATATGTGAAGCAGATAGTGGCTGAATTTGGCAACATCCCCTACGTGTGGATTGGTCCGCCCAACTGGAAGCCCGACACTGGCATCAACGATATGATTCGCAGCGTGGTGCCTGAGGGCAGTTTCTACCTCAGTTACACCCCCGACCAGCACTACGACCGTGCCAGCGACGGCGCCCATCCCACAGCCGCCTCGGCAGCGAAGTGGGCCGACCGCATCTGCCGCTGGATTATGGAAAAGAGCAATAATCCTATTGTGCTGAAGATGCCCAAGAAGGACCGCGGCCACTGCCACACCGAAATGTTTAGCATGACCGACGACGAGGCGAAACCCAAGCCTAAGGCCGAGGCGAAACCACAGCCACAGCCCAAACCCAAGCAAGAAGTGGCCGAGCAGCCCGCCGCCGCTCAGCCCGAAGTGTCACCCGCCAATACCGATGCCCCATGATGCTACTGAACGATAACCTCACCTTTGCGTTGCACAACATCGCATCGTTTTTCACTCCTAATCCCTCGATGCCTCTGGTGTTCTCCAGCGGCACGTTCTGGATGATGTTTCTGGTGTTCCTGCCCATCTTCGCATGCATTCGTCACCGCAAGCGTCAGATGATGCTCTTCGTGGTGGCATTCAGCCTCTTTTTCGCCTTCAAGTCGTGTGGCTGGATTTTCCTGCTCATGGTGGCCACGTCGGTCATCGACTGGCACCTGGCGCGCCGCATTGCACGGGCTGAGTCGTCGGGCCGCCGCAAGGCGATGCTGTGGCTGTCGCTGCTGTGCTCGCTGGGCACACTGGTGGCTTTCAAATACACCAATTTCTTCCTCCACTCCTGGCACGACATCGTGGGCGGCAACTTCCAGCCCCTCGACATCATCGCGCCCATAGGCATCTCGTTCTACACCTTCCGCACCATCAGTTATGTGGTGGACGTCTACAAGGCCAAGATGCCGCCTGTGGAAAGTTATCTCAACTATCTATTCTACCTCTCGTTCTTCCCCTGCCTCGTGGCTGGCCCAGTGGTGAGGGCGAAGGATTTCATGCCCCAACTCGAGCGCACCTCGCCAGTGACCAAGGCCGAAATCTACGGCGGACTCTGGCTGGTGATGGCGGGTGTGGTGAAGAAGGCTATCGTGGCCGACTATCTCGCCCAGTACTCGGGCATCATTTTCGGCAGCCCCGAAACGCTGCAGGGCTACAGTGGCTTCGAACTGCTGATGGCGGCGCTGGGCTTCACCGTGCAACTCTACGCCGACTTCTCGGGCTATAGCGACATGGCCATCGGTCTGGGTGCCATCATGGGCTTCGACCTGGGCGTGAACTTCGACCATCCGTTTCGCTCGCTCAACATCACCGAATTCTGGCGCCGCTGGCACATCTCGCTCTCGTTCTGGCTGCGCGACTACGTCTACATTCCGCTCGGCGGCAACCGCAAGGGCAAGGTGCGCCAATACCTCAACCTTTTCCTCACCATGCTCATAGGCGGCTTCTGGCACGGCGCGGGCCTTAATTATATAGTGTGGGGAGCCATCCATGGTATAGCGCTGGTGGTGCACAAATTGTGCCTGCCATCGCTCAAGAAGATACCCGACACATGGCCGGTGCGCCTGCTCTCAGGCCTGATTACCTTCACCACGGTGATGCTGGCGTTTGTGTTTTTCCGCGCCGAGTCGTTTGCTGAGGCCACAGCCATTCTCACGGGCATTTTCACCAATTTCGACCTGGCTTATCTGCCCCCGTTCGTGAGTGTGCGCTATGTGTGGTGCATCATGCTGGTGCTCCTGCTGGTGGCCCATTTCGTGCCGGTGCGCATCTATCAGGGCGCCAAGCGATGGTTTGTGGAAAGCCACTGGCTCTTCAAACTCGCGGTGTTCGTCATCGTGGTGCAACTGGTGCTCCAGTTTGCCTCGGCCGATGTAGCGCCATTCATCTATGCCCAATATTAGACCGCTCAATTGTAACAAAATTGTAACAATTTGCCTCCAGAGACGCTGAAAACGCAATTGTTACAATTTTGTTATATTTCTGTATCATTTTTATCTTACTTTTGCACTGTAAAAAATTCAAAACAGAACTCAAGCACAATGACCGATGTTCCTAAAATATTAGTAGTCGACGACGAACAAGCCATTTGTTACGTCTTGAAGTTGAATCTCGAAATGGAGGGCTTCAGCATCGATACTGCATGCTCGGCCGAAGAGGCTCTCAAGATGCGACTCGAGCGTTACGACTTGCTCTTGCTCGACGTGATGATGGAACAGATGTCGGGGTTTGAACTCGCAAAGACCATCAGGCAGCGCGAGGAGTTGAAGAATGTGCCCATCATTTTCTGCACAGCCAAAGACTCCGAAGCCGACTTGCTCGAGGGTTTCGACAGTGGGGCCGACGACTACATTCGCAAGCCCTTCTCCATGCGCGAACTGGTGGCACGCGTGAAAAGTGTGCTCCACCGCAGCGGCCGCTATTCGAAGACCGACCGCCTGGCGTGTGAATCGCTCGTGCTCGACCTGGCGAAGAAGGAGTGCTTGCTCGATGGCGAGCCCGTTTCGCTCACCGACACCGAATTCGACCTCTTGGCGTTCTTTTTGAAAAATCCCGACACCGTGCATTCACGTTCCGACATTCTCATCCGGGTGTGGACGGCCGACGTGTGTGTCATCGATCGCACGGTCGATGTGTTTGTCGGTCGCTTACGTAAAAAAATAGGTAGATATGGAAACAGAATTTTCACCAAACAAGGATTTGGCTATGGTTTCAAAACCAAAGGTTAGTGTGCACACGCGCATTTTCCTCCTCATCATGTTCTTCACATGGTCGATGGCGCTGGTGTTTTTTGCACTGCAGTATTCACGCGAGGTCGACTTCAAGACCGAAGTGCTCGACAGCCGCCTCCAGATGCAGAACATGCGCATCCTCGCCTCGCTGGGCGAAGGCAAGCAAATCACACCGCAGTTGCTCAAGCAAATCGGTGCCGACGACTCGCTGCGTGTGTCGGTCATCAATTTCAATGGCGACGTGATCTACGACACTAACGCTTCGCAGGTGAAGGAGAATCACCTTTCTCGCGCCGAGGTGGCTGAGGCGATCGCCCATGGCCACGGCTTCACCAAGCGCCGCGTCTCTTCCACCAACGCCCGCCAGTATTTCTACTCGGCCACCCGAGGCGATGGGGTGGTGGTGCGTACGGCATTGCCCTATAATCACACCCTCGCCGACACCCTCAAGGCCGACCCCGTGAACAGTTACCTCATCTTCGGCATCGCGCTGCTGATGACCGTGCTCGCCTGGCTCGCCGCCTATCGTGTGGGCCGTAGCGTGAAGAATTTGCGCCGTTTCGCCGCTGCCGCCGAATATGACGATATCGACGACTACGACACCCGCCAATTCCCCAACGATGAATTGGGCGAAATCTCGGGCCATGTGATCAATCTCTACAAGAATCTGAAGGCCACTTCCGAGCAGCGCGACAAGAATTTGCGTGCGGCCATGTTTGAGCAGAGCGAAAAGAATCGCATCAAGCATCAACTCACCAACAATATCAGCCACGAGATCAAGACGCCCGTGCACGTGATTCAGGCGTGTCTCGAAACGCTGGAAAACAATAGCGAAACACTCCCCGCCGAAACCAAGAAGCAACTCATCGACACCTCCTACGAGAATGTGAAGCGCCTCGCCGCACTGCTGGCCGACCTCTCGCTCATCACCCGCATCTCGGAGGCGCCACACAAGATTGAGAGCGCTTCGGTAGATGTCACCGAAATTATCCACAAGGTGGCCGACGAGATGAAGGTGTTCCCACCCGAAAAGCAGTTGCGCATCCACATCGATGTGCCTGAGCAACTCACCGTGAAGGGCAATGCCTCGCTCATTGAGTCCATCTTCCGCAATCTCATGGTGAACGCCTTCAACTACAGCGGCGGACGCGACGTGAACGTCTCGCTCAAGGATTCTACCCCCGACTATTATGTGTTCACCTTTGCCGACAATGGGGTAGGGGTCGATGAAGAGCACATCAACCGTCTCTTCGAGCGATTCTACCGCGTGGACACCGGCCGTAGCCGAGCGCTCGGTGGCACTGGCCTCGGGTTGGCGATCGTGAAGAATGCCGTCGCCTTCCACCAGGGCACCATCAGCGTGCGCAACCGCAAGGGCGGAGGCCTCGAGTTTGAATTCTCCCTCGCCAAGTAGCCGCCGCAGCAGCGCTTGGCAGCCCCGAAAAAGGTAATTCCCTCAAAATCATTTTGTAACAATCCCTGATTAGGAGCCCGAAAGCCCCTGACAGCCCTCCCTACACCCTTTCCTCTCCCCAAATTTTCGCTAAAGGGGACTGTCCCCTTTAGCGAAAATCAAGAGAAAATAAAAATTTGCAAAACTTGAATTAACTAACTTAAAAAATTGAAATAACTTATGAGTCCAGTTTTTACAGTAATTGTCGTGATTCTCGCCATCCTGGCGATAGTCGACCTGATAGTGGGCGTGTCGAACGACGCTATCAACTTCCTGAATTCCTCGATTGGATCTAAAATTGCTTCCTATAAGACCATCATCACCGTGGCTGCCGTGGGTATCCTGGTGGGTGTGCTCACCTCCCACGGCATGATGGAGGTGGCTCGCAATGGTGTGTTCCACCCCGAGATGTTCACTTTCACCGAGATTATGTTCCTCTATGTGGGTGTGATGCTCACCGACGTGCTTCTGCTCGACGGCTTCAACAAACTCGGCCTTCCCACCTCCACCACCGTGTCGATGATCTTCGAGTTGCTCGGTGCAGCGATGGCGGTAACCGTGTTTAAACTCTACTTCGGCGACGCCACCGGTGGCATTGAAGAATTCGTGAACGGCGGCAAGGCGCTGGGTATGATTTCGGCCATCCTGGTATCGGTGGTGCTCTCCTTCGTGGTGGGTTCGATAGTGATGTACTTCTCGCGCATCCTCTTCACCTTCCGCTACGCGAAGCAGTTTGGCCGCTTCGGTGCTGCCTGGTGTGGTATCGCGGTGGTGGGCATCATCTACTTTGCCATGTTCAAGGGCTTGAAGAGTTCGGGTCTTATCACCGAAGAAATCGCAGGCTTCATCAATGGCAACATCCTCATGGTGCTCTCTGGCCTGTGGCTGGCTTCGTCGGCAGTGCTCTTCGTGCTCCAGAAGATGGGTGTGAATATCCTTAAGATCACCATCCTCAGCGGTACCTTCGCCCTCGCTCTTGCCTTCGCGGGCAACGACTTGGTGAACTTCGTGGGTGTGCCCCTGGCGGGTATGGACGCCTATGCCCTCGCTCAGGACGGCGGCACTTCGATGATGATGGGCGAACTCGCCAACCCCAAGATGGTGAACATCGGTTTCCTCGCCATTGCCGGCGTGGTGATGGCCGCCACACTCTTCTTCTCGAAAGACGCCAAGAAGGTGTCGCAAACCGAACTCACCCTCGCTTCGCAGCAAGAAGAAAACGAGCGCTTCAATTCCACTCCATTCTCTCGCGCACTGGTGCGCTACTCGGTGAAACTCAACGACCTCTATCGCCGCTTGCTCCCCGCTAGTTGGCAGGCTTTCATCAACAAGCGCTTTGCCCCCATTAGCGAAGAAGAACGCGGTGGCCGCACCTACGACCACATTCGCGCCGTGGTGAACCTGGCCGCAGCAGCCATCCTCATCTGCATCGGTACCTCGCTCAAGTTGCCACTCTCTACCACCTACGTAGTGTTCATGGTGTCGATGGGTTCGTCGCTCGCCGACCGCGTGTGGGGCCGCGACAGCGCCGTGTATCGCATCTCGGGTGTGATGGTGGTGATCATGGGCTGGTTTGTGACCGCATTCATTGCCTTCCTCATGTCGTTCCTCATCGTGATGCTGCTGATGGTGGGCGGTGGCTATGCGCTCGCTGGCATCGTGCTCCTGGCCGGTTACATCCTGCTCAAGCGATTCATCCTCAAGGATAAAGATGCCGACAAGGCCGACGAAGAACCCCTCATCACCAACGACGACGCCCCCGAAGATGTGCTCTACAACTGCACTCAAATGGTGGTGAACACAATGGAACAAACATCCTCTATCTATAACCGAATGCTCGTGTCGCTCTTCACCGAAAACCGCAAGGGCCTCAAAGACATGGTGGCGCTGAGCGAAAAGATGTATGCCGAAGCCAATCAGCGCAAATACGAGATTTGCGCCACTGTGAAGAAACTCCAGGAGCAGCACATCGAAACCGCTCACTACTACGTGCAAATCGTGGACTATGTGTGTGAAGTGTCGAAGGCGCTTCTCCACAGCACCCGACCCGCTTTCCGCCACATCGACAACAACCACCGTGGCCTCTCTAGCGAGCAAATTCAGGACCTGAAACTTATCAACGATAAGGTGGACGACATCTTCAGTCAAATCTCACAGATGCTCGCCCAGAAGGACTTCAGCCAACTCGACGAAGTGATGCACAAGCGCGACGACCTCTTCGAACTCATCGCTTCGATCATCAAGAGCCACATCAAGCGTGTGCGCAACGATGCATCGTCAAGTTCGCGAGCCAGCGCGCTCTTCCTCAACATCCTCACCGAAACCAAGGTGATGGTGCTCCAGGCCCGAAACATGATCAAAAGCGAAGCCTACTTCCTCAATGCCATTAAAGAAATGGACTAGTGTTCTAACAATAGAATTGTAGATAAGCAAATAATGGAGTAGCTAGAAATAGAAATTTAGTTTTGTAGAATAATTTGAATCAATAAGGAATTCCAAACGAAGGTGCTGGCACGAAGTGATTTCGGGCCAGCACCGATTTTTTTTCAAAGAATTTTTTGCTGATATGGTGTGCGATTGGATTTATATGTGTAACTTTGTCTGTTGATAACATTATTACGCAACCACACATAAAAACAGATTTTTCAATGGAAATTGTAGGTAAAATTATACAGAAGTTGCCTTTGCAAACTGGCGTTTCGAAGGCTGGTAACAACTGGTCGAAACAAGAATACGTGCTCGAAACTCAAGAAAACTATCCTAAGAAGGTGCACTTCGACTTCTTCGGCGACCGCGCTAACCAATACGACCTCCAGGAAGGACAACTCATCAAACTCAGTTTCGATATCGAAAGCCGCGAATACAACGGACGCTGGTACACCAGCATTCGTGGATGGAAGGCTGAACCAGCCGACGCAGCCGCTGCTCCCGCACCTTTCGCAGGCGCTCCCGCCGATGCTCCTATGGTAGGCGGTGCTCCAGTGCCTCCAGCAGCCGCACCTGCACCTGCTTCGCCAGCCGCTCCAGCAGCCAACTTCATGGAAGGCTCGGCAGAAGACAACCTCCCATTCTAAGCCCAAAGCGCAGCAGTACGCCCTCCTTGCATAAGAAAAGGATCCACACTGCCCATAAAAAAATACAAAAGCATTGCTCCAAATCCCAAATAGGAGCAATGCTTTTTTTCTATATGTTCACCACAAAAGCGGCTATATCGAAGTGCGCCACCCGATGTGCGTCACTATCGCGCCATGCGCGGGCGCTTATCTTTTCATCATCATTTCATACCGCTGTCGGCGCCTAGCAGGATGCCGGTGGTGGTGTATTTTTTACCGTCTTTCACGATAATCAACTGTCCGTCGTCTATGCGCTTTTCGGCCTTGGCTGCTGGTGTGTGGATTTGGCCCATGCCCGTGGGTGTTTCAATCAGTTTCACGGTCGCATCAGTTGGAAATTGTCCATCAGCGGTGGTGACGAAGCCGTTGTCATAAATCAGCGCGTCGCCAGTGAGCGAGTCAAACACGCCATAGCCCTCGGCCAACTGAAGATTTTCGTTAGCCCAAATGGCTAAGCCGTCAGTAGTGGATTTGTAGCGCCCGCCATAGAGTGTGCCATTACAATTGTAGTTTATAAAACGCAATGGGACGCTGCCCTCAAAGGTGCCTCCATGAACGCTTATGCTGCCATTTTCTGCATATAACACGGTGGAATTCGGACTTTCGGTTTTCATCTTCGCGCACTGTGGTGTGGAGGAGTCGACCACGGTGAGTTGCGCCCCATCGTAGACGGCAATCATTTTTTCGTCATAAGTGTCGTCGGTGGTGCGCTGACCAGTGATGGTTTTCCCGGCGAGGTCGAGGGTCACGTTGCCGCGATCAAATTTCAGGCTCAGGGGTTTGACGTATTTGTCATGAGTCCACAATTCTGGCAGGGTGATGTCTTCAAGGAGCGTGATGGTGGCTGCTTCGGCGTTGATCGCCGTGCCCACTGCTTTCTGAATCGTGTAATACTGTGTGGTGCCTTCTGTGGTGGTGACCGATGCCACAGGAGTTTCGGGTTTCATAATTGTAACGTCTTTATAGCGCCAAAGGTTGCCGACTGCTATTTCCTCTCCCGTGGTGGTTTCTACAGCCACGTAGCCCTCGGGCAGAGTGAAATTGTCGTTTGTGGAAATACCATAACTCTTTCCCGCAAAGCGTCCACCTTTTATGATGGTGGTTGCTTCGTTACGCAAATACAGCGCGAATTGTCCTGTAATAGTAGCATCAAGGATAGTGAGTTCGCCACGTTCAGCATGAATACAGGTGCCATCCGTTATTTTTCCTGTTTTTTTCTCGCTGCTGTCGATGATGGTGAGTTTGCCTCCGTCAATATCAAAGGCGCAAGAATAGCCCGAGCGAATGGTGTAGCCTGCAAGGTCGACTGTGATGTCGCCCTTGTCGATGGTGAAGCAGGAGTCGATTTCGCAAGGGAGATTGAGATCGAAGAGCAACTTCACCGTGGCAGGCTGACCAGCGTTGAGGGCGCTCTGGAATGCAGCATTTGCGTCGCTGTAGATGGTGGTTTGTTCCCCGATGGTCACAGCCGCCACCTCGGTGGTACGTACCGTCACGTCGGTGGCATCCTCGCCATTGTCCATCACGAGCGCTCCATCTAAAAATCTTGTCAATTTTTCGCCAGTGGCAGTGTTGAAGAAAGCGCAATTAAGGGCTAACCCCGACCTGTAACCACCCTTAACAACGGCTTGCCAATCGGTGCTGATAAATCGTCCACCACTAATTTGAGTTCTGTCATCATTAATATCAACGCCTGACCATCCCTCAAAAGTGCCCGCCAAAATGTGCAGTATACCGCCGGCATTGTGCACTGCGCAATCAGTGTTGGTGATTTTGCCCGTCAGTGCGGTGCTGGAGTCGATGATGGTGAGTTTCGCGCCCCCTATCACGTTCACCAGTTCGCAGTAGTAGTCGCCAGTGATGGTTTTCCCGGCGAGGTCGAGGGTCACGTCGCCGTTGTTAAATTCCATGTATTCGCCTTCAGGGAGCGTTACATCTTGCAGCATCGTCATGGTTGCCGACTGCGCAGCGATGGCGGCGCTCAGGGCTTCAGCGATAGAGTTGTAGGACGTGGTGGTTTCACCAATTGTTACCGAGGCCACTTGAGCCAGTGCTCGTTGCGGCATCATTGCCACCAAGGCTATCGCCAAGATGGTAAAAAATCGTAGCATTCTGTTCATAACATTTGATTTTTCATAAATTAGTAAAAAAATACACACAAGGGCTTATCAGTTATAAGCGATGCCACAAAAATAATTCTTTTTGCTTGATTTTCTAACAAAAAAGAGCATTTTTTTGTCCAGGCACCCCAAGGAAAATCCCCAAAAGACGAGCAAAACAAGCCCCAAGAAAGGAGCCTGCCTCAAATAAGGTAATATCCTTTTAGTCTGTTAGTCTTTTTGACTCTTAGTCTGTTATCTTCTCCAGTGCTTGCTTGAGGTTGAGCAGTTGTGCTTTCACGCCTTTTAGGCGGTCGATCACTTCGTATTGTTTCGACACGCCGTCGCGGTTGCGGCGTATCATGGCTTGGGCGGCGTCGAGTTTCAGTCCCTTCTCCTTCACCAGAAAGTGAATCATCTTGATGGTTTCGATGTCCTTAGGGGTGTAGAGGCGGGTGTTTTTGGCGTTGCGTGTGGGCTTGATAATGGTGAACTCCTTTTCCCAGAATCGCAGTGTGGATGCTGGGATGCCAAGGATGTCGGCCACGTCGCCGATGCGGTAAAATCGTTTGTTCAATTCTTCCATGCTCGAAAACTCGGTTAGTTTTGCCCCGCTACTGCTTGCATAAATAGCAATTTAGCAGTAACTTTGCATATTGTTTTGGAGTGTAAAGTTAGGAAATAAGTTTATATTCCCCAATAATTCTTGCGAAAAAAACAATAATATATATATACATACTCACATTTAGTTTATGTTGACAGCAAAAGAAATTAGAGAATCGTTCAAAACCTTCTTTGAGGGCAAGGGCCACCAGATTGTGCCTTCTGCTCCTATGGTTGTAAAGGACGACCCGACATTGATGTTCACCAATGCCGGTATGAACCAGTTCAAGGATATTATTTTGGGCCACAAAGACCCACTGTGGCGTCGCGCCACCGACAGCCAGAAGTGCCTCCGCGTGAGCGGCAAGCACAACGACCTGGAGGAAGTGGGCCACGACACCTACCACCACACCATGTTTGAGATGCTTGGCAACTGGTCGTTTGGCGACTACTTCAAGCACGAAGCCATCGACTGGGCGTGGGAATTCCTGGTCGACGTGTTGAAAATCGACCCCAAGAACCTCTACGCCACCGTATTCGAAGGCAGCGCCGAGGAGGGTCTCGACCGCGACAACGAAGCAGCATCGTTCTGGGAAGCACACCTTCCTAAAGACCATATCATCAACGGCAACAAGCACGACAACTTCTGGGAAATGGGCGATACCGGTCCATGCGGCCCATGTAGCGAAATCCACATCGACCTTCGCGACGAGGCTGAGAAGGCTAAGGTGCCCGGTGCCGAACTCGTGAACAAGGACAATCCGCTGGTGATTGAAATCTGGAACCTCGTGTTCATGCAATACGAGCGCCACGCCGACGGTTCGCTCCACCCACTGCCCGCCAAGGTGATCGACACCGGTATGGGCTTCGAGCGCCTCTGCATGGTGATGCAAGGCACCAAGAGCAACTACGACACCGACGTGTTCCAGCCCATGATTCAGGCCATCGGCAGCATCGCCGGCGTGAAATATGGCGAAAAGGAAGAGCAAGACGTGGCCATGCGTGTGATCGCCGACCACCTGCGTGCCATCGCGTTCTCTATCGCCGACGGCCAACTCCCCAGCAACGCCAAGGCTGGCTACGTGATTCGCCGCATCCTGCGCCGCGCCGTGCGCTACGGCTTCACCTTCCTCGACCTCAAGGAAGCATTCATGTATCGCTTGATCGACACCCTCATCGAGTCGATGGGCGAGGCTTATCCTGAACTCCCCGCTCAGGCCACCCTCATCAAGCACGTGATCAAGGAAGAGGAAGAGTCGTTCCTGCGCACTCTCGCCACCGGTATCAAGATGATTGAAGGCATCATCGCCGACACCAAGAAGGCGGGCAAGACCCAGATTGAAGGCGTGCAGGCATTCACACTCTATGATACCTACGGATTCCCCCTCGACCTCACCGAACTCATCCTCAAGGAGAACGGCATGAGCGTGAGCGAAGACGAATTCAACGCCGAAATGGAAAAGCAAAAGGCTCGCGCCCGCAACGCTGCCGCCACCGAAGCCACCGACTGGGTGACCCTGCGTGAAGGCAACACCGAATTCGTGGGCTACGACCTGCTGGAATGCGACACCGAGATTCTGCGCTACCGCAAGGTGACCCAGAAGAATTCTTCATATTATCAGGTGGTGCTCTCTCGCACTCCTTTCTACGCCGAAATGGGCGGTCAGGTGGGCGATAAGGGTGTGCTCACCGCTGGCGACGAAGTGGTGGAAGTGACCAACACCAAGCGCGAGAACAACCTCCCCGTGCACATTCTCAAGAAGATGCCTGCCGACGTGAACGCCACTTTCCACGCAGCCATCAACAAGGAGGCACGCCAGGCCATCTCTTGCAACCACACCGCCACCCACTTGCTCCACGCCGCTCTGCGCCAGGTGCTCGGCACCCACGTTGAGCAGAAGGGTTCGCTCGTGGATGCCACCATGCTGCGCTTCGACTTCTCTCACTTCAAGAAGATGACCCTCGAAGAGATTCGCGAGGTGGAACGTGTGGCCAACGCCATGATTCGCCGCGCCACTGCTCTCGAAGAGCACCGCAATCTGCCCATCGCCGAGGCTAAGGCAATGGGTGCGATGGCGCTCTTCGGCGAAAAGTATGGCGACAGCGTGCGCGTGGTGAAATACGATGATTCGGTGGAACTCTGTGGTGGTACGCACGTGGCCAACACCGGTAACATCGGTTTCGTGAAAATCTTGAGCGAAAGCAGTATCGCAGCCGGCATTCGCCGCATTGAGGCCATCACTGGCGCTGCTGCCGAAGACTATCTCTATGAGGTGGAAGACGTGATGCTCAACCTGCGCTCGCTGCTCAACAATGCCCCCGACCTCGTGTCGGCTGTGGCTAAGAGCCTCAACGAGAACACTTCGCTCCAGAAGCAGGTGGAAGGCTACATGATGGACGCTGCCAAGAATCTGCGCGACGAAATCTATCGCAACGCCTCTGAAATTTCGGGCATCCGCATCCTCAAGATCTACGGCATCGCCGATCCTGAGATTGTGAGAAGCACCGTGTTCCTCGTGAAGAACGATGCGCCCGAAAACACCATCCTCCTCGCTGCCACTCGCATGGCAGGCAAGCCCACACTCACCATCTTCATCAGCGACGACCTCGTGAAGAACGGCATGAACGCCGGCAAAATGGTGCGTGAAGCAGCCAAGGCTATCCAGGGCGGTGGCGGTGGCCAGCCAGGCTTCGCACAGGCAGGTGGCCGCAACGAAGAAGGCATCAGCGTGGCAATGGAAAAGATGGAAGCCCTCGTGGCAGCCGAAGCCTAACCCGCTACAGCATCGCTACAACATAGCAAATTTTACACACATTATATAATAAAGCAGCCGGACACTCCATCTGGCTGCTTTTGTCTGTGTGTATAGACCATCCAATTCTATTCGCGGGGGGGCAAAGAGAATTACTCGATTTCATTGGCAATTATCAGCCCTTTCACGGTTAGCAGGTATCTTTGCCTTGGGTGGCGTGGTGAATCTGGGAATTTTAGCCTCGCATATCCATCCCTGATGGCTGGATTTAGAGAGTATTCCAGGAAATTCTTCCTGTCTTTAAGCCCCAGGCTATTCATCATCTCTTTGACGCTCAGTTCATCAATTGCGATAATTTGTATGAGGCGTCTCACATTTTCGGATAAAGGCGCAAGTGGCTTCGTTGTAC
>JAUNCU010000245.1 GCA_030526455.1 Bacteroidales bacterium | reverse complement strand
GTGTGGTCGCATCCCGATGGGATGCAAATTTGTACACGACCAGTTGCAGGCATTTCGCCGTGATTCCACTCCGCTTCGCTCCGTTACATCACGGCTGCATACCTGCCTACACACATCCAATCCCTAGCGGGATTGCGCCGCCTCTGCGCGGAATCGCTCCACCCCTCCACTGTCGTGTACTGCGCAACAGATATCCCACTTCTATCACATTATCATCACCATCGAAAAAATCTACTGAGCCATGGCGCTAGAATCTCTCCTGGCGCTAGGCTTCTCTTATTTCTTTATCCCCTTGATGAAAGTGATCATTTCGGCTATTACTTCGGGGGAGAATTCGGCTGGGTTGCCTACGTAGTCGAGGCTTTTGGCTATGCTTTCGCAAGGCTGCATGAGGTGGTTGAGGGTGGCGTAGCGGCTGATTTTCGCCTTTGGCACCAGGGCTTTGATGGCGCCGAGGTTTTGGTCGGCATCCACCTGGGCGTCCATTTCGCCGTTGATGGCGAGCATTGCCACCTTCTTCTGCTTGCCGATGGCCTTGAGCGCCTCGGTGGGGTCGAATTTCACGAAATAGCGATACCATGGCGAGGTGAGCGACGCGATTTGCGCATTGCGGGCGTCCACACTCATGTCGGCCATGAGCATCTTGAGCGTGCGCTGAAGTTGGGTCACGCTCTCTTCGGTTTCTACCGCGCTGAACACCGCCTCCAGCATCTCGCGCTTGTCGGCAGTGATTTCCTGGCCTGTCACCTCAGCAACCTTCTCGTTTTGCTTGAGCAGCAAGTCCTTGCCCTTCACGCCCGGCGCCGCCAGCGTGATGATGAAGCGGGCACCCTTGAGGGCATTGATGATGGCGATAGTGCCGCCCTCGCTGTGGCCGATGAAGCCCACGCGGGTGCTGTCTACGCCGGCGTAGCCCTTGAGCGCACGCAGCATCGCCAGCGCGTCGACGGCAAGATCGGCAGTGGTTTCGTAGCCGCTCGCCAGGCTTGAGCCACCCACGCCGCGGTCGTCGCAGCGCAGCACGGCTATGCCATGGCGCGTGAGGCTGTCGGCAATGATGGCAAAGGGTTTGTGGTCGCCGATGGTCTCGTCGCGATCCTGCGGGCCACTACCGGTCACCAGCACCACTGCGGGGAATGGTCCCTTGCCCTCGGGCAGCGTGAACGTGCCCGCCAGGGTGATGCCGCCGCCAGCGTCGACCTTCACTTCGGTTTGCTTGTAGGGCTTTGGCGCCTCAGCCTTCTGCTGCACGCGTTTCATCGCCAGCGGGAAGGATTTACCCAACTGCACGAAATCGCCCGCTATCGAGGCTCCTGCGGCGTCGATGGTGGCTTTATAGGAAGCGCCGATAGATGGCACCTCCACGGTGATCACATCGCCCTCCACGGTGGCATCGCAAGGAATGCCCTTGGCGCCCTGCATGGGGCTGTCGAGGGTGCACACGAAGCCGGTGCCTTGCTTATCGACGTGCAGCACCAGTTTCAGGCTCACCGCGCCCACACTCACATTACCGCTCCACTCGCCGCAAAAATCGGCCGCAGCGGCCACAAGGCAGCCCACAGCCGCCATCAAGCAAAGAATTATTCGTTTCATCATGATAGGTTTTACAAATTTATATCAACAAAGATAGACAAAAAATATCGCACATTTCTCCTTTTTTCGTATCTTTGTGAATTAAACTTTTGAAACCGTTTTTTACCCATGAGTGAAAACTATATTGTATCGGCTCGCAAGTACCGCCCCGCCAGTTTCTCGACGGTGGTGGGACAGCAGGCGCTCACCCACACGCTGAAGACGGCTATCGCCAACCAGAAACTGGCGCATGCCTATCTCTTCTGCGGCCCTCGAGGCGTGGGTAAGACCACCTGCGCGCGCATCTTTGCGAAGGCCATCAACTGCGAGCACCTCACTGCCGACGGCGAGCCCTGCAACGAATGCGAATCGTGCAAGGCATTCAACGAGCAGCGATCCTACAACATCGTGGAACTCGACGCCGCCAGCAACAACTCGGTGGACGACATCCGCACCATCGTGGAGCAGGTGCGCATCCCGCCCCAAGTGGGACGCTACCGCGTGTTTATCATCGACGAGGTGCACATGCTCACCACCTCGGCGTTCAACGCCTTCCTCAAGACGCTGGAAGAGCCACCCGAATACGCCATCTTCATCCTCGCCACCACCGAGAAGCAGAAGATTATCCCCACCATTCTCTCGCGATGCCAAATCTACGACTTCGCGCGCATCAAAGTGCCCGATATCGTGGAGCAACTCAAATACATCTGCACCGACCGTGGCGTGACCGCTGAGGTGGCGGCGCTCAATGTGATTGCCCAAAAGGCCGACGGCGCCATGCGCGACGCCCTGTCGATCTTCGACCAGGTGTCGGCTTCGTGCGAGGGCAATATCACCTACCAGGGCGCCATCGACAACCTCAACGTGCTCGACCACGACTACTACTTCCGTCTCGACGAGGCCTTCCTGAAGAGCGACATCCCCGCCGCACTGCTCATCTACAAGGAGATACGCGAACGCGGCTTCGACTCGCAATTCTTCATCAACGGCCTGGCACAGCACTTCCGCGACCTGATGGTGGCGAGCAACCCACAGACGGTGGTGCTGCTGGAAATGAACGACGAAGTTTCGCAACGCTTCATTCAGCAGGCGCAGAAGTTTGCCCCAGCCTACTTCTACCGCGTGATGGACCTGTGCAACTACTGCGACCTCAACTATCGCGACGCGAGCAACAAGCAATTCCTCGTGGAACTCACGCTCATCAAGATATGCCAACTGCTCACCGGCCCCATGCCTCCCGCAGGCGGCGACCAGCCCGGCGTGAAGAAGATGCAAGCCGCGCCACAGGCCACGGCAGCCCCACAAGCCGCCCAGGCACCCACGGCAGCGCCTCACGCACAAGCGCCAGCAGCACCCGCTGCGAGCGCGCCTGCACCCGCAGCAAGCACATCTACCCCCATAGCACCAGCCCCTGCGCCCACCGTGGCACAGGGGCCTGCGGTGCAGCCTCGCCCACAGACGAACACCGCGCCGGCTTCGGGCATCAAGGTGCCTAGCATCTACATCAACAACCCCGCGCGAGCAGCCGAACAAGCCGCAGCGCAGCAAGCCACTGCAGCGAAGAAGGCACCAGCGGCTCCCACTTTCTCCGAAAACAAGCCCATCGACCCTGAGCAGTTTGCCCAGGCGTGGCGCAACTATCCAAAAACACACCCACAGGACATCATCGTGACCAACGCGATGAACCGCGCCGTGCCCACACTCGTGAGCGGCACACACTACAAGATGATGAGCGCCAACGAAGGCGAAGAAGGCTTCGTCAAAAACCGCCTCACCGACATCCTCACCTATCTAAGAACCGAATTGCAAAACAGCACCATCACCCTTGAAATCGAACTCGACAAAACCATCAAAACACAAAAAATCATGACCGAGCGCGAAATCGTGAACGACATCCTATCGCGCCGCCCAGAATTCAGCGACTTCATCAAAGAATTCCAACTCACCCTATCATAAAGTTACTAAGTGGCTAAGTGGCTGAGTT
>JAUNCU010000244.1 GCA_030526455.1 Bacteroidales bacterium | reverse complement strand
TGCAAAGCACCCCATTTCCACACAAGGCTGTTTATTTAGGTTTATTTTCTTAATCACGAACACGAATTACACGAATCTCGCGAATGTTTTTGAGTCTACGAGTCAACAAAAGTCCCTTATGATGTGCGCAGTGTGGGCGGGATTAAACACCTAATTCTACCAATTAAAACCAATTTCACCAAATTCTTATTCCGAGTGAGGCCGTGGCATTGGTTGACCTACAGCCTCCCAAAATCAGTTGTTTTTTTAGCCCTGGAGGGCGGTTGTTTAATTCCTTGCGTGGAAATGTGGCCCTCGCGAGAGGGTGTGGATGGATTTGTGGAAGATGTGGCTGGAAACTTGTTTCCAAAGACACACCTTCCACAAATTCAGCCACAGGTGCAAAGCACCCCATTTCCACACAAGGCTGTTTATTTAGGTTTATTTTCTTAATCTGCCTCTAATGCGGAGCCTCAAAAGCAGAAACACACAAGCACAGGCGCCACGGGAATTCGGATAAATAACTCGTAAACCATTGGAATTGTATACTTGTAGACAAGTAAAACAGTGTTTTTTTTATGTTTATTTCCTTGTGGGGAAATGGGCCCTCGCGAGAGGGTGTGGATGGATTTGTGGAAGATGTGGCTGGAAACTTGTTTCCAAAGACACACCTTCCACAAATTCAGCCACAGGTGCGAAGCACCCCATTTCCACGCAAGGCTGTTTATTTTGGTTTATTTTCTTTTACACCCACACAAAAGCGCAAGGAAGCAAGGCGCCACGGGAATTCGTTGGTTTCTTAGTTTTTGTGGTTATTTTGCGAAGATAATCAATATTTTTCTCTATATTTGCAGTCTAAACGACAAACGAAACATTAACAACAACTAAATCATAATTTTTAATTACGTGCTATGAACAAGAAATCTGTTCTTTCGGCGGCCATGGTGGCTGCGCTGATGATGGCTGGCACTGGCAGTGCCGACGCTCAGTTTTTCAAAAAACTTAAAGAAAAAGTAAAAAATAAAGTAGAGCAGAAAATCGACAACATGGTCGACCGTGCCGTTAATGGCGCTGTCGATGGTGCTGTGGATGGTGCTGGGGATGGCGTGACTGGCGCCGTGAAAGGCAAGAAAAGCAGCGGCGACGGCTACGATGCCGCTGAAGTGGAAGAAGCCGACGCTGTCAACAACGTGGGCAACGTGAAAAACGACTTCGTGAGAGGCAGCGTGGTGGTGTTTGAAGACGCCGTGAGTGGCGAGCAGGTGGGCGAGTTCCCCAGCAAGTGGGACCTCGAGCGCGGCAACGCCGAGATTGCCGTGGTCAACGGCAAGCAAGTCATCGAGTTTGCCAAAGACGACAGTTGGATCAAGCCACTGATCAGCAAGAACCCATTGAACTACTTCGGCGACGAATTCACCGTGGAATTCGACCTCCTCTACACCGAAGGCGGATTTGAAATCGACTTCATGCACCCTGAGTCGCAGCGCGACCTCGAAATCTTCACCTTGCATTGGTACGATGCCGCCGGCCTCGATCTCAACTACGTGAAAGGTGGCGAGGAAAGCAATTATGACAAAGGGGGCAACAGCGCGTGTGAGCAGAAGACCAAACTCAACAACGGCCGCTGGCACCACTACGCCATCTCGTTCAACAAGCGCGTGATCAAGGTGTACGTTGACGGTGTGCGCTACATCAATGCGCCCAACGCCAAGGCGGGCGCTGGCTGGATGACGTTCTTTTTCCGCGGCGATAAGCCTGCCTACTTGAAGAACGTGGTGATTGCCCGCGGCGCTGGCGAACTCTATCAGCGCAACGCCACCGACCTCTCGGAAGGCGCCATCGAAAAGGCTATCGCCGAAACCGGCAAGTTTGTGACCAACAATATCCTCTTTGAAACCGGCAAGGCCGACCTCAAGGCTGAGTCGATGGAAGAAATCAAGAAGGTGGCTGCCTACATGAAGAAGAACCCAAGCGCTCGCTTTGAAGTGCAGGGCCACACCGACAGCCAGGGCACCGACAAGACCAACGATGCGCTCTCGCAAAAGCGCGCCGAAGCCGTGGTGGCAGCACTCGCTTCGCTGGGCGTGGACGACTTCAACCTCAAGCCTGTGGGCAAGGGTAGCCGCGTGCCTGTGGCCGACAACAGCACCGCCGATGGCCGCGCACAAAACCGCCGCGTGGAATTCATCAAGCGATAATCTACCGAGATTGTAATCATAAAATGGGTGGAGCGAGCCAAGAGCCGTCTTCGCCCATTGGTTTTAGTATCATCAATAAACAGAAGAAAAATATGAAAAAGATTGTATTTGCAATAGCAGCCGTGATGGGCATCAGCGCACAGGCACAGCACACGCCCGAAGCACTGATGGCAGCGTGCCCCGACATGCCTTCGGCAGCCACTATGATTGCCTGCGCCAAGGGCGAATGCGACGGCGACCCCGTGGGCGAATTCGTGATTAAGGTCGATGGCGTGCTCAATAAATTCAGCGAATGGTACAGCACCAACGTGGGCCAGCCCAGCGCCAACAGGGCTAAGCGCGAAATGATGCAGCAGTCGGTGGCAGGCTCGAAAACCACCATTGCCGACTATGCCGGCATGACCGAAGCACAGGCCCGCAAGCAAGCCATGAAGGACGCAAACAAGCAAATGGCGGCCTACGGCTTGAGCGCTGCCGACGTGAAGGCTATCCAAAACGGCACCATGAACGAAGAAGCCATTATCAACAAGATGATGGCTGCACAAATGGGCACCAATATGACCATGGCCGACGTGAAAAAGATGGGCAAAATGAACGCTGCCCAGCGCGAGCAATATGCCAAGGACAAAGGCCTCACCATCGACAAGAAGAAAGCAGCATCGCTCAAGAGCAAGGGCGCCAAGATGGAAAAGGAAGGCAAAATCGCTGCCAGGATTGCAGAAATCACCGACCGCCTCACCCACCTCGCCACCCGTCCCTACGACAAGATGGAAGAAGCCAAGAAATGGGGCGAAGAGCAGTGGAAAACCAAATACGCTCCACGCGTGAGTAGCCTGATGTCGAGCGCACGTGAAATTATGAAAGACATCTCCGATGGCGAAAACGCCGACGCCTACAAGGCTGAGTGGGCACAGGTCGACGCCCTCACCAAGCAAGCCGACGACCTCGAAAAGGAATTCGACGGCCAGTACATCACCATGTGGCGCAACGCCGTGATCGCCGCCATGGACGTGGTGCGCGTGCAGGAACTCCCACTCCAGTACCAGTTGAAAGAGGCCTACGAAGACATGTATAAGCAAACCAACAACCCAGCCTACCTGGGCAGCGAACGCTTCCCCTTCGACTCAGCAGTGCGCTACCTGGAAATAGCAAAAATGCTCCCCAACATGCACTTCGACAAATAAGCATACAGCAAAAGAGCAAAAACATACAAGCCAGCCTGGCCCGGGACAATTCACCCCAGCCAGGCTGCTTTTTTTTATCGCCCCAGCGCTTTTATCGGGTCAGTGGAAAATCCTGGGGGATAAACAATACAGACGTTTCAAAAACTGCTGTGTGGGAAGCGGCACGGAGAGGCGGAGCAATCCCTTTAGGGATTGGATGTGTGTAGGCAGGTATGCAGCGGA
>JAUNCU010000018.1 GCA_030526455.1 Bacteroidales bacterium | reverse complement strand
GACGGCGTCGATGAGTTTGTCGAGCAGCAGGTTGATGATGCGGTTACCGGCGAGGTCGACGTCGGTCACGTAACTGGCGCAGTAGAGTTTGCGGCGAGCAAGGAGGCTGCACTGGCTGTAGCCCTCGGCCGCCAGTGGCGAGATGTGGTCGATGAGGCATCCCTCGTAGGTGCCCTGCAGAATTTGCTCCTCACCCTCCACGAAGGCCTGTGCGCACTCACGCACCAGCAGTCCCACCACGCTCGAGCGCAGGTAGGCAATCTTCTCGTTGGGGTCTTCCACCTGCGTCATCACCTCGCGCATGTGGTCTTGTCGCTCGGGCGGGAAGAAGGCAAGCAGCAGGTTGATGGTTTCTTCGGTGCCTATGATTTTGAGTTTGTGACCGTCTTCTATGTCCATCACCTGGTAGCAGATGTCGTCGGCTGCTTCCACCAGATACACCAGCGGGTGGCGGCAGTAGCGGCCGTCGCCCAGTCTGATGAGGCCCAGTTCGGCAGCGATTTGTTCAAAGAGCGCCTGCTCGGTGGTGAAGAAGCCGAATTTCCCCTTCTCGCCGGCATGGACCGAGGCGTAGGGGTATTTCACGATGGATGCCAGGGTGCTGTAGGTCATGGCAAAGCCACCCACGCGGCGTCCCTTGAACTGGTGAACGAGCGAGCGGAAACTGTTGGCGTTGCCTTCGAAGTGGATGAGGTCGGCCCATTGCTGCTCGGTGAAATGCTCTCGCAGTTGCTGTCCCTTGCCTTCGCTGAAGTAGGCGCCGATGGTTTTTTCGCCCGAGTGGCCAAACGGCGGGTTGCCCAGGTCGTGGGCCAGGCACGCTGCTCCCACAATCTCGGGAATGGCATCGAGGCGCGCAGCCCAAGGCTCGGCGGCATAGCGTTCGCCCATGAGCACGAGCACCTCGCCGGCGAGCGATTTTCCCACACACGACACCTCGAGGGAGTGGGTGAGGCGGTTGTGCACGAAAATGCTGCCCGGCAGCGGAAACACCTGCGTCTTGTTCTGCAGTCGGCGGAAAGGCGAGGAGAACACAAGACGGTCGAAGTCGCGCTGGAAATCGCTGCGTACGCCGCCCTTATGGTCGGAGTAATGCTCCAAGCCCAGACGCTTGTCGCATATCAATTGGTTCCAATTCATCTTCATAGTTAATGGCTGCCCCAGCGAAAAAGCGCTGAGCAAAAGCAAAGTTACTGAAATTTCTGGCAAATCAAGGCTGGTGGCGGGGGATTTTTTCAGCGAATTGAGAGAATTGGGCGAAATTTTGCTGGCGATGGTAGGGTTTTTTCAGCGAATTACACGAATTATGCGAATTTTTGATTTTAGGCTTGCTTTTGTTCGCTTTGGGGATTAGCCGCTCACGCGGCTAACACGGGGGTGTGGGTTATCTTCTTGGCTATTCGGTGGGGTGGGAATTGTTTTTTTCTTCCATCATCTCATGCCAAACCTCTTCTGCTAAGTATTTATCGCTACGGCAGTGGAGGTCGGCGACACCTTCTTCAATGAGTGTGGAGGTGTCGGAATTATAAAACATTTCCATTGCATCTTCGAGCGAAATGCCATGTAACTCGCTGATGGCTGCAATGATGCGAGAAAATTTATTCTCTATTAATGTGCAATATGATTCGTCGTGCTTCGTCATAGTTTTTCGCTACTCTTAAAGGTGAGATACTGGTCGATAATCATTTGTGAACGTATGCAAATTTGCATATTGGGCTTTGAGTAAACGAGGCGTTGCAGAGCATCTTGTTTGCTAATCAACCCAGAAAAGTAGAGGTCAATTGTGCGGAAAATCTGGTCGTCGGCAATACCTCCAATAACCACATCGGCATCATCTGGAACTTGCCCTGTGCGGCAAGCCATTACGTAATCAATCCAGCGCTCGTCGTAGGCGTCAAACCGCGTGACTTTTTCCTTAAGGGATGCGTCGTCGAGTTCATAGGTGTTTATCCAAGCGTTTTTTCCACGTCTTTTGAAGCGTTCGGCGTATTTTACTGCCTGTTCGTAAATTACCGTTACATAGAATCCTGGCCCAAAGTCGAGGAATTCTCTTGAGTGTGATGTGTTGGGCGAAGTCACTTCCGTGTAAGATGCGTGATAAACAATCATTTTATCACTCCTTTCTCTCTCATGAAATCAGTGATGTCGTTCATGAGGTATTCTTTGCTGAAAGAGTGGAGCACATCATAACTGGGCACGATGTAGTCCGAAAGAATTCCTGAAGACTTCAACTTCTGGTAGATCTCTCGTTGCGGCATGCATAATCGGCGAGAGAGGTTGCCGATCAAGTAGGTTATGAAACTTAGGTTGGTTGTGTTCATAAAAAGCGCTTTGTATGGCAAAGTTACTCAAATTTCTGGCAAATCAAGGCTGGTGACGGGGGATTTTTTCAATGGATTCGGCGAAATGTGGGGAATTTTTGATTTTAGGCTTGCTTTTGTTCGCTTTGGGGATTAGCCGCTCACGCGGCTAACACGGGGGGGTGGGTTATCTTCTTGGCTATTCGGTGGGGTGGTGTTATTCCTTTTGTAGGCAGTAGGCAGGGGTGCCAACTGCGAAATCGCCTTGGTAAATTAAATTGCCATGGATTGAGTAGAGGGGGTCTGTGTAATTGCCTCCGCCGCTTCTGATGTATTTGCCATCGAAGTTGAAAAGCGGTGTGCCAAATTTGTCGTAGCCCGCTCTTATGTATTGTCCATCAAAATTGTAAATGGGGGGACCGAAGGGGTCGTCGCCTGCTGTGATGTATTCGCCATCGAAACAGAAAATAGGGTTGCCAAAAGGGAGGTCTTGTTCGTAAATGAAAATCATGTTTTTTAGTGTTTTCGGGGGAGCCTCTTTTTGGGTAGAGATTCCTTTTGCTATTATTTTAAGGTGATTTGTTTAGCGTCTCGGGGGTTATGGAGCAGGCTTGGTGGGAAACATGTCGGGCATTTCTTCTCGTAGCAAGTCCATTACATATACACCGCCTTGGTAGTATAAGCCAGTTTTTTCATCTTCAATCTTCGCGAAGGTGCGCGAGGTGTAGAGCACATTAAGGGCTGTGTCGATGTTCATTTCGTAGTCTTCAATGAGCATCCTCACTATTTCATTGGTCAATTCCTCGATGAGGAATTGCTTGTCGATTGCCATATTTGAGCCGTGGTAAAGTATCATAGTGTGATGTCGCCTCCGTGGCGCTGGCATATGCGTGCGCAATCATCAACGGCGTCGTCGATTGATAGCGTGTGTTCGATATCGTAATGCTTTTTCAGGAAATCCAATGCCTGATATTTCTTGAGGTGTTGATATGCTTGTTGGTTGCTGATCGAGAACCGTTCAGCAAACGCTCCGATGCAGCATATCAAATATTCCAGTATGTGACTCTGCTTACTTGTCATTGTTTTTCCTTTTGGTTATGCTTATGCTCTTGTTCCGAATTCGTAAATTGAGTCGCTGGCTAGATCTATTTTGTCGTTCCAGTATACGCAGGTCCGGCTACTGTCGAGTTGTACTTGTGAAAATAGACCACACATGTCGATTAAATCCTTGAACGAGGGGAGTGTGTTGATGTCGTCTTTCACATCATATAGCACTTTATACCCATCGTCGAATTCGACAGCCAGAATATAGTTGTCGAGCGCTTTAAGTGTTTTGATTCTCGGTATCATAGTGGCGGAAGTTTTGTGATGATTTGTTTGTCCCACATGTGTTGTAATTCTTCGGAATGAATATCTAACCATTCTTTCACCAGTTCTTGGGCTTTTGGGGGCAAATCGCCTTCAAACATTTCCTTGGTCTGGATGTTGAAGAGTCCTACATATTCGTTATATAATGGCGTGGATATGTGAAGGCTCGTGCTCCTTTGGCTTGAAAAACATTTTGATGATGATTCCGTAGAACCTTACAATTTCGGGCATGATAATTATTTTACATTTATAGTTTCGGTGCAAATATACGAAAGATTTAGATAAAATCGTAATGTGGGAATATAATAATTGATAAAAAGCAATACTGGGATGAAAAAAGGAGCCTCAAAAAAATGAGGCTCCTTTTTTGTTATAGGGGTTGATTATTTTTCGGGGTGGGGGATTAGCCGCGGCGTGGGCCTCGGTTGTTGCCACCTTCGCGGCGTGGGCCGTGGCTGCCTTCGCGGCGTGGACCGCGGTCGCCACGTGGGGCGCGGTGTTCCTTGTGCTCTACGTAGCCTTCAGGTTTTTCCTGGAGCGCACGCATGCTGAGGCGGAACTTGCCGGTCTTCTTGTCGATTTCGATGAGTTTCACTTCCACTTCGTCGCCTTCCTTCAAGCCGCTGGCTTCCATGTTTTCGAGGCGGTTCCAACTGATTTCGCTGATGTGGAGCAGACCGTCGCGACCTGGCATGAATTCAACGAATGCGCCAAACTCGAGGATGCTGCGCACCTTGCCGCTGTACACCTTGTCGACCTCGGGCACTGCGATGATGGCTTCGATGCGAGCGATGGCTGCTTCGATTTTGTCCTTTTCAGGAGCGCAGATGTCGATTTCGCCCTTGCCGTCGATTTCGTCGATGGTGATGGTGGCACCGGTTTCTTCCTGGATGGATTGAATCACTTCACCACCCTTGCCGATGATGGCGCCGATGAATTCCTTGTCCACAGTCATGTGAACGATGCGAGGCACGTGAGGCTTGTAGTCTTCGCGTGGTTCGGGGATGGCTTCGTTGATGAGGCCGAGGATGTGCATGCGGCCTTCCTTAGCCTGGCGGAGTGCCTGCTCGAGGATTTCGTAGGGCAGACCGTCGCACTTGATGTCCATCTGGGTAGCGGTGATACCATCTACGGTACCGGTTACCTTGAAGTCCATGTCGCCCAAGTGGTCTTCGTCGCCGAGGATGTCGCTAAGCACGGCGTGCTTCACGTTGCCTTCGTCGGTGATGAGACCCATAGCGATACCAGCCACAGGCTTCTTCATCTTCACACCAGCGTCGAGCAGCGCCATGCAGCCTGCACACACGGTGGCCATTGAAGAAGAGCCGTTCGACTCGAGGATGTCGCTCACGATGCGCACGGTGTAGGGCAGGTCGGCAGGAATCATGCGCTTAAGGGCGCGGTGTGCCAGGTTGCCGTGACCGATTTCGCGACGGCTGATGCCGCGTCCGGCCTTTGCTTCGCCAGTAGAGAAGCCAGGGAAGTTATAGTGGAGGAGGAAACGCTCGTTGCCGCGATAGAGCACGTCGTCAACGAGTTTTTCGTCGAGTTTAGTACCGAGTGTACAGGTAGCGAGCGACTGAGTTTCGCCACGGGTGAACACAGCCGAGCCGTGAGGACCAGGGAGGTAGTCGGGCCAGCAGGTGATAGGACGAATTTCGGTGGTCTTACGGCCATCGAGACGCAGACCTTCGTCGAGGATGCAGCGGCGCACGGCGTCGCGCTGGATTTCGTCGAAGTAGCGCTTCACCATCATAGCCTTTTCTTCGCGTTCTTCTTCGGGGATGGTTTCGATGAAGTCTTCGAGGGCCTTCTTGAAGGTTTCGTTGCGCCATTGCTTGTCGGCGCTACCGGCCTTGGCCACAGCGTAGCACTTAGGATAAACCTCTTCGCGCATGCGAGCGTGGAGTTCTTCGTCGTCGGTTTCGTGGCAGTATTCGCGCTTCACCACTTGGAGTTGGGCAGCGAGTTCCTTCTGAGCGATGCACATAGGCTTGATAGCGTCGTGTGCAGCCTTGAGTGCTGCGATGAGGTCGTCTTCGCTCACTTCGTCCATTTCGCCTTCAACCATCATAATATTGTCATAAGTTGCACCTACCATCAGTTCCATGTCAGCCTCTTTCTGCTGTTCAAAGGTTGGGTCGATGACGAATTCGCCGTTGACGCGTGCAACGCGCACTTCAGCGATGGGTTCTTCGAAAGGCACGTCGCTCACTGCGATGGCTGCCGAAGCAGCGAGGCCAGCGAGTGCATCAGGTTGGTCCTTGCCGTCGCTAGAGAAGAGCGTAACGGTCACGATAGTGTTGGCGTGGTAGTTGCTAGGGAAGAGAGGGCGCAACACACGGTCAACGAGGCGTGCAGTAAGGATTTCGTAATCAGAGGGGCGTCCTTCACGCTTTGTGAAGCCACCAGGGTAACGGCCGATGGCCGAGTACTTCTCTTTGTATTCAACTTGAAGGGGCATGAAATCAGCACCTTCTTCGGCTTCCTTAGCCGAAACCACTGTCGCAAGGAGCATAGTGTTGCCCATGCGCAGTTCAACCGCTCCATCGGCTTGCTTAGCAAGCTTACCAGTTTCAAGGGTGATCTCACGTCCGTCACCCAGTACGATGGTTTTTTTAGTAGGTGTAAACATATCTTTTTGTTATTCAGTGTAAAAATCGGGCAAAGATACCAATTTTTTTTCACATTCACAACCGATTACCGAGATATCGCCCATAATATATGTGTATATTCCCATTTTTGCCGTTTTTTTATCCCAAAAAGGGATGGGCTTTTGCTAGGATGGGCTCGGAGCACTCGGGTTGGCTCGCTCACGCTCGCCTTTTCCTTGGGGGGCACAGGGGCTTTGCAGCCTCAAATTGCACTATTGCGATTTACCAAGCATCCATTTCCATGCGGGAATCACTTTGATGGTGTGGGCATCGTCGGGTGAAAAAGAGAGTTCTTCGTCGTAGGTAATGATGGTGAGATTTTTGCATCCTGTTGAGCGAGCAGCCTCTAGCAGACCGTCGATTTCACGCTTTCGCGTGGCGGAGTCGTGCAGAGTCCACGTCACTTGAATGAGTTGCTTCACAAGTTCATCTTGTTGGATCACGAAGTCGCACTCGTATTTTTCTTTGAAATATGTGATTTTTTCAAATGGCTGCAGATTTCTGTTGAGATGCTGAAACACGTTGTTTTCGAGCAGTTTCCCGTCGTCTTCGCTTTGTGGCAGAAGCACAGCGTTTCGCAGGCCGTTGTCCACGCAGTAGTATTTGTCGAGCGAGTTGTGCTCTTTGATGATAGATTTGGTGTATTTAGGGATGCGAGCCAACAGGAAAATGCCACACAGGTAGTTAGCCCATAGGTACAGGTCGTTTTTGCTCACTTTCAATCCTTGCGATTTGATATCGTTGTAAATGCTGTTGATAGAAGTGGGCTTCGATATGTTGGTCATTATTCTTTTTGCGAAATATTTCACTATTTCGATGTTGGAGGTTTTGTAGTGCTCAATCAAGTCCTTCATAATCATGGTGCTGAAGTAGGTCTGAAGGATTTTTGTCTGTTCGCTTTTGCTCTTTGTGAGCACCACTTCAGGGAAAGAACTTGATGAGTTAAATTCCTTGAACGCCATCCTCATTCGGGCTTTGTCTTGCTCCAATGTAGTCGCTACGGGGATGTTCAAGAAAGTGCAATATTCCTTGAATGATAGCGTGGTGGTGGCAAACTCTAAAGGGTATCCTCTCAATACCGAAGCGAGTTCGGTGGAAAGCATGGTGGCATTGCTTCCGCACACATATATGTTTTTGCAGTAGGATTTGAATAGGCGTAACACAAAATATTCCCATTTCTCGACAAGTTGTATTTCATCGAAAAACATATACACATCTTTAATTGAGATGTGGGGATACAATTCCATATAGGCGCTGATGATGTCGTCGAATTCATCCACCGACAGGTCGGTGAGACGCTCATCGTCAAAACCCAGCCAAAGGATACGCTCTTTTGCAACGCCGCTTTCCACTAAATGATTGATGGCAATCTCCATCATTGTGGATTTTCCGCAGCGTCTCACTCCCGGTATTGTGATTATCTTACCACGATTGAGAGGTAATTCCACATCGCGCTCGATCACATTGAATGGAATTTCACTTTGCTTAAGCAAAATGAGCGATTTGAATAGTTCCTTTTTCATAGCAGTCTCTAATTTTTGTACAAAATTACAAAAAGTTTCCCAAAATTTAGGAAAGATTTTGAAAAAGTTTCCTTTTTCTAGGGAAAGAATGTGTCGATGGGAGGGGAATGGCGTGGAGTAGGCGGCTGTGTGAAAAAAGAGAGAAGAGGCTGGTGGGCAGTCTCTTCTCTCTTGCTATTTTAGATTTTAAAAAACAGAATTTCTAATTTCTTACTTGAGGCCGCGGAGGCGGAGGAGGGCGTTGGCGTTTGGTTCTTGGCCGCGGAATTTTTTGTAGAGGGTCATTGCGTCTTCGGTGTCGCCTGCTTCGAGGATGTATTTGCGATAGTCGGCGGCAGTTTTGGTGTTCAATGGACCTTCTTCTTCGAAGCGGTTCCAAGCGTCGGCTTCAAGCACCTGAGCCCAGAGGTAGGTGTAGTAGCCGCAAGCATACTCGTCGCTGCCGAAGATGTGCTTGAAGTAAGGGCTGCGGTAGCGATATTCGATGATAGAAGGCTTGCCGAGTTTGCGTGAGATGTAGTTTTCGAAGCCCTTCACATCGATGTTTTCACACCAGTTCACCTTGTGCCATTCGATGTCGAGCAGGGCAGCGCCCACGAGTTCGGTGGTGGCGAAGCCCTGGTTGAACTTGCTTGATTCGATGAGTTTGTTCACAAGTTCTTGTGGAATCACTTCGCCAGTCTTGTAGTGCTTAGCGTAACTCTTGAGCACTTCAGGCACGAGGAGCCAGTGTTCGTTGAGTTGTGATGGGAGTTCCACCATGTCGCGGTCCATGTTGGTGCCTTCGAGGCCCTTGTAAGGTGCGGTGGTGAGCATGCCGTGGAGTGCGTGGCCAAATTCGTGGAACGCGGTTTCGAGTTCGTCGAGAGTGAGGAGCGAAGGCATTTCCTTAGTGGGAGGAGTGAAACTGCCCACATTGTAGATGATGGGTCGCTCGCTCTTTCCGCCGAAGTCGTAGGCCTGGTTCATTTCCATCATCCAAGCGCCTTGTGCCTTCACTGGGCGTGGGAAGTAGTCGGTCATAAACACGGCGATGTGCTTGCCCTGAGCGTCTTTCACGTCGTAGACGGTAACTTCAGGATTATACTTAGGTGCCTTAGGCATCTTGGTGAAAGTGAGGCCGTAGAGTTTGTTGGCGAGCCAGAAGAGACCCTTTTCCACCACGTTGTCGATTTGGAAATACTGGCGCACTTCGTCTTCGCTGAAGTTGTATTTTTCAGCCTTCACCTTGTCGGCGTAGTAATAGTAGTCCCACGCCTCGATTTTGAAGTTGGCACCGTGGGCGTCGGCATACTTCTGCATATCGGCCACTTCTTCTTCCACCTTCTTCACAGCGGGTTCCCAGATGCTGAGGAGGAGTTTTTCGGCGGCGTCGACCTTGCTAGCCATCACAGGAGCGATAGCATAGTCGGCAAAAGTTTCGAAGCCCAGCAGTTTAGCCTTGCGCTGGCGCAGTTTCAAGATTTCGTTGATATTCTTGCTGTTGTCGTACTGGTTGCCACGGTTGGCAGTAGCCATGTAGGTCTTGTACATTTCTTCGCGCAGAGCACGGTCGTCGGCGCTGCTCAGCACAGCGAGGCGAGTAGAGGCAGCAGCGGTGAACGCCCACTTGCCAGGCATACCCTTGTCGGCGGCCAGTTTTGCGGCAGCGTCGATAGTGCTCTGAGGCAGGCCAGCGAGGCGAGCCTTGTCGTCGACCACCACCATATTGCCAGCGATTTCGCTCATCACATTATTTTCGAAACTCAGCATGAGCGAAGCCAGGCGCGAGTTGATGCTCTTGAGCGTGTCCTGGTCGGCAGCGCTCAGCAGGGCGCCGTTGCGCACGAAGCGCTTGTAGTATTTCTCGGTGAGGCGGCGTTGCACCTTGTCGAGGCCGAGTTCGTCGGCGTGGTCGTAAACATCCTTGATGCGCTCGAAGAGCATCTGGTTCATGAACACCTCATCGTTGTGGGCGGTGATCATGGGCGAGAGTTTCTTCGCGAGTTCCTGCATTTCGGGAGTGGCGTCGGTGCCGTTGAGCGTGCCAAACACGAAGTTCACCTTGTTGAACACATCGCCGCTCATGTCGAGGGCGAGCACAGTGTTTTCAAAGTCGGGACGAGAGCGCTTCACAACGATGGCGTTGATTTCCTCGTTGTGCTGGCGGATACCTTCTTCCAGCGCGGGAAGATAGTGAGCGATCTTGATTTGCTCAAATGGAGGAATCCCATACTGAGTGGTGTAGGGAGCCAAGAATGGATTTTCCTGTTTCACAGTTTTCTTTTTTGCTCCTGCGGCTGGCATAGCCAAGCAGCCTGCCGCAATGATTGATAAAAATAACTTATTCATTATGAAATATTTATTAAGTAAAGATTTTTCTCATATCTAAGCCCCCTCATCATCGCTTCCACACAAAAGTGGCCACCAGCGGATAGTGGTCGCTCTCGCCCGCCTTGTGGCGGTGGATTTCGGTGGCCTCCATGTCGCCGCGATAGAGGATGTGGTCGATTTTGAAGAAGAGGCGGCTCATGTGATAGGTGACGGTGGGGCCGAAGCCGCATTTCACCCAGGCGTCGGTCATGTCGTGGCCCATGATGGTGCGGTAGGCATAAGAAGTGGGCACATCGTTGAAGTCGCCGCACACGATCACATTGGCATCGCTCTGGTTGATGATACGCCTCAGCAGCGTAGCCTCCTGTGCGTGGTGGCAGAACGCCTCGTTGATTTTCGCCAGCAGCGTCTTGCCCGCCTTCTTCGTGGCCTCGGTGTCGTTCTTCTGCTTGAGTTTGGTGAGGTCGACGTAGAACTGTCGGTCGTCGTTGCTCAGCAGCAGCGAGTGGAGGTGGAGATTGAAGATGCGCACCTTGTGGCCCGGAATCTGCACGTCGAAAGCGCGGGCGAAGAAGTGGTAGTTGTTCAGCGGGTCGTCGGGCGAGGCGAAGCCGTTTTTGATGGAATCGTCGACCACCGCCTCATAGGGGTGCTTCGAGAGAATCACCTGGTCGTGGTAGCCGTGGTCGCGGTAAGGGTACACCTTCTTGATAGAATCCATGAAGGGCAGATTGTTGAAGTCGGCCGAGAGCGACGCCTCCTGCAGGAGCACCACGTCGGCGTCCTGCTCCATGATGTAGCGCGCGGTGGCCTCGCCCGCCTTCAGCGAGCGCTTCTTGTCGGCATAATAAGCCACCTTGAAATTCTCCACATTGAAAGTGAGCACCTTGAATTTGGTGGAGTCTTCGGCGGGCGTGTAGGCGTGGGGGAACACATTGAGCGGACTCACCACCCTCACCGAAGGCCATGCGATGAGCACAGCCACCCACACGATGAGCGAGCAGCGCCAGCGGCGCGCGATGAGCCAAACGAGGCCCGTGGCCACCTCCAGGGCGAGGATAAACGGGAACGCCAGCGCCGCCATGGGGGCGATGAGGCTGCGCTGCGGATGTATGGTGCCCGAATAGGCGGCATAGACCGTGAGCGCCGAGAGCACCATCGTAAGCACGATAGCACCCACCTTCAGCGCGTGGCGCAAATATGACTTCTTTTCGGGTTTCATATCAACATTTCTTTATACTATATATATAACGTGGCGCGAGGCTATTTCTTGCCCGAGGCGCGGAAGAGCGTGGCTTTTTCGTCCTCGGTGAGCGCGGCATAGCCCGAGCGCTTGAGTTTGTCGAGAATCACATCGATTTCGGCCTCGGTGGGAGCGGCGTGAGAGGGCTGCTTCGCGCGCTCCTGCTGGCTGCTTTGCTGGTAGTGGTAAGCCTTGCCGCCCACGGGATTGCCCACACCCTTCTTGCGGGGGCGAGGTTTCGCGAGGTTAGCCACGGCGTCGAAGAGGCGGTTGAGCCATGCCGTGATGTCGTGGCCACGGCGCATCTGCCAGCCGTAGAGCGCGCCCACCAAGGCACCGCCCAGGTGGGAGAGTTGTCCGCCCATCTGCGTGGGGTCGGTGCTCAGCACCATCAGCACCACAGCGCCCAGGGCGAGCCACTTGAGCGACACAGGGCCGAGGAAGAACAGATTCACACGGTATTGCGGAGCATACACCGCCATCGCCGCCACGATGGCGATGACCGATGCCGAGGCGCCGATGAGGAACGCCAGTTGGCCGCCGAGCACCGGCAGCAGGGCATAGCCCAGCACATATATGGCCGCGCCGCCCAGTCCGCCCATCACGTAGAGCGCCACCAGTTGCTTAGCGCGGAAATATTCCATGAAAAGGCGGCCCATCCAGTAGAGCCACAGCATGTTGAAGAGAATGTGGAGCAGGTCGTAGTGCGCCACCATATAGGTGAACACCGTCCATGGCCTGCGCAGGAGCATCGCCGCGCTTGAAGGCACCTCGATCCACGAGAGCATCATAGCGCTGCTGATGCCGGCAAAATAGAGCACGATGGCGGCGAGGCGTATGGCAAGAAACACGCCCACATTCACCATCACCAGCCGCATCAAGGCGCCGCTGGAGCGGTATTTTGCTGATATTTGGTTAAATATATTCATTGGTGCGAATCACGCCAGTGCGCTTCCAGTAGAGAATGAGGAAAATGCCGAAGAGCATGCCACCGAGGTGGGCGAAGTGGGCCACGCCACTCATCATGCCTTGGGTGCCGCAGAAGAGTTCAAACACGCCGTAGCCAATCACCATCCACTTTGCCTTGATGGGGAAGGGGAACGGGATGATAAACATTTTCAAATTGGGGAACGACATGCCGAAGGCCAGCAGTAGGCCGAACACCGCGCCCGAAGCACCCACGGTGATGTGGAGGTTCAAGAATTCGCGCATAAAGCCCAGCACGGTGGGGTCGGCAGCGGCGATGCTTTGCTGCACCTCAGCCACCGAAGGGATGGCGCCCGAGGCGGTGCGGAGATTGGCGGCGAAGTCGCTCATCCAGGTAAAGTGCCACACCAGTTCCTGCACCACGGCGGCACCGATGCCACAGGTGAAGAAGTAGATGATGAAGCGCTTAGCCCCGAGCATGCGCTCAAGCAGAGAGCCAAACATGTAGATGTTGAACATGTTGCAGCCCAGGTGGAGCAAGCCGCCCGAAATGCTGGAACTGTCGTGCATGAACATATAACTCACCACCTGCCATGGCATGAAGTCGGAAGCCTGCCAGTAGTGCAAGCCGAGCCATTTTTCCAGGTATATGCCACGGCTCTGCAGGGCGAGCGTGGCGACCCACATCAGCACATTGATGATGATCAAATTTTTGGTGATGGTGGGTATTGAATCGAGGAACGAGCCTCGAGCGTTAGCATAAGCCATAATTGTAACATTTTTAGCGAGGCGGGCAACGCGCACCGCCCCCGTGATTTTAATCTACAAAATTAAGAAAAAAAGTTGAGTAAAGCGCTTTTGAGCCGTGGTGGATAACACTATTAAACATTTTTTTGCCCTTGTGTGGGCTGTAGTGTTGTGAATTTGAATACAAAGGCTTAAATTTGCGCTATCATTTTTTATTCTATACCAATCAACCTTTATCATTTATGAACAAAACAGAATTGATCAATGGCATCGCGATTGAGGCTGGAATCAGTAAAGTTCAGGCAAAGGCTGCGGTAGAGGCTGCAGTGAAAGTGATGCAAACCGCCCTGCTGAAGGGCGACAAGATTTCGGTAGTGGGCTTTGGCACACTCGCAGTGCAGGAAAAGGCAGAACGTGCAGGCGTGAATCCTGCCACTGGCGCAAAAATCACAATTCCTGCAAAGAAGGTGGTGAAATTCAAGGCGGGAGCCGAACTTGCCGAAAAGTTGAAATAACTATTAAAAACTTCACCCACAGGAGTGAGGGATGATGGCCGCGGGTCGTTATCCCTCATTTTTTTGTGGCTGGGCTGGGGGCTTAGGCTTGCTTCGCTCGCCTTACGGGATTAGCCGCCACAAGCGGCTAAAACAGTGGCGCTTTGCTTGCCTTTTTTGATGGCGGGGTGGGGGATTAGGCTTGCTTTGCTCGCCTTTTTTTTCTGGCGGTGGTGGGGATTGGGTGATTTTTTGTATTTTTGTGGGTGATTTTTTTTGATATTACTAATGATTATTTATGATATGAAGAAGATTTTTGCTTTCTTGGCGGTGGCACTTGGAGTGGCCGCCTACAGTGCGGCCTGCACGAGTGTGATCGTGGGCAAGGATGCTAGTGTGGATGGGTCGGTGATGTGTACCTACAGTTGCGACTCTTATGGCACTTTCCACCCTATGTACCACTTTCCGGCGGCTAAGCATGCGCCTGGGGAGATGCGTAAGATTTACGACCGCGACAGCCGTGAGTATCATGGCGAAATTCCCGAGGCGGCCGTTACCTATAATGTGGTGGGCAACATGAATGAATGGCAGGTGACCATAGGCGAAACCACTTTTGGCGGTCGCGAGGAATTGGTCGACACCACCGGCATTATGGACTACGGCAGCCTGATGAATGTGGCGCTGCAGCGCTCGAAGACGGCTCGCGAGGCCATCGGGGTGATGACGACCATCGCCGAAACCTATGGCTTCAACAGCAGCGGCGAGTCGTTTACCATCTGCGACCCTAACGAGGCGTGGATTATGGAAATGGTGGGCTGTGGCGCGGGCAGCAAGAGTGTGGCTTGGGTGGCTGTGCGCATCCCCGACAATGCCATCAGCGCTCACGCTAATCACACCCGCATCCACCGCTTCGACCAGAAGGACAAGAAGAATGTGATGTATTCAAAGAATTGCATCAGTTTCGCCCGCGCTAAGGGTTGGTACAGCGGCAAGGATGCCGACTTCAGTTTCTCGAAGGCCTACAGCCCCGTGGACTTCGGCAAACTGCGCTATTGTGAAGCCCGTGTGTGGAGTTTCTTCAACCACTATGCCGACGGCTTCGACAAATATCTGCCTTATGCCATGGGCGAGAATCCAGAGGCTGAGCCTATGCCACTGTGGGTGGTGCCCAACAAGAAACTGGGCGTGAAGGATGTGCTGGCCGTGCTGCGCGACCACTACGAAGGCACTCCCATGGCACTCGACAACGACCCTGGGCAGGGCATCTACGAGGCGCCATATCGCCCCACACCACTTTCCTACGAAGTGGACGGCAAGAAATACTTCAACGAGCGCCCCATCTCCACCCAGCAGAGCGCCTTCGTGTGGATAGGGCAGATGCGTGCCCACATGCCACGCGAGGTGGGCGGCGTGCTGTGGTTTGCCAACGACGACAGCAACATGGTGCCCTTCACCCCCGTGTATTGCTGCAACACCGACGTGCCCGCCTGCTACAAGGAAGAAGGCTGCGACGCCGTCACCTTCTCGATGGACAACGCCTTCTGGGTGTGCAACTGGGTGAGCAACATGGTGTATCCTCGCTACAGCATGATGATGCCCACGCTGGCAGCCGTGCGCGATTCGCTTGAGGCCGACTACCTCGCCGCTCAGCCCCGCATCGAGGCCGAGGCACTGGCGCTGCAGAGCGTGAACCCCTACCAGGCAGTGGCTCATCTCACCGCCTACAGCAACGAGAAAGGCGCGCAGATGCTCAGCGCATGGCGCAACCTCGCCACCAAACTGATAGTGAAATACAACGACGGCCTGTGCAAGAAGGAAAAAGACGGGAAATTCCTCTTCAAGAAAGGCGGATTCAAGACCGAATTCACTCGCCCCGGCTATGGCGAGAAGGTGAAGAAACACCTGGTGGACGAAACCGGCTCCCGCTTCGCTATCCCCGAGTGGGACAAGAGCGAGCATTGATGGGCTTTTCAGCAATAAGATGATAAAAGAGCGGCCTTCTCACGATGGGTGAGGAGGCCGCTCGTTATTCTTGGGCGGGAGAGAGATTATTTCCACCAGCCGTCGGGGGCGGTGGCGATGGTGAGTACGAGTTGGTTGGCCACCAGGCAGAGGGTGCGGCTGATGGGGCGCCGCTCTTCATCGCGGCTTTGCTGGGCCTTGTGGATCCATGGCGTGATTTCGAGGCGCAGTCCCTCGGCACAGGCGTAGAAGGCGTGGCCCGACGGCCTGTAGAGGGCATCGAAACCGCTGTCGGGCATCACGGCAATAATGGGGAGCCCTTCCTGCTGCAGCGCTTTCACAATTTCTTTTTCCTTGGCACTGATGCAAGCAGTGACCACGACGGCACCTGCTCGGGCGGCATTGAGCGTGGCCTGCTTCTGCTGCTCGAAACGCTCGGCGTCGGCGCGGTGGCAGATGAGGGGCACCTTCGTCTGGGCTTCGAGCAGGGCACGGCTGCCCATCCAGTCGAGCACGGGAAAGCCTTGTGGATGATAGAGAAGCAAGGGCTTGATTTGCTGCCATGCTTCCTCTATGGTGTCGTGGTTGCGGCCGTAGTTGCGGTCGGGCAGGAAGGCACGCTTGATGTGCTCCTCGGTCCAACTGCGGCTGCGTGCATGGCGGGTGATGGTGAAGGCGTCGCGGTGGTCGCGCTTGAGTTGGCGGCGCTCCACATTGGCGTGGATATACTGGATTTTTGTGGCGATGTCTTCTTCGGTGATGGGCTCCACATCGTTGTACCCTCGCTCAAAAAGGGCGGGGCCTTGGGCGCTGGCGTGGTGATCGGCATTGGGGTGGAAAGGCTCGAGGGAGGAAGCGTTTTTGCACTGGCGCCATTCGATGCCCAGCACATCCCAGTAGGCGTGGGTGCAGCCAATCATGAAACCGCCAATGATGCGCCCCAGGTGGGCAGCCTCGCTGCCTATGAGGCGGGCATCGGTTTTGGTGGGGCAGAGGTGGAGCAGGCCGTGGAAGTGCTCGGGCATCACCTGATGGGCGATGAGCGTGGCCTGCGGGTAGAATTCGGGAATCTTTAGCCAGCATTTCTCCACTGCAGCGCCCACCTTAGAGGGGTGGAAAGCGCCTTCGCGTATGGCGCCGAGCAAGGGGCGCCGCTGCCGGGTGTTGATGGTGATCGAGAAATAGCCCTCCCGGTAATTGGCTTGCTGTGATCTCCGCAGGACAGGGGGGAGTTGTGCTTGGCTTTCCCGGATTTTGAACAGGATATTATCATTTATATATTTCAATTTCGCCATGCTGTGGAAGATTTTTGGGGGCTTCTTTCTTTTCTTTTTGGTGATTTCAGGCGCTATAGTGCTGAGTATTTGCTTCGTGAAAAAAAAACTCTCAGGCTTGGCCTTTTTTTGAGCCAAGCGTTGAGAGTTTTGAGATTTCTTTTCTTTTTCTTTTCTTGCTTTATTACCAGGCGAAGATGGGGTAATCTTTCATGATGGCGTTTACCTTTTCGCGTACGGCGGCGATGTTGGCTTCGCTTTCTGGGTTGTGGAGCACGGTGTCGATGAGTTCCACGATTTCGGGCATGAGGTCTTCTTTAGCGCCGCGGGTGGTCATGGCTGGGGTGCCTACGCGGAGGCCTGAAGTCTGGAATGCGCTGCGTGAATCGTAGGGCACCATGTTTTTGTTGACGGTGATGTCGGCAGCCACGAGCGCGTTTTCAGCCACCTTACCGGTGAGTTCGGGGAACTTGGTGCGGAGGTCGATGAGGATGCAGTGGTTGTCGGTGCCGCCAGAGCAAATCTTGTAGCCCTTGTCGACGAATGCCTGAGCCATAACGGCGGCATTGGTCTTCACCTGTTGCTGATAAGTCTTGAATTCGGGCTGGAGTGCTTCGCCGAAAGCCACAGCCTTAGCAGCGATCACGTGTTCGAGCGGACCGCCCTGCACACCGGGGAATACGGCCGAGTCGAGCAGCGACGACATCTTTCTCACCACGCCCTTCTTAGTGGTTTTGCCCCAAGGATTGTCGAAGTCCTTGCCCAGCAAGATGATACCGCCACGAGGACCACGGAGAGTCTTGTGGGTGGTAGAGGTAACGATGTGGGCATATTTCAGCGGATTTTCGAGCAATCCGGCAGCGATGAGGCCAGCGGGGTGAGCCATATCGATCATCAGCAGAGCGCCCACCTTGTCGGCGATGGCGCGCATGCGAGCGTAGTCCCAGTCGCGGCTGTAGGCGCTGGCGCCACCCACGATGAGTTTAGGCTGTTCGCGCAGTGCCACTTCCTCCATCATGTCGTAGTCCACGAGGCCGTCGCTTTCGCGCACGTCGTATTCGCAGTCTTGGAACATCATACCCGAGAAGTTCACTGGGCTACCGTGAGAGAGGTGACCGCCCATGGCCAGGTTGAGGCCCATGAACTTATCGCCAGGCTTGAGGCAAGCGAGGAACACCGCCATATTGGCCTGAGCGCCCGAGTGAGGCTGCACATTGGCATATTCGGCGCCGTAGAGTTGCTTGATGCGCTCGATAGCGATGGTTTCGCTCTCGTCCACACACTGGCAACCGCCGTAGTAGCGGTGGCCGGGGTAGCCTTCGGCATACTTATTGGTGAGGCAACTGCCCATGGCCTGCATCACTTGTGGGCTCACGAAGTTTTCGCTAGCGATCAGTTCCATGCCCTTGAGTTGGCGCTGGTTTTCACGCTCGATAATACTGAAGATTTCGTTGTCTTGGAACATAGTTATTTCTTTTTAGGGTTAAGTTTTTTTGCTTTCTTCTTCTGCACACTCCATCCGAATTTCCCCAATCGCTCGCCCAGGGTGTAGTACTGGCCGTGGCAATAAGCCATGATGCCCGCCTTCTCGAGGCTGAAGGCACCGGTTTCGGGGTCGATGTAGCGGTCGTCGGCAATCACGTTGAGCACCTCGGCTATGAACATGTCGTGGGTGCCCAGTTTCACAATCTCCTTCACCCGGCACTCAATGCTCATGGGTGCCTCCTCCAGGAAAGGGCACGACACCTTCACACCCTTCAGAGGCGTGAGGTTCATTTCCTTAAACTTATCGAAGTCGCGCCCCGAACGCACGCCGCACCAGTCGGTGGCGCGTGCCAGAGAGGCTGTGGTGAGATTGATGGTGAATTCCATGTTTCGCGTCACGATGCCGTGGCTGTGGCGCTCAGGGCGTATCGACACATAGCACATGGCGGGGTCGGAGCAAATGGTGCCAGTCCATGCTGCGGTAAACACATTGTATTCCTCCTCGGTGCTGCCACAAGTGACCAGCACCGCCGGAAGCGGATACACCATAGTGCCAGGACGCCAATTCTGTTTCATAGTGCAGAAGCCTTTGTTTTGTGAGTTACAAAGATAGGAAATGTTTTTGGGATGGCAAAATGAAAAATGCCCGCTATCCGCTTGCTCGATTGCGGCACGCCGCCTAGAAGGCGTGGTTGAAAATAATCATGGCCAGCGCAACCGCCATCACCAGCACCATGAGGAACACGGTCATGAGCAGCGCCACCAGCGCCGTGCGCCACAGCGCCTTCAGCCAGCCGATGCGGAACATCTGGTGCAGAATCACCACCATGTAGACAAACCACAGGATGTCGGTTTCGTCGTCGAGCCCGAAGGGGTAGAGGGCGATGGCGGCCATCGTCTCCAGGGCGTCGCTGTAGATGAGCAGCACGAAGGCTTCGGCCCAGTTGGGCGTGTTTTCGCTCAGGCGGAACCGCGTTTTGCGAAACACCAGCATCAGCGCCGCCATCTGGAAGGGCAGGTAATAGATTTGCTCCGCCCAGGGCTGCGAATCGAGCCATGTGCTCATGGCCACTACGTAGTGCATCACATTCTCGCCAATGAAAGCCGTGAGCATCTTAGCGAAATTGGCCCAGTCGAAGAAGTCGGATTCCTGGATAGCGTCGGCCGCATGCGGCAGGGCAAACTTAAGGATGCCCAGCAGCAGGAAAGAGATGAGGAAAATCTTCACCGGCGGCACATACATCTTGCGGTGGCCGTGGATGTAGCGGCTGATGAGGTAGCCAGGACGCGTGAAGAGTTCGACGGCGGTGCGCAACAGGGCATTGTCGAGGCGCGCCACGCTCACGAAAGAGGTGATTGCCATCTCCTTCATACTGAAGCGCTTCACCTCGCCCTTCTCGCCGCAGTGGGGGCAGAAGTTGCCGAAGAAGCCGCGCCCACACGCCGGGCAGTTGTGAAACGTCATTCCAGAGCGAGGGATTTTTCGTCCCTCCTTCTGGAATGTCTTGAAACTTTGGTATTTTTCGCTGATAATTTTCTTCATTCAGAGATTATTTCAGCGTGATTTCAGATGCGGGAGCCACGCATTCGCAGAAGTGGCAGCGCAACTGCAGCGGCGCGTGGGCCACCACCTCGAAGTGGGTGCGCATAGGCTCGTTGTTGCTGATGCACTTGGGGTTAGGGCACTTCACGATGTCGAAGAGTTGGTCGGGCAGCGACACAGGGCGCTTAGCCACCACATCGTAGTCCTTGATAATGTTCACCACCGCGGTGGGCGCGATCAGGGCGATGCGGTTGAGCACATCCTCGGGATATTCCACGTCGGCAATCTTGATGATACCCTTCTTGCCCATCTCCGAACTAGAGAGGTTGAAGCCGATGGTGACACTGGTGGTCACATTGCGGAGGCCCAGCATATCAACCACCTGGAAGAGCGATTCGCTGGGGATATGGTCGATGACGGTGCCGTTACGCAGAGCGGCCACTGCCAGTTCTTTCTTGTCTTTTACCATGATTTTGTGAATACTTAATGAGATAATATATTCTGTAGATAGAAAAAATTATTCGATGCCCAGCGCGCGGCACAGGATAGCCTGGCGGGCGTAGAGACCGTTTTTCGCCTGCTGGAAGAAATAAGCCTTAGGGTTGTCGTCCACATCCTGGTCGATTTCGGTGATGCGAGGCAGTGGGTGGAGCACCTTCAGATTAGGCTTGCTATTCTCGAGCATGGCGTTGTGGAGGGTATAGAGACTCTTTGTGCGCTCATATTCAAGCACATCGGTAAAGCGCTCGCCCTGCACGCGAGTCATATAGAGAATGTCGGTTTCGTTGATCACCTCCTGCGAGAACTCGGTGGTTTCGCGATAGGCGATACCGTGCTCGTCGCAGAATCGCTTGTATTTCTCAGGCATCTTCAGTTCTTCGCACGCCACGAAATTGAAGCGAGGGTTCCAGAAGTGCATTGCCTCCAGGAGCGAGTGCACCGTGCGGCCATATTTCAGGTCGCCCACCATGGTGATTACCTGGTTGTCGAGCGTGCCTTGCGTTTTGTAGATGCTGTAGAGGTCGAGCATCGTCTGCGAGGGGTGCTGGTTGGCGCCGTCGCCCGCGTTCACGATAGGCACAGGCGAGATTTCGCTCGCGTAGCGTGCTGCACCCTCGAGCGGGTGACGCATCACGATCACGTCGGCATAGTTGCTCACCATCATGATGGTATCCTTGAGCGTTTCGCCCTTCGACTGGCTGCTCGTCTTGGCGTCGCTGAAGCCAATCACGCGTCCGCCGAGGCGGTTCACAGCGGTCTCGAAACTCAATCGGGTGCGGGTAGAAGGCTCGAAAAACAGCGTAGCCACCACCTTGCCCTCGAGGATGCGCTGGTTGGGGTTTTTCTCAAATTCGGCCGCTCTTTGCAGCAAGCCCACAATTTCTTCCTTGCTGAGGTCGGAAATTGAAACCAAACTTTTTTTGTTCATAATAGCGATGAAATGATTATGTATTGAGAAATTATGTGAAATCGGGATAAAAAAATAGCCAATCGTGGCAGCGGTGCCGGCGGTTGACTATCAAACTCCATGTTATAAATCGAAACCACACTTTGCAGAGAAAAGATAACCCGCTTGCCAAGCAAAAAGTGCCTGGCGCAGCATCACGGTTATGCATTGCCCTAAGTGTCATTTCAAAGAACAAAGTTAGGAATTTTTCCCGAAATATGGCACCGAAGCGAGCAAAAATAATTGCAAAAACTTCAAGAGTGCATCTTTCGCGCGTTTTATAGTGTGTGTTATGGCAAAAAGAGTTATATTTGCATCTTGAATTGAAATAAAATATCGGATAAATATTATTCCTACCCACGACACATAACATTTATGGGACTGCGTAATATGACGAAGAAAAGCAAAAAAGCGAAAGGCAACCACACCGGCACCATCGTGAAAGCCATGTGGTGGTCGATGGCCGGATTCCTGGCCCTGGTAATCATACTTGCCGTGCTCATCTACAACGGCGTGATAGGCTACATGCCGCCGGTGGAAGAGTTGATGCACCCGCGCGACCGCTATGCATCGGCCATCTACACCAGCGACGGTGTGGAGATGGGCAAATTCTACCGCAGCAAGGGCAACCGCTCCTATGTGGACTTTGAACAGATGTCGCCCCACCTGAAAGACGCCCTCGTGGCCACCGAAGACGTGCGCTTCGAGGAGCACTCGGGCATCGACGTGAAGGCCATTTTCCGCTCCATCATCAAGCGCGTGATCATGGGCAACCACAGCGCCGGCGGTGGCAGTACCATCACCCAGCAACTTGCCAAGCAACTCTATTCGCCCGAATCGGCCAACATCTTCGAGCGCGCTTTGCAGAAGCCCATCGAGTGGGCCATCGCCATCAAAATCGAGCGCCTCTACACCAAGGACGAGATTGTGAAGATGTACTTCAACCAATTCGACTTCCTCAACAATGCCGTGGGCATCAGCAGTGCGGCGTGGGTGTACTTCGGCAAAAAGCCACAGGACCTCAACGTGCAGGAAGCCGCCACGCTCGTGGGCATGTGTAAGAACCCCTCTTACTACAACCCCTTCCGCTTCCCCGAGCGCGTGAAGGAACGCCGCAACGTGGTGTTCGACCAGATGTACAAGGCCGGCATGCTCACCTCTGAATCGGCTGCGGCACTGAAGGCCACACCGCTCATCCTCAACGAGCACAAAGTGGAAACCCACGAAGACGGCATCGCGCCATACTTCCGCGAAGAACTGCGCCGCATCCTCATGGCCGACGAACCCGACCCATCAAAATACTCCAACATCAACGCCTACAACGCCGACAAATATAACTGGGACAACAACCCCATCTACGGCTGGTGCAAGAAAAACAAACGCAAAGATGGCCGCAACTGGGACATCTACAGTGACGGCTTGAAAATCTACACCACCGTCGACTCGCGCATGCAGCGTATGGCTGAGGAGGCAGTGACCGAACACATGATGGAAGCACAGGCACGCTTCTTCCGCAACGAGTGTGGCGGTCGCTACACCGACCCCTACACCCGCAACCGCGACGAAATGTCGGCAGCCACCAAGGAACGCGTCATCAACCTCGCCATCCGCACCTCCGAACGCTATCGCGCCATGAAGGCCGAAGGAAAGAGCCACGAGGAGATACTCAAGGCTTTCGACGAGAAGATGGAGATGCGCGTATTTGACTGGAACTCGCCCGACCGCGAAACGCTGCGTGTGATGTCGCCCCGCGATTCCATTATGTATATGAAGACCTTCCTGCGCTGCGGTATGGTGGCCATGGACCCACGTTCGGGTAAGGTGAAAGCCTACGTGGGCGGCCCCGACTTCAAGCACTTCAAATACGACATGGTGTCGACCGGTGCCCGCCAGATTGGTTCTACCGCCAAGCCATTCGTGTTCTCGCTCGCCATGCAGAACGGATTCCACCCCTGCAGCACCGACTTCGAGAACTCCACCAACGGCTTCGGCAAGTGGCAGCCAAAGGGCGGCTCCCACGGCCTGGGCATGCATCCACAATTGCGCGATGCACTCGCCGTGTCGAGCAACTGGATTCCGCCACAAATTCTGCTCCGCTTAGGCGCTCCCGCGCTCGTGGACGCGCTGCATAACGACTTCGGCATCACCACCAAACTCGACACCACGCTCACGCTGGCGCTCGGTTCGTGCGAAATTTCGCTACTCGAGATGGTGTCGGCCTACTCAGCCTTCGCCAACTATGGCCAGCGCCCATTGCCCGTGATGGTGAGCCGCATATGCGACAACCGCGGCAATGTGATCGCCGAATTCTTCCCCAAGCAAAACCAAGCCATCAGCAAGGAATCGGCCTACCGCATGGTGGAAATGCTGCGAGGCGTAGTGACCCGCGGTACGGGTCGCCGTCTGAGCGCCTACAACTTCAAGGGCGACGTGTGTGGTAAGACCGGTACGACCAACTACAATGCCGATGCATGGTGGGTGGGCTTCACGCCCGAACTCGTGTGTGGCGTGTGGTTTGGTGGCGAAGACCGCTACATCCACTTCCAGAGCACCGGTGAAGGCCAGGGTGCGGCAGCGGCGCTACCAATCTTCGGCAAATTTATGCGGAAGGTGTTCAACAGCAAAGAACTACCATACGACGAAGGAGCGAAATTCCTCATCCCGAGCGACTTCAAGATGTGTGAAGACAAAATCTACGACAACGAAGGCGGCGTGATAGTGGAGCGCAACGGCGACGACGTGCTATCGGCCGAAGAAGCCCTAGCGGCTGAAGACCAATCGGCCATCGACGATATGTTCAACTAAAAAAATCCACCGAATCATCAACGCGTCGGTGGATTTTATTTTAGACTAAAAGACTAA
>JAUNCU010000243.1 GCA_030526455.1 Bacteroidales bacterium | reverse complement strand
AATACTGTTTATCAACAGGTTGAAAAAATGCACTTTTTTGAGTGACGAAGTCAGGTGAGCCTCGGAGAGGGTCAGTTATGGTAGCAGGTCGAGTTTTCGGACAGCCTCCCCCACAAAAAAAGCCCCGCATTTGCGAGGCTTTTTTTATGGATGGAATCCTGAGGCCTTACTTGATTTCAGCGCCCGTGATGTTGAATCTCTTGCCGTCTTTGATGATTACCACTTGGCCGTTTTCAATCATCTTCACTGCCTTAGCCTGAGCGGCGGCGGTGACGTCGGTGATAGCGGTAGGCACTTCCACACGGCGCACGGTGATGTCGAGAGCAGGAGAATCCACGTCCTTTTGAAAGACAGGATGCGCTTGGGAATCTTCCAGCAAATCGCCGGTGCTGGGGTCGAAGTAGGCATAGCCTGGTGCCAGGGCCGAGAAGCCAGAAGTGAAGAGTGCATAGTTGCTGGAGTAAAGGTCGCACGTGAAACGTCCGCCTGTGAATTTGCCACTGGCTGGAGTGGTGAGATAGTTGCCCTCGGGCGCTGTAAACGTGCCCGCAGCCACATTGAGCGTGCCCGATGTAGCCTTCAGGCAGTAACCGCTCTTATTGTCCACCTTGCTGCCTTGGCCTTCACTGCTGTCGATAATGGTGAGCGTGCCGCCATTCACGAGAATCGATTGTGCATAATAGGTAGCAATGTTTTTGCCATTGAGGTCGAGCGTGACGTTGCCTTTTTCAAATTGCAAGCCATAACCATTCTGCACCTTGTAGTTGGCAAGCAGTTTAACGGTAGCCTTTTCTGCATTTTTCGCATCGGTAATAGCCTGGCTCACATCAAGGTAACCAGTTTCTTCGCCATCGATAGTAACAATGGCTTTAGCGGTCACCCGCTTCACAATCACATCATTAGCCACAATGCGGTTGATGTTGGCGATGGGCATGTCGGTATAATCGAAGAGTTCGTCGCCAGTGGCGGCGTCGTAGTAGCAACAATTCGATGCCAGGCCCGATTTGCCCATGGTGTAGATTGCGTAACTGGAGCCTTTAAACCTACCGCCCGAGAGCGATACGTTGGCATAAGAGGTTGTGTTGAGCGCACATGGGGCAATGTAGGTACCGGCATTGATGGCCAATGTGCCATAGGAGGCATACACAGCATTACCACCAGAGTTTTGCAACTTGCCCTCCTGGGCTTCAGTGAAGTCGGTGATGAAGAGTTGGCCACCAGTCAAGGTAATAACCGACGAACTGGATGCAGAAATACACTTGCCGTTGAGGTCGAGCGTCACCTTTCCGCTCGTAAACACAAGGTAAGTGGTTTGAGGAAGTTCAACATTGGCGAGCAATTTCAGCGTAGCGGTATCAGCCGCCATAGCCGCTGCAAAGGCATCGTTGATGCTGGTGTAATTACTGGTAGCGCCAGCAATGGTGACCGATGCTACATCTTGCGCCCACGATTTCTGTGGAGCCATTGCCATCAAGGCTATCGCGATGATGGGCAAACAAAGGTTTCGTAGAATTGTTTTCATAACCACATTTTGTTAAGATTGTTGTAAGTAATTAAAAATAAACAGGTTTAGTGCTACATAAGACTATGCCACAAAAGTAAACCAAATCACCGAAAAAACCAAAAAAATCCACCATTTTTCCCATAAAAATTGCAACCTCCACCCACAGTCCGGAGGCTCCGGAAATTCCGGAACCTCCGGCCATCACACTCGTTGACTCGTTGACCCTTTGCAAGTTACCGATTTTTTTCGTAACTTTGCAGGCTCAAACGATAATATATGACGACATTCCAAGATTTAGGGGTCCGCGAGGATCTGTTGCGAGCAATCGCCGAACTGGGCTACGTGGCACCTATGCCCATCCAAGAAAAAGTAATTCCACATTTGCTCAACGAAGACTCTGATGTAGTGGGACTTGCACAGACTGGTACTGGCAAGACCGCCGCATTTGGCTTGCCTACGCTCCAGCGCGTGGACACTTCGCTGAAGGCAACACAAGCCATCATTCTCGACCCCACCCGAGAACTCTGCATGCAGACGTGCAACGACCTGAACGACTACGCTAAATACGTCGATGGCCTCCGCATTCTGCCCGTGTATGGCGGCAGCAGCATCGAGGTGCAGATTCGCGCCCTGCGCAAGGGTGTGCAAATCATTGTGGCCACCCCGGGCCGCCTGCTCGACCTGATTAAGCGCGGCGAGGTGAACCTGGAGAATGTGAACACGGTGATTCTCGACGAGGCCGATGAAATGCTCAACATGGGCTTCGTGGACGACATCAACAACATCCTCGAGCATGTGCCCGAAACTCGCAAGATGCTCATGTTTTCGGCCACCATGCCACCCGAAATCGCGAATATCGCCAAAAACTATATGCGCAATCCACAGGAATACATGATTGGCGCCCGCAACGAAGGTTCGGCCAACGTGCGCCACATCTACTACATGGTGCGCGCCAACGATAAATACCTGGCACTGAAGCGCATTTGCGACTATCTGCCTCGCGTGTATGGCATCATCTTCTGCCGCACCCGCGCCTCGGCACAGGAAATCGCCACCCATCTGATGGAGGACGGCTACGATGCCGACGCCCTGCACGGCGACCTCTCGCAGGCGCAGCGCGATGCGGTGATGAAGAAGTTCCGCGAGCGCAATCTACAACTGCTCGTGGCCACCGATGTGGCAGCACGCGGCCTCGACGTGGACGACCTCACCCACATCATCAGTTACAGTCTGCCCGACGACAATGCCGTGTACAACCACCGCAGCGGCCGCACGGGTCGTGCTGGCAAGACGGGCGTGTCGATCGCGCTGATTCACAGCCGCGAACGCAACAAGTTGCGCGACATCGAGAAGCACATGGGCAAGCAATTTGAGCGCTGCGAGGTGCCCAAGCCCAATGCCATCATCGAAAAGCAACTCTTCAATCTCGCCGACCGCCTCGAAAACGTGGAGGTGAAGGAAGACGACATTGCCGAATACATGCCTCAGGTGCTGAAAAAACTCTCGTGGCTCGACAGCGAAGACTTGCTCAAGCGCATGCTCTCGCTCGAATTCAACCGCCTGCTGGAATACTACCAGGATGCGCCCGAACTCGACTATGTGCCCGAGAAGGAAAAGGCAAAGAAGCGCGAAAAGAAACCGAAATACGACAACACCCGCGACAAGGACTGCCGCACAGCCGAGGAAGGCTACGAGCGTGTGTTTGTGAACGCCGGTAAGGCCGACGGCTTCTTCGCCCCAAGCCTCATCGAACTGGTGAACCGCAACACCCATGGCGAACGCGTGGACCTGGGCCGCATCGACTTGCTCACCAACTATTCGCTCTTCGATGTGCGCGAGGGCGATGCCAAGCGCGTGGTGAAGGCGCTGAAAAATGCCGATTTCTTCGGTAAGCGCATCTATGCCGAGGTGGCTTCGCTCGACAAAAACTACGCCAGCGAAACCGAAGGCACCGAGGTGAAACTCAACCGCAAGGAACGCCGTCGCCAGCAATTTGGCGCGAAAGAGCGTCATGGCGACCGCCGACGTGGCCATCGCCGCGAACGTGACGAACGCGACGAGCGCCGCACCCGCCGCGACAACGAACGAGGCTTCAAACGAGGCCCAAAAGGCGGCAAAAAGAAGAAATGATTCCTTTAGAAGTTAAGAAGTTAAGGA
>JAUNCU010000242.1 GCA_030526455.1 Bacteroidales bacterium | reverse complement strand
AACTCACGCTCAATCTGAGTATGACCACGAAGGTGGACCGCGACGTGAACAGTGGCTATCTGCTGCGCGGCACGGTGTTCACGCCCGACGATCACTACATGCTCATCGCCTGCATGGGCGGCGCTGGTGGCATCGCTGTGATCGATATGCAGAAGATGGCCTATGTGGGCCGTCTGACGGGGGTGTCGAATGCGCGCCACCTGGTGGTGAAAAATGGCTATCTCTACGCTAGCCTCAATGCTGCGGGCATCGTGCAGCGCGTGGCGATTTCTAAGGTGGAGGCGGCCATCAAGGGCATGACTGGCAAAACCGCGCCGCTTTCGGGCTGGGAGGCTTGCAAGGTGGGCGGCGGTGCGCGCACGATTTCGCTCTCGCCCAGCGGAAATTTCGCTTTCGCGGCTTGCAATAGCGCGAGCCAACTCTGCGTGGTGGATACCCGCACGATGAAGCAGGTGGCCACGCTCACTATCGATTCTTATCCCGTGGGTCTCGACATTTCGGCCGATGGCCGTTTCGTGGTGCTCACATCGCAGGGACGCAAGGGTTGCGGCGGCAATGCCGTGAATCTTGTGGAGGTGACTTATAAGGAAAAGGAACCCACCACTGCGCTCATCGACGAGCAAAAGGAGGAAGAGGCCGCCAAGGCTGATGCCGCTCAGCAAGCCGAGGCGCAGCAGGATGAGGCTTCGGCCACCAATTGGCTGCTGATGGGCAGTATCGCTGCTGCTTTGCTGGTGCTGGTGGTGTTCTGGTTTGTTCGTCGTCGTTCTAGATAATATGGTGGTTATGAAAAAGATGAAATGGATGGTTCCGTTGGTGCTGGTGGTGGCTGTCGCTGTGGCACTGCTGCCTGTGGCTTCGTGTGCCGGCGGTTCGGCGCCCCACCACGATAGCATCGACACGATGGCTGTGGCCGTCGACTCGGCCGACACATTATTCGCTCCCGATACAGCCGACACCGTAGCCGCGGTAGCCGTCGTCGATTCGGTGACCGTGGCCGATTCCATCGACAGCATCGCTGTGGTGAAAAAGGCTGCAGTGGTGGAACGTCCTGACACCGCCGCCTCCATCGAGGTGGGGGAGGTGTTCGACGATTTTCAAGAGGGGCACATGCACCACTGCATGAATCAAGGCCCATATATCGTGGCAATGTTCCTGATTTTCCTCTTGACCTTCACGATGGGCATTCCGTTGATCCTTTTGCTTATCACGCATCTCATCGACAAGTCGCGCCGCAACGCCGCGCTGCACCGCTTCTCGCAGAAGCCTATGCTGAAGAAGCCGCTCGTCAACTGGCTCTCGGTGCTGCTTTGCATCGTGATGAATGTGGTGATTCTGGTTTCGCTCGTCACTTCTGCTTCGGGCTTCATGGCCTTCGTGCTGTGGCTGCTCTATGTGGCGTATTTGAGCGTGAATTTCTTCCGAGCCATTTTTCGTAAATTATAGTAAATTATTGATATGAAATATTTTATCATTGCTGGCGAAGCCAGTGGCGACATTCATGGGGCTAGTCTCATCGAGGCGCTGAAACGCCAGGACAGTAATGCCCAGTTCCAATTTCTCGGTGGCGATATGATGGCTGCCCAAGCGGGTGTGCAGCCGCTCATCCACTATCGCGACATGGCGTATATGGGTGTGCTGGAGGTGCTGAAACATCTGCCCACCATCCTGGGCATTATGCGCACGGCGAAGCAAGCCATTGCCGATGGCCGCCCTGATGCCATCATCCTCATCGACTATCCTTCGTTCAACCTAAAGATTGCCAAGTATGCTCAAGGGCTGGGCATTCCTTGCTTTTATTTCATTGCGCCCAAGGTGTGGGCGTGGAAGGAGCGCCGCCTGAAGGACATTAAGCGCTATATCACGCGCCTTTTCTCTATTCTTCCTTTCGAAAAGGAATACTTCCGCAAGCATGATTATGAGGTGGAATATGTGGGCAATCCCACGGTGAAGGAGATCGCTGAAGCGGCTGAGAAGTTCACCCATTTCAACACTTTTGTGGCTGAGAACGGGCTCGACGACGAGCGTCCCATTATCGCGCTGGCGCCCGGTTCGCGCCGACGCGAGATTCGCGACAATCTTCCCATCATGGTGGAGGCGGCTTTGCGCCATCCTGAGTATCAAATGGCGATTGCGGGCGCCCCTAGCACTGCGCAGCATCTCTACGATGAGGTGCTCGAGCCGCTGGGCGTTAAGGTGCCGGTGCTCTATGGCAAGTCGTTCGAATTGGTGCATCATGCCCGTGTGGCACTGGTAACCAGCGGCACCGCCACACTGGAAGCGGCCATCATCGGCACGCCGCAGGTGGCATGCTACCGCGCCTATGGCAGCAAGGTTGTTTATGATATTTACAAGAATATTCTGAAAATAAAATACGTTACGCTCCCAAATCTCATTACCGACAGCCCTGTGATTCCTGAGTTGCTGCTCCACCTGTGCACCGTCGATTCGGTCGATGCCCATCTCACGGCTTTGCTCCAGGATTCAACCGAACGCCAGCGTATGCTCGACGGCTACAGCCGTCTGAAGCAAATGCTCACCGACAAAGACTGCACCACCTGCACGGCGCAGGGCATTATTGAATATCTAAACGCTCATAAATGATACGTAATTTCCACGACGAAATAGTTGCTTTTCTTGAAACCGAGATTGTTCCGCTTTACGATAACTTCGACGCTGGCCACCAGCGCGACCACGCTCATGCGGTGATGGAAACTAGCCACCGCCTGGCGAAGTTTTATCCCGAGGTGGATGAAACCATGCTTCTGGTGGCTGCGGCCTATCACGATGTGGGCCTGGCAAAGGGCCGCGAGCATCACCACACCGATAGTGCCATCTTCATGCGCGCCGATGAGCGATTGCTCTCGTGGTTCACGCCCGAAGAAATCGACCTGATGGCCGATGCTGCCGAAGATCACCGCGCCTCAAGCACACATGCGCCCCGCACCATCTACGGCCGACTCGTGGCAGAAAGCGACCGACAAATCGTGCCCGAAACCGTCATCATTCGCACCATGCAATATTCACGCAGCCATTTCCCCGGCCTCGACAAAGAAGGCCAATGGCAGCGCCTACTCGAACACCTGCACGAAAAATATGCCGAAGGAGGCTACCTCCAACTCTGGATCCCCGAAAGCGACAACGCCCATCGCCTAGCAGAACTCCGCACCCTAATCAACGACACCCCCCGCCTCCGAGCCACCTTCGACACATTATATAATAAGATATAAGAAATAAAAGAAGAGAAAAGCAAAAAGCCATCCTCCCTTCAAAAAAGGAGTCAAGTTTTCTGAGGCATGCCTCAGAATGCAAAAAGCCTCCTTCCCACCTCCCAGGGCTATAGCGCCATGCCACCCAAAATCCTCTAGGCTTCATTCCCCGCTAGATCAAAAAAAATCCCTGGCCCCGAGCGAGCCGCCAAAAAAGCGAAATCCCCGCCTTTGGCCGCAAAACCTCGGCCTGCCTCGAAAAAGCCTCAAAATAGCAAAAATCGCATCCCTCTCATTATCAGTGCAATCCTAAAAATTCCAAAAATTTCTTTGAAAAAATCTTCCAAAATATTTGGTCAGTTCGGAAAATGGCAGTACCTTTGCACTCGCAAAAGGGGAACGGCCTTCTGATGCAAGTCCAAAACGGACCGCTGAAGAAAAAAGTTTTCAAAAAAA
>JAUNCU010000017.1 GCA_030526455.1 Bacteroidales bacterium | reverse complement strand
CTGCCGAGTATCTTCTGTTTCACTACACTTTTTCTGCCGAGTGTGGGGCGTTTTGTTACACTTTTTCTGCCCTATCGGTGGGTGGGATTTTTGGGTTTTTGTGGGTGGGGTGATTTTTTTCGGTGCTTTGGGGGGCGAAAAATTGGGCGGGAGTGGCGGAAAATCACTAACTTTGCACAATAATTAATTATTTACATATTGCACACTACGATGAGTGAAATTTTTGAAATGGTTGCCAAAACTTTCCAGGGATTGGAAGGTGTATTGAGCGACGAACTGCAGGCACTCGGGGCACAGGACGTGACCCAAGGAAAACGAATGGTATCATTCAAGGGTTCCCTTGAAACGATGTACAAGGCCAACTTCTGCTGCCGCACCGCATTGCGCATTCTCAAACCAATCTACAAATTCCGTTCTACCGACGCCGACGACCTCTATGAGCAGGTGCGCCAGTTTGAATGGGACACTGTTTTGAGCACCGACAAGACTTTTTCTATCGACACCACTGTGTTTAGCGACGTGTTCCGCCACTCGCGCTTTGTCACCTATCGCGTGAAGGACGCTATCGTTGACTATTTCCAGGAAAAGGAGGGCAAGCGCCCATCGATTCGCGTGTCGGCTGCCGACTTTGTGCTCAATGTGCACATCTCGGGCGATGAAGTCACCATTTCTCTCGACTCGTCGGGTGCGCCTCTCTACAAGCGCGGCTGGCGTGTGGCGCAGACCGAAGCGCCTATCAACGAGGTGCTCGCTGCGGGCATTATCAAATTGAGCGGCTGGGATGGCCAGAGCAATTTCGTGGACCCCATGTGTGGCTCGGGCACGTTCCTGATCGAGGCAGCCATGATTGCCGCCAACATCAATCCTGGCGTGTATCGCAAGGAGTTTGCTTTCCAGAACTGGAGCGACTACGATGCCGACCTCTTCGACGCCATCTACAACGACGACAGCCAGGAGCGCGAATTCAACCATAAAATCTACGGCTGCGACGTGGCTGTGCAGGCTGTCGCCATTGCCGAGGCCAATATCAAGAGCGCCGGCCTGAGCAAGATGATTGAATTGCAGCAGCGCTCGATCGCCGACTGGGAAGAGGCGCCTGAAAAGGGTGTGCTCATCACCAATCCTCCTTACGGCGAACGCCTCAAGTATCAAGATATCAACGAACTCTACGCTACGCTGGGCAATAAACTGAAATTCGTGTTTAAGGGCTACGATGCGTGGGTGATTTCCTATGGCGAACTCACCGACCTCATCGGCCTGCGCGCTTCGGTGAACTATCCGCTGCTCAACGGCGACTTGGAGTGCGAATTGCGTGAATACAAGATTTTCGACGGCACCTACAAGGAAATGAAGGCCGAAGGCGGCTCTATCCGCAACGAGGGCTTCCGTGCTGCCGACAAGGACCGTGGTCAGCGTCGCCCACGCTTTGAAGAAACTTTCAAGAAGCGCGATGGCGAGAAGGCTGAGGGCAAGGAACGCCGTCCACGCCGTGCCGCTGGTCCACGCCGCGAGGGCGACCAGCGTCCACCACGCCGCTTCGCCGACCGTCCACGTCGCGAAGGCGATGAGCGCATGAGCCGCAACGACTATTTCCACAGCACTAAGCATGCCCAGACGGTGGTGCGCCACCAGGAACCCACCTTGGGCAAGGAAAATGAGCGCCCCATCATTCGTGGCCGCCGCAATGGCTGGAAGCGCCGCGAAGAATAATTTATCTCCCCATCTTATTTAATCATAGTAACCTCACATTCAATAACTGATATAATTTAGCAATGAAGCACAAAATCTTGCTCCTGGGCTCGGGTGGTCGCGAATGCGCTATCGCCTGGAAATTGAGCCAAAGTGAACTCCTCGACGCGCTCTACATCGCTCCCGGCAACGCCGGCACTGCGCAGTATGGCACCAATGTAGCACTTTCTCCCATGGATTTCGATGCAGTGGGCGAATTTGCCGCCCAAAATGGCATCACCATGCTGGTGGTGGGCAACGAAGACCCGCTGGTGGCTGGTATCACCGACTATTTCAAGGCCTCGGAAGCCCTCAGCGCCATCAAGGTGATTGGTCCGTCGAAGGCTGGCGCCCAACTCGAGGGCAGCAAGGATTTTGCCAAGGGCTTCATGCAGCGCAATGCCATCCCCACTGCCGCCTACCTGAGTGTGACGGCCGACAACATTGAAGAGGGCTTTGCCTTCCTCGAAAGTCAGAAGGCGCCTTATGTGCTCAAGGCCGATGGCTTGGCTGCCGGCAAGGGTGTGCTCATCATCGACTCGCTCGATGAGGCTAAGGCCGAACTGAAGAATATGCTCGGCGGCATGTTTGGCGCCTCGAGTGCCACTGTGGTGATTGAGCAGTTCCTCTCGGGTATCGAGTGCTCGGTGTTTGCCCTCACCGATGGCGAGCACTACCAACTCCTGCCTGTGGCCAAGGACTACAAGCGCATCGGCGAAGGCGACAAGGGCCTCAACACCGGTGGCATGGGCTCGGTTTCGCCCGTGAGTTTTGCCGATGAGGCATTTATGGAAAAGGTGCGCACACGCATCGTGGAACCCACCATCGCTGGCCTGAAGAAGGAGGCGCTGCCTTATGTGGGCTTCGTGTTCTTCGGCTTGATCAATGTGGATGGCGACCCCTACGTGATTGAATACAACTGCCGCATGGGCGACCCCGAAACCGAAGTGGTGATGCCTCGCCTCAAGAGCGACCTGGTGGCGCTGCTCGACGCTGCTGCCGATGGCCGCCTCGATGAAACTGCGGTGGAAATCGACTCTCGCTATGCCGTTACGGTGATGATGGTGAGCGGCGGTTATCCCGAAGCCTACGAAAAAGGCAAGGTGATTGAAGGTCTCGACGCGGTGGAGAATAGCGTGGTGTTCCATGCCGGCACTGCCCGCAATGCTGAAGGCCAGATTGTGACCTCTGGTGGCCGTGTGCTGGCCGTTACCAGTTACGGCGCCACTAAGGACGAGGCGCTGGCACAGTCGTTTGCCAATATTGCCCGCATCAGTTTCGACAAGAGTTACTTCCGTCGCGACATCGGTTTCGACCTCAAGTAATCCTATCACACACACTTAGCATTTGCTCATGGCATACAAGGAAGAACGCATCAACGAATTCTTTAACTCCCGTGGCCTGATGGTGGTCATGGGGGTGGTGTATGCCGTGGTATCATATTTCGCCTTTGCCTCGGGGCGCTTCAGTGCCTCGGTGGCGAGTGGCAATGGCGTGTTTTTCAACGATATCGACCGCCTGCTGGGGCATCCCACGGTGTCTTTCGGCGTGAACACGCTCTGCGTGATGACGATAGTGGCGCTCACGGCGCTGCTCAATAAAACCTACACCTTCATTCGCGAGGTCACCTTCATCTACGCCTCCACCTTCCTGGCGCTGCAGTTGGCATGCCCCTATGCCTGCACGCAGTTCACCACGGGCACAGGGCTGTGCCTGCTCACGCTGGTGGTGCAGCAAATCATGTTTTCCACCTATCAGAAGAAGAAAACGGCTCAGCAGCAGGTGTTTCTCGTGTTTTTCCTCGTGGCGCTCTGTGGCATGTTTCAATATGCCTTCCTGGCGCTTGCGGTGCCGTTTTTCATAGGTTTTGCCCAGATGCGCGCCATCAATTTCCGAGGCGTGCTGGCTGCCGCCTTTGGCCTCGTCACACCCTTCTGGCTCGCCATAGGGCTGGGGCTCATCGACCCCTCTACCGCCATGTGGCCCACGGGCGGAAACGCCATCGAGGCGCTTACTGCCGAGCAGATACCCGTGATATTGGTGGGGCTGGCGCTGGTGGGATTGTTCACCTTCGTACTCATCACCGTGAACGTGCTGAAAATCATGTCGTATCGACTGCAGTTGCGCGTGTATAATTCGTTCTACCTCGTTCTGGCGCTCTTCTCGCTGGTGATGATGGCCATCGACTACCGCAACTTCTTCGTGTATCTGGCGCTGCTCAACTATTGCTTCTCCATTCAGGTGGCTCAGGCATTCACCATCCACGCCGGCGTGCAGCGTCGCTATGTGGGCATGATTCTCTTCTTGCTCTCTTGTGCCGCCAGCCACGCGTGCTATTATTTCCTTTAATCACAGCCCATTGCAATGAAAATCGTAGTAGAAAGTCACATCCCCTATATCAAGGGCTTGCTCGAGCCTTATGCCCAAGTGCTTTATCTCGAAACCGCGCAAATCGATGCCGAGGCGCTGCGCGATGCCGACGTGTTTATCACCCGCACCCGCACGCGCTGCGATGAGGCGCTGCTGGCGCAGAGCCGTGTGCGTTTCATCGGCACAGCCACCATCGGCACCGACCACATCGACCTCCCTTACTGCAGCCAGGCTGGCATCAAGGTGGTGAATGCACCAGGGTGCAACGCCCCTGCCGTGGCGCAGTGGGTGCTCAGCACCATAGGCCACTGGATGGCAAAAGAAGGCATCGCCTCGCCCGAAGGACTCGCCCTGGGCGTGGTGGGCGTTGGCCATGTGGGCTCCATCGTGGCACGCTGGGCTGAGCAGATGGGCTTCAACGTGCTCCTCTGCGATCCTCCACGCGCCCAGAAAGAAGGCCCCGAGGCATTCTCCACCATTGAAGAAGTGAAGGCGAAAAGCCATATTGCCACCTTCCACACACCCCTCTATCGCGAAGGCGACCTCGCCACCTATCATATCTGCGACGAGCAATTCCTTGCCGAGGCGCCCCAGTTGCGCCTGGTGATGAACGCCGCCCGTGGCCCCATTTGCGACAACGCCGCCCTGGCAGCGTGGCACGGCGATGTGGCCATCGACTGCTGGGAACACGAACCCGCCATCAATCTTCAGTTGCTTGAAAAAGCCTTCGTCGCCACCCCCCACATCGCAGGCTATTCGGCCGACGGCAAACGCCGCGGCACCGCTATGGTGGTAGAAGCCCTCAACGCCCACTATGGCTGGCAAGCCAAGCCCCTCGCAGCCGAAGCCCCCTACGGCGGCCTCCCCATAGCCACCCTCCAGCAAGTGATGGCCAGTTACAACCCCTTGGCCGACACCGCCCTCCTCAAGTCAAATCCCGCCCCCACCCACTTCGAACACCTCCGCAACCACTACGACCTCCGCCCCGAAGTCCTCTAGAAATCCTCCAAATTTCCCCAAATTTCCCCATAGCCCCCTTCAACTTTATAACAAAAGAACCGTCCCTTTGTTATAAAGTTGGTAATAGTGTGTGTCTATTTTGCTTGGTTTTTGTTAAATGTGATTAATAAATGCGTTATAATTATTATAATATGTCATTTTTATAACAAAGGGACGGTTCTTTTGTTATAGAGATTTTCAGAAGTTTTTTCTATAAGAGGTTCCTGTCGTCTTTCGGTCGGTTTGTAGGCATTTTTGCTTCTTTGTGGTGTGGGATTTTTGCTGCGGTGGGGTGGTTTAGGGGTGGTTTTGTGGTGGTTGTTGAGGTGGGGTGGGGTGAAAAAAATGGCTGAGGTTTTGATTTATTGGAATAATTGTGGTAACTTTGCCGTGCTTTTCCGCACTGCGTGTGGGGAAATAGCGGTCCCTTAGCTCAGTTGGTTAGAGCAACTGACTCATAATCAGTGGGTCGCCGGTTCAAGCCCGTCAGGGACCACATCAACAGAAAGCCGATGCAGCATGATGCCGCATCGGCTTTTTTTACTTTTCTCCGCGCTTCACGCTCTCGCGAAGGGTGGGGGCTGTTACTTCAGGTGGTCGTCGAAGTAGCGGGTGATGCGTTCGTGGAGGTGTACGCTTTGGTGTCCGCGCATGTTGTGGGGTTCGCCGGGGTATACGAAGAAGTCGGGCTGGGTGCCGGCTGCGATGCATGCCTTGAGGAATGCGTAGGAGTGCTGTGGGAGCACTACGGGGTCGTTCAGGCCGTGGATAATCTGGAGTCGGCCTTTGAGGTTTTTGGCTTTGCTGAGCAGGCTGGTCTTGGCGTAGCCTTCGGGGTTGAGTTGGGGTGTGCTCATGTAGCGCTCGCCGTACATCACCTCATACCATTTCCAGTCGATCACTGGTCCGCCAGCCACGCCCACCTTAAACACGTCGGGGTAGTTGGTCATGAGGCTGATGGTCATGAATCCGCCGAAACTCCATCCGTGCACGCCCAGTCGGTCCATATCCACATAGGGGAGGGTGCGCAGGAAGTCGACGCCTTTCATTTGGTCTTGCATCTCGATTTGGCCCAACTGGCCGTAGGTGGCGAGGCCGAATTCGCGTCCGCGGCGACTGCTGCCACGGTTGTCGAGGATGAAGAGCACATAGCCACGCTGCGCCATGTAGGTTTCCCAACTGCGGCTGCGCCAGTGCCAGCCGGCGTCGACGTTGCGCGTGTGAGGGCCGCCGTACACATACACCACTGTGGGATATTTCTTCTGCGCGTCGAAGTCGGGCGGCAGCACCATGCGATAGTAGAGGTCGGTGGTGCCGTCGGCTGCCTTGATGGAGCCATTCTTGTAGATGGGCACCGCGTAGCCCTTCCAGGGGTCGTCGGCTGTGAAATAGCGGGTGGCCTTGCCTGTGGCGGTGTTGATGAAGTCGATGTTGCGAGGCACGTCGGGCTCCTGATACCAGTCCACTGCCAGGGCGCCGCTCTCGCTGAGCGAGCAACTGTGGATGCCGCGTCCGCTGGCGTCGATACGGCTGCGCGCTCCGCTGGCGATGTCAACGCGATAGATATTGTTCTGCAAATCGTGGGCCTCGGTGCTTTCAATCACCACAGCGCGGCGCTTGGTGTCGAATCCCACCATGCGCGTCACCTCCCAGCGACCGCTGGTGAGCGGCTTGATGAGGCGCCCGTTCACGTTGTAGAGGTAGAGATGGTTGAAGCCATCCTTTTCGCTCTGCAGAATGAATTGCGAGGCATCCCATGGAAGGAAGGCGAGTGGAGTGCCCGGCTCCACGTATTTCGGGTGCGATTCGTGATAAATCTCGGCGATGCTGTCGCCCGTGGCGGCATCGTAGGCCAGCAGGTGCATATCGTTTTGCGCGCGGTTCATCTGCTGCACATAGATGGTGTTGCCGTCGGGGCTCCAGGTGATGCCGCAGAAGTAGCGGTCGGTGGGATCGCCCGCCTTCAGATACACAGTCTTAGCCGACGCCACGTCGTAGACGCCGATGGTGACAAGGTGCGACTTCTCGCCCGCCATGGGATATTTCTCGGGCGCGGGCGCCGCCATCAGGCGGGTGGTGTCGTCGATTTCGGGCACATTGATGAGCGGATAGTCGGCCACCATGCTCTGGTCCATGCGGTAGAACGCCAGTCGGGTGCCCGCGGGATTCCAAAACAGTCCGCCGCCGATGCCAAATTCATTGCGGTGAACGCTCTGGCCGTATACGATGTCGCGCGAACCGTCCTTGGTGAGACGCATCAGCGCCCCCGCGGCGTCGCGCACGTAGAGGTTGTCGCCCTCCACAAATGCCACCGCGCGGCTCTGCTTGTTCCATTCGCTAGCCTGGAGTTCCTTGCTGCGGTCCTGGCTCCACACCACCTTCTGGGTGCGGAAATTGATGAGCAGGCGCTTCTGGCCCGTGTAGGCCAGCGCCAGCGGCTGATCGGCGTAGGGATAGGTGATGCCACGCAGCGAGCGAATCGAGGCGCAGGCATCGTCGCATTCCTGCAGTTGTTCCAGCGAGAAAAGGCGCTTCTCCTTGCCCGTGTTCACGTCAACGAGCGTGCAGAGCGAGTCGGTGGCATGCACCAGTTTGTCGCCCCACCAGAAGAGCGACTGGTTTTTAGGCGTCATTTGTCGGTAATTCTTTCCGCCGAAGTTGAGGTCTTCGAGCGTGAATTGCTTCTGCGCCACCGCCTGGGTGGCAACGAGCATGAGGGCTGCGGCAAGCAGCATGCGCGAAATGCGTAGTTTCATATCACTATATATTATATGTGGATAAACAATAGGGGCGAGTGGGGTAAATAATGGTTCCCCACCCAAGCCAGTGCAAAATTAGTGAAATTCCACAACCCCACAAAACTGCGGCCTCGCCGATGCGCGCTCCGAGCCAGGGCTTACAGATTGTAAGCGCCAGCGCCCGCAGGTGCCGTTTCTAGGGGCGAAAATCGCAAAAATATGCTGTAAAAATATGTTATAAAACACAAAAACAGAAAGACTTACATTTTCTTTCAAAAGAATGTAATTTTTCTTAAAAAAAATTTGCAATAAAGGTGCAAGAATGCATATATTTGCGTCCGTAAAAGCGTGTGAACTCTTTACCACATCGCTCCATAAAGCGAGCGATGACAAAAATTTACAAATCATTTAGTCTAAATTTCCCTACGTCGTTACACTGACAGCAAGCATGTGAATGCACCACCGATTTGAAACGACAAATGAAGGCTTTCCTTTTCACCTCCACTCGGGGTAAGGGGTAGCCTTTATTTCTTTTACCCCGGCGGGAGGGGGCGGACCTATCGGGATTATCGGACCTATCGGGCTTATCGCCTCCCATTTTGCTAAACACTGACTATCGCCCATTTCTCTTGCTGACCTTTCTGCTGGGGATGCTTGATTTTGCGGGTGGATTTGCGTAAGTCGGGAGGAATGCTTACTTTTGCGAGTGCATAACTGAATTACTTATCTTTTTGCTTTCGCATAACTGAACTACGGAGTGAAGAACCTTTCCAAAATATGTTTGCTCTTGTGCTTGTGGTGCTGCGGGCTGGCTCATGCCGGTGCTTCGCACTACAACACCGACTCGCTGCTTCGTGTGCTCGATGCCACCATCGACAGCACCGACGCCTACGAGGGTGCGCTCCGTGCGCGCATTCGTCCTCACCGTGTGGCTTTTGAGAATGCCACCTCGCTGGAGGGGCGCATGCGTGAGGCTGACTGGCTCTTCAAGGTGTATAAGCGTTTTCGCGTGGATTCGGCGATGTATTTCGCCCGCGAACGCGTGAAGATGGCCGCCGAATTTCCCTCGCCCGACTCGCTGCTCTACGCCAAAATCAACGAGGCCGACGCCCTGAAGCGCTATGGCCGCTTCCGCGACGGCATCGATGTGCTCAACAGCCTGCCACGCAACGAATACATTCGCAACAGCAAATATTTCTATAATGTGTATTTCTCCATCCTTAATTCCACCATCACCACCGCCTACGGCCCCGAGGAGTATGCCCTGATGAAGAAATTGCACAGCGCCTATCGCGACACCATCTTCGCCATGAACCTCGACACCCCCTCGCTCAACTGCGCCAACCGTGCCGAGATGCTCAAGGCGCAGGGAAAATTCGACGAGGCGCTCAAGGTGCTGCTCGACGCCCAAGGCTTCCACGCCTCGGCGGTGGTGGGCGACCCCGTCTACTGGGCGGTGCTGGCCGACACCTATAAGCAGAAAGGCGACATGGAAGGCGCGAAATACTGCTACGCCATGTCGGCGCTGCTCGACAAGCGCAATTGCAACAAAACCTACACCTCGCTGCAAAATCTCGCAGGCCTGCTCTTCGGCGAAGGCGACACCGACCGCGCCTACCGCTACATCACCACCTCGATGACCGACGTGCGCGAGGCTCACGCCCTCAGCCGCCTGGCGCTGGTGGGCGAATACCTGCCCATTATCACCACCGCCTACGACAAGAAGCGCCAGAGCAAGGCGCTGTGGCGCATGATCACCATCGGCTTCTCGGTGGTGGTGGCCATTGTGCTCGGCTTTTTGCTCGTGCAACTGTGGCGCCGCACCAAGAAACTCGCCAATATGCGAAAGAAACTCGCCGAGCGCAACGAGCAACTCCATCAACTCAACCATCAACTCCATGCCATGAACAGCGCGCTGAAGGAGAGCAACATCATCAAGGAGGTGTACATAGGCCAACTCTTCAACCTCTGCTCGGGCTACATAGGCCAAATCGAGGACTTCCGCATCGGCCTCATCGGCAAACTCAAAAGCGGCAAGGTGAAAGACGTGGAACGCGCGCTCAACCAGTCGACCGCCAATGCCCAGTTGAAATCGCTCTTCAAGAATTTCGACCGCGTGTTCCTCGAGATTTTCCCCAATTTCGTGGCCGACTTCAACGCCCTGCTCCAGCCCGGCGAAGAGATTACACCCAAGCCTGGCGAACTGCTCTCGCCCGAGTTGCGCATCTATGCCCTCGTGCGCCTCGGCATCAACGACAGCACCAAGATTGCCGAATTCCTGCATTACTCGGTGCAGACGGTGTATAATTATCGACAGCGCACTCGCAATAAGGCAAATATGACGCGTGAAGAGTTTGTGGCCCGCGTGCAATCGCTCTAAAAAATCCTTACTTTTTACCTTACTTTTTTTTGCCACTCTGAATTTGGTTAAATGCTTAGATGATAAGTGTTTAGTGTCTGTATTATACTTACTTTCGTACCATGTTGGCCGCCGAGGCGTGATTTTTGTTTATAAATTTGCGATGTCGCTACGACCTCGAATACTCATTAAAATTCAATATTAACCAAATTCATTAACTACATTTTTTCATTCCACAATGAAAGTCTCAAAACAACTATTCTTTAGAGGCATGTCACTATTAGTGATGGTGCTTCTTTGCGCCGCTTCTGCTTGGGCGCAAGTGACTGTGAATGGACAAGTGCTCGATGAAACCAATCAGCCTGTGATTGGTGCTTCGGTGCTCGTCGTAGGAACCGACAAGGGTACAGCCACCGACATCGACGGCCGCTTCACCCTCAACGTTCCTTCTCAATCATCTATGCTCCGCATCTCTTATGTGGGCTACAAGACTCGCGAAGTGGCCGCTTCGGCTGCTGCTTCTATCGCCCTTGAGCCATCGGCTGCCAATCTCGATGAAGTGGTGGTGATCGGCTACGGCGCTGTGAAGAAATCGGATGCCACCGGTTCGGTGCTCGCTATCCACCCCGACGAACTCAACAAGGGTAACCGCGTGACCGCGCAAGACGCGCTCGTGGGTAAGATGGCTGGTGTGAACGTAGTGCCCGGCTCGGGTGCTCCTGGCGAAGGTGCCACCATCCGCATTCGCTCGGGTGCTTCTCTCTCGGCAAGCAACGACCCACTGATCGTGATCGACGGTGTGCCCGTTGACAACTCCAGCATCAACGGCTCAACCAACGTGATCGGTTCGATCAACCCTGAAGATATCGAAACCTACACCGTGCTGAAAGACGCTTCGGCTACCGCTATCTACGGTTCGCGCGCATCTAATGGTGTGATCGTGATCACCACCAAGAAGGGTAGCGACCGCCTCAAGGTGAACTACAACGCCAACTACGCCTACAGCCGTGCAGCCAAGACCCTCGAAGTGCTCACCGCCGAAGAATTCAAGGCCTTCGTGCCCACCGTTACCGGTGTGCCCGCTAAGCCCGATTTCGGCACTGCCAGCACCGACTGGCAAGACGAAGTGCTGCGTGGCGCATTCAGCACCGACCAGAACCTCTCTGTTTCGGGCAAGTTCAACTGCAAGGCCTTCAACAGCCCTTATCGCGTGTCGCTCGGTTTCACCGACCAGAACGGTATCATCAAAACCAGCAACTACAAGCGCTACTCGCTGGGCTTGAGCCTCGCTCCATCATTCCTTAACGACCACCTCACTGCCAACCTCAACGGCAAGGTATCGTACGAAGACAACCACCGCGTGAGCGGCTCGGTGATGAACTCGGCTATCAACTACGACCCAACCCGCGCGCCTAAGACAGGCAGCGCCACTGCAGCCACCGACCCCGGTCTGGGCTACTTCATCTGGACCAACGGCGGTGCGCCTATGGCTATCCAGCCCAACAACCCCGTGGCCGACATCGACCTCGACAAGCGCCACAACACCATCGTGCGCTCTATCGGTAGCGCCGCTATCGCCTACAAGGTGCACGGCCTCGAAGACCTCAAGTTTAACCTCAACCTCGGTTACGACGTGCTCCGCAGTAAATACGACGAAGACGTGCCCACCCTCGCTGGCCTGATGTACACATCCAACCAGAAAGACGGTACTGGTCTCGTATCGCGCTCTACCCAGAAGAAGGACAACTACCTGCTCGACTTCTTCGTGAACTACGACAAGACCTTCGGTAAGCACACCATCGGCGCGATGGCTGGTTACGGATGGCAACACTTCTGGAAGAAATACGACAGCACTGCCCACTCTCCCGAAGGCAAAGAACTCTCTTCGCCTTACCACTCTGAATCGGAATACTACCTGCTCTCATGGTACGGCCGTATCAACTACTCTTACGACAACCGCTACCTCCTCACCGCCACCGTGCGTAACGACGCCTCTTCTCGCTTCGCCAAGGAAAACCGCTGGGGTCTCTTCCCATCAGTGGCCCTCGCATGGCGCATCTCGCAAGAAGACTTCTTCAAGGAACAAAACGTGATGAGCGACCTGAAACTCCGTCTCGGCTACGGTGTAACCGGTCAGCAGGATATCCTCAACGACTACCCATATATGGGCACCTACAGTTACTCTTACGACGAATCGTCGTACAAATTCGGCGACAAGTGGTACAACATGATCCGTCCTAACGGCTACGACAAGGACATCAAGTGGGAAAGCACCACCACCTGGAATGCCGGTATCGACTACGGTTTCCTCAACAACCGCATCTACGGTTCGATCGACTACTACAAGCGATTCACCAAAAACCTCCTGAACACCATCAACGTGATTTCAGGTACCAACTTCTCTTCAGTCATCACCACCAACATCGGTAAGATGGAGAACGAAGGTGTGGAATTTGCCATCAACGCTGTGCCAGTGAAGACTGCCGACTTTGAATGGAGCCTCGGTTTCAACTACACTTGGAACACTTCGAAGATCACCAAACTCAACACCATCGACTCTTCAACCAACTTCGTGACCACTGGCGCCATCTCGGGCACTGGTAAATATGTGCAGGTGTTCATGGTCGACAAGCGTCCTTACACCTTCTACCTCGCTCAGCAGGCCTACGACGAAGCCGGCAAGCCTCTCGAAGGCCAATACGTGCAGCCCGACGGCTCAATCTCTGCAACCGAAACTCGCTACGCCACCGACAAGTGCGCCCTGCCCAAGTCGTTCCTCGGCTTCAACACCCGCTTCAACTACAAGAACTGGGACCTCTCTATTGCTGGCCACGGTGCATTTGGCTTCTACGTTTACAACTACGTGAAGGCCGACCAATACATCCAAGGCGTGTATAGCGACCAGGGCTACTACGGCAACATCCTCAAGAGCACCCGCGACCACGGTTTCCAAATCCAGCAACTCTACAGCGACTACTGGCTGGAAAAGGGCGACTTCTTCCGCATCGACAACGTTACCCTCGGTTACACCTTCAACAAACTCTGGAACTCTACCTCATCGCTGCGTCTCACCCTCGGTGTGACCAACCTCGTGACTTTCACCGGCTACGACGGTATCGATCCAGAAATCGACAACGGTATCGACCGCGACGTGTACCCACGTCCTCGTACATTCAACTTTGGTGTTAACTTAACTTTCTAATCAATTCAACTAACATTTTTGATAGCAATGAAAAAATATATCTATTCACTGGCATTTGCTCTTGTGGCCGCGCTGTCGATCACTTCTTGCACCGGCGACCTCGACACTAAGCCTCTTGACGACAACGATTTGGTGGCCAACAATGTTTACTCTACCGCCGACGGCTACATGGGTGTGCTCGCCAAGTGCTACGGCTCGCTCATCCTCACCGGACAGAAGGGTGGCGACGGTGGCAATGGCGACCTCGAAGGCGCCAACGAAGGCTACTCGGGCTACGTGCGCCTCATGTTCTACCTCCAGGAACTCTGTACCGACGATTTCCTGATGCCCTCAAGTTCTAACGGCCTCCGCAAGTGCCTCAACCTGCAGTGGACCGCTGGCAATGCTTCGGTAATCACCTGGACCTATCAACGCCTCTACATGTGTATCGCTTACTGCGACGAATTCCTCCGCGAATGCACCCTCGAAAAACTCGCTCAGCGTGGTCTCACCGAGCAACTGGCTTCGAAGTGCGGCCAGTACCGTGCCGAAGCACGCTTCTTGCGCGCCTACTGCTACGCTACCCTCTGCGACCTCTTCGGTGGCGTGCCCTATGTGGACGAAAACACTTCGGTGACCGACCTCCCCGTGCAGATGACCCGCAAGGAAACCTTCGAATATGCCGAAAAGGAACTCCTCAGCATCATCGGCCGTGTGCAAAGCGACGATGTGCTCGCTGAGGCTGGCACCACCGAATATGGCCACGTCGATCAGGCCGCTGCCTGGTTCTTGCTCTCTCGCATGTATCTCAACGCTGCCACCTGGATTGGCACCGATCGCTACAGCGACTGTCTCACCTATAGCCAAATGGTGATCGAAAGCGGCAAGTATCCGCTGGCTAGCGACTATCGCGAAATCTTCCTCGCCGACAACGACAAGTGCAAGGAAATCATCTGGCCTCTCGTGCAGGACGGTCTGCGCGCTCAAAGTTCGGCCGGTACCAACTTCTACGTGAAGGCCTTCGTCAACGGCGCTATGAACAACTACTACCAGACCGGTGTTGAAACCCGCGGCTGGGGTAACGTGCGCGCTAAGATGACTCTCGTCGACGCCTTCGACGCTGCCGACGTCGTCTTCGACACTGCCGACACTTGGGGTAACAACAAGAACGACAAGCGTGCGCAGTTCATGACCGCTCTCCCAGGTCAGAAGAAGGAAACTTGCGACGACAATGGCGCAATGACCAGCACCTTCACCTGCGGCTACGGCTACATCAAGTGGCGCAACGTGACCAAGGACGACAAGGTGTGTGCTTCGGGCACTCAATACACCTCTATCGACTTCCCAATGTTCCGCACTGCCGACGCTTATCTCATGGCTGCTGAGGCTATCCTCCGCGGTGCCAAGGGTGCTTCTCGCGCCGATGCGCTCAACTACGTGAACGAAGTGCGCGCTCGTGCCTACATGACTGGCAAGTATGCCAAGGCTGGCGTGAAGGAAGGTGTGGGCGCCCTCATCACCGACGCTCAACTCACCCTCGACTTCCTCATGAGCGAACGTCAACGCGAATTGGCTTCTGAAATCATTCGCCGCACCGACTTGATTCGCTTTGGCAAGTTCACCAAGGGCCACAACTGGGACTGGAAGGATGGCGTGTTTGCCGGTAAGGACGTTGACGATCACTTCAACCTCTTCCCAATTCCTGAGGCTGAGATGACCAACAACTCTACCCTCAAGCAAAACACTGGTTACAACTAATTCTTGCAACGATAATTTGATGATGGAGGGGGTGCCCTGTGTGCCCCCGGCCATCAGTTTCTGAACGATAAAAAATAATGATGAAAAAATTATTTGTTTCTCTGCTTCTGCTGGGCGCAGCCGCCGCTTCGCTGGCACAGGATGCCGCAAAAGACGCCATCTTTGCCGACCTCAACAAGGCGGGCGCGGTCTACTACGCCTATCCAGTGAGCACCCCACAGCAGGTGACAGCGCCTCCCAAGGGCTTCGAGCCGTTCTACGTGAGCCACTATGGCCGCCACGGGTCGCGTTACCTCATCGCCGATGCCGACTACAAGCGCATTCTCGACTTTATGCAGAAGGCACACGATGCCGGCGCACTCACTCCACTGGGCGAAGACGCCCTGGCACGCATCAAGCGCGTGTGGGTGGATGCTGAGGGCCACGGCGGCGACCTCGCCCCGCTGGGCGCACGCCAGGCTAATGGCATAGCCCATCGCCTCTACGACGCCTATCCACAAATCTTCAGCAAGGGTGGCCGTGTGACGGCGCGCAGCACCGTTTCGCTGCGCTGCTCGCTCACGATGTCGGCTTTCTGCGAAGGCTTGAAGGAGAAGAATCCTGCCCTGGTAGTGACACGCGAGTCGAGCAACAAGCACATGGCTTACCTCAACTACCACAGCCAGGAATCCTGCGACTTCAATGGCCCTGAAGGCCCATGGCAGGAGGAATACCGCAAGTTTGAGGAGGCCCACGTGAAAGGCGAACGCCTGGCGAAGGCGCTCTTCAGTAGCGACGAGTACATCCTCAAGAACGTGAACCCTCGTAACCTCGCCTGGAGTTTCTACTGGCTCGCTGTCGACATGCAGGACATGGAGTCGGAAGTATCGTTCTTCGACCTCTTCACCAAGCAGGAACTCTTCGACATCTATCAAGTGTTCAACTTCCGCTTCTACGTGCAGGATGCCAACTATGCCGCCGGCCGTGGTATGGCCTACGACAATGTGCATCCACTGCTTCGCAATGTGATTGAGAGCGCTGAGGCCGCTATCGCCGGCACTGGCGACGTGGCTACGCTGCGTTTCGGCCACGACGGCAACCTCATCCCATTCGCAGGCGTGCTCGGCTTGAAGGACTGCTACAACTCAGAGATCGACCCCTACAAATTCTACCAGGCATTCGAGTCGTGGAAAATCGCCCCCATGGGCGGCAATGTGCAGATCATCTTCTTCCGCAACAAGAAAGGCGAAGTGATCGTAAAATTCTTGCTCAACGAGCAGGAAACCCTCATCCCAGCCCTGCACACCACCATGGCCCCATTCTACCGCTGGGCCGACGTAAAGCACCACCTCGAAACCAACGTCCTCAAGAAATAACGTAAGAGGGGTGTCAAAGGTAGGGACGCGATACATCGCGTCCGCGCCAGGCGACCACCCATGGTGTGTGTCAAAACACAGCACATGGTAGCCTCGCCAGTGCGACCACCCATGGTGTGTGTCAAAACACATAACAAGTTTGGGGCGTGAAACGTCCTCAAGAAATAGCAATAGCAATTCGCTTCCCCGCGAAGGGAAAGCCCACACTGCAATAAAGGCGCGCAATCCACAAGCCGCGCGCGCCCGCAAGTTTTAAGGTTTATTTTGTGTTGATGAAGGCAGTTGCCCCACCAGGCAACTGCCTTTTCATCCGCCAAAAATCTCAAAAACGTGCTAAAGCGGCACTTGAAAAATCTCAAAAACGTGTAATTACGCTAAAGGGGACAGTCCCCTCTAGCGAAATTTTTCAAATAAATCTCAAAAACGTGCTAAAACCCCTTGTAAAAAATCTCAAAAACGTGTAAATTTGCGATGTGAAAAATCTCAAAAACGTGCAAGTTGACCGATGAAACGCAAGATTTACAACGATTTACTTAGGTGGAAGCAGCGCAGTGCCGGACGTAGTGCGCTACTGATAGAAGGTGCCCGACGCATCGGCAAGAGTTACATCACCCGCGAATTCGCTAAAAATGAGTATGCATCGCATTTGATTATCGATTTCAGCACGGCTCCCACCATGGTGAAATCGTGGTTTCATGAATATCTTGAAGACATCGACATACTGCTATATAATCTTCAACTTCATTACAAAACCCAACTAGTTCCCGGCGACGCCCTTGTGGTGTTTGATGAGATACAGAATTGCCCTAAAGCCAGAGAGGCCATCAAGAGTCTAGTGGCCGACGGGAGTTTCCACTATATCGAAACTGGTTCGCTGGTGAGCATCAAGAAGAATGTGAAGGATATCCTTATTCCCTCTGAAGAGGAGTCGATTGAGATGTTTCCCATGGATTTTGAAGAATTTCTGTGGGCACTTGGCGACGAGATGCTAATGCCTTACATTCGTCGATGCTTCGAAGCCAAAATGCCGATGGGCGATTTTCATCGTAGGGCGATGGAATATTTTCGCCAATATCTCATCGTGGGGGGTATGCCTCAGGCGGTGCAAACCTATGTCGACACCCGCGATTTCTCGCTCGTCGACGATGAGAAACGACGCATCCTCACGCTCTACCGCAACGATATACGGAAGTATGCCGACCGCGAGGAAATGCGTGTGTCGGCCATTTTCGATGAAATTCCGGCCCAACTCCAGAAGCATGAAAAGAAGTTTCATCTCGCTGCGTTGTCGAAATCGGCGCGTATGCGTAATTATGCCAATGCATTCTTCTGGCTCAGCGATGCGAAAATCATCAACTGCTGCTACAACACCACCGAGCCCAGCGTGGGGCTGAGGCTGAGCGAGGAAAGAACCACCCTCAAGTGCTACATGGGCGACACGGGGCTGCTCATTAGCCACGCCTTCAACGATCGCGCTATCGTGAGCCAGGAGTTGTATCAGAAATTGCTCTTCGACAAACTCGAGGTGAATGCCGGAATGATTGTGGAAAATGTGGTGGCGCAAATGCTCAGGGCTGCCGGCCACAAACTTTTCTTCTTCAGCAAGGCCGACAATGCCGATGCCGCATCGCGCATGGAGATTGACTTTCTGGTGTCGAAGCCTGTGATTACATCCCGCCACAACATTGTGCCCATCGAGGTGAAATCAAGCAAAAACTACACCCTGTCGTCGCTGAAGAAGTGCGCCCAAAAATATGCTCAGCAAATCACCACCCCCGTAGTGCTCCATCAAGCCGACGTGCAGCAAAAAGATGGTATCCTATATTTGCCCATCTACATGACTCCGCTCCTCTAAATCCGCCAAAAATCTCAAAAACGTGCAAAAACAGGACTTGAAAAAAGTCAAAAACGTGTAAATTCGCTAAAGGGGACAGTCCCCTCTAGCGAATTTTATCTTAATTAGGTGTTTGAAATCAGCGTGTTGGCATTTTTTTCGCTATGGGGGGCTGCACCTTCTAGCGAAAAAGGTTGCTGCGGAATGTTATTCAAAGATTTCGTAATATGAGAAGCCTTCGCCGTTGCTGGTGCAGAACTTGTCCATCTCTTCGATGTCGGTGATTTCAGCTGGCAATGCTGGGTAGGATTTGCGGATGTGGGCGATGGCTTCTTCCAGGGTTTTGAAATACACCCAGTCGTCGTCATGCGCGGTGAATACGAGATGCCTTTCTGGGAAGTATTTGCCTTCGTGGTCGTTGGTGGTGTGAATTTCGTCCTCGAAGCGCTGTGCAAGGCTGTAAATGCGAGCGTTTGGCTCGCCCAGTTCTTCCAGCACCTCGTCGATCACCAGCGCATCTTCCCATGGATAGGCTTGGGTGAAGAACAGCACGCTCACATCGCCGCGCTCCTCTACTTTTGCGCCGCGTTCCCATTCGGCACGGCGTGGCCACCTTTCTTCGTCAAATTCCAAACCGAGGGTCTTGAAAGCGGTGCACATGTATCCGTCGCCGCTGTTGATAGCGTCGGCCACCTTCTGGAGGACTTCTTTCTTGCCCTCAATTGCGTACGTTGTAAAACAGTAGTTTGCCATATTTTTGTTGGTTTTTAATGATGGGTTGATGATATTTTTTGTCGTGTGTGTTTTCTAGTGTAATATTAGTAACTTTTTTTCAAAATTCAATTTTTTGAGCAGAAAATTTTTTCTACACCTTATTGAACCTGATGTCGATGCCTTGTGCGCAGCAGCCGATGCCCAGGCGGGCGCAGTCGCGGCAGTGATGCACGGTGATTTCGCTCTCGGTGAGGCGCTCGGCCTGCTTGTTGGCGGTCTTGGTGTCGATGCCCTGTGCGCGCAGTTGGCGAGCGATTTCGGCTTTGTGTGCGCGGAAGCGTGCCATGCTGTTCTGGTAGGGGCAGTTGCCGCCGCCGTTGGTCACCACGTGCGTGAGGTCGAATCCCATGGCGCGCGCCTTGGCGGTGTTGGCCTCGTCGCCCGCCCATGCCGAGTAGCGCATGTGGAGATTGGCTGGAGCGAGCATGAATTCGCCCAGCAACTCAATGCGCTTGGTGTAGCCGATGGCGTGCACTGAAGGGTGGCGCTGAGCCGCCTTCACGCAAGCGCGTGCCTGCGTGGCGTTCTCCATGTCGCCGCCGTCGCTAAGGCGCAGCGGCAGCCCCCTGCGCTCGGCCTCGGCAAAGAAATACTCGTAATAGGCCTCGGCGTCGATGCGGCGCAGCACCGTGTTGCGAGCCTGGCAACGACGGCACGAGGGGCGGGGGAACGTCATGATGTTGATCACATAACATTCCCGCGCACACTTGCGCATGCACGATGGGTGGCAAGTGATGATAGGCAGCGTGGCCTCGTTCACGCAGCGCGTTTTGCGATTGCCCAGCCCTGCGTGAGGCGCCTCGGCAAACTTCCCTCCATACTTTGCTTCGAAGTGCTGAAGGTCGGCCTGCATGAGTTTCATCAGGCAGGCAAAGTGTTTAATCTCTTGTTGTCTCATTGTCGTAAAAAAGTTTTTTTTTAGTTTTTTAGTTACTTGAGATCTCCGTTGTGTTTGTTCATAGCATGAGCATAAGTTGTGGTTAAAAGAGATAGGTTAAGTGTGTGTTTCACAGTGGTGTTAGATGTGTTTTTATGAATAGCGGTTAATTGAAATTGGTTGCCTACGGAAGGATATAAAAATTAACAAGCCTCCTTTTATATTACTAAAAAGAGACCTTCAATTTTTTTGATATTTTTGTTTATTAATCTACGGTGAGATGTGTTTTGATGGTGATGATTAAAAGAGGTAGATTGCATTTGGAAGATGCACAAATACATCATACTTCCTTCCACGCCACAAATATACAATTTCCTATTAAAATAATAAGATTTTCCCCTTTTTTTAACATCTTTTAGCGGAAAGTTTAGAAATCGAGTTACGGCGCCACTTCACCCCGAAACATCGCCGTAACTATGATTTTTTACCCACTTACGGCGCTACTTCAGCCCGAACTTACGCCGTAACTATGAAAAATTTCTCTCAAAAACTTGCTTTTTTCATGAAAACGCATTTCCTTTGCAGTGGAATAAAAACAAATCGCATTATGCCATCTAACAGAATCATTGGCCGGGTCTACGAGCAAGCCGTCATCAAGCGCTGCCTTGAAAGCGACGAAGCGCAACTGGTGGCCGTGTATGGCCGCCGCCGCGTGGGCAAGACTTTTCTCATCAAGGAATACTTCAACGACCAGTTTCACTTCATGTTCACGGGCGTGTTTGAAGCCTCCCGCGATGTGCAACTGCTGCAGTTTCAGAAGAAACTTGAGGCGTATAGCGGCAAACCTTGCGCTCGGTTGAGCAATTGGTTTGACGCTTTTGAGCAGTTGTCGGCACATCTTGAGTCGGTCACCGACGAGCGCATCGTGGTGTTCTTCGACGAATTGCCATGGATGGATACGCCCCGCAGCAATTTCCTGCCCGCATTCACCCTCTGGTGGAACGAGTGGGCCTCGCGCAGGCCAAAAGTGAAGGTGATGGTGTGTGGCTCCTCCACCACGTGGATGATGTCGCACCTCATAGGCGACCGTGGCGGGCTGTACGGCCGAGTGACGCGCTCCATTTATCTGGCGCCTTTCAACCTCGGCGAAACCGAGCAATTTCTCGCGCAGGTGAAAGGCATGGAACTGAGCCGTTACCAAATTCTGGAAGTCTACATGGTGATGGGTGGCATCCCTTATTATCTCAACATGCTCGACAAGAGTCTGCCGCTGAGCGTGAATTTCGACAATCTCTTTTTCAAGCAGGGGGCACCGCTGCGCTCTGAGTTTGCATTCCTTTTCCGATCGCTTTTCAAGGAGTCGAAGATATATTACAGTATCGTGCGCGCGCTCGCACGCCATCGCAAGGGCATGACGCGAATGGAAATCAAAGACGCCATCAAGGCAAAAGACGGCGGGGCACTCACCGAGGCACTGACTAATTTGGAACTGTGCGACTTTGTGCGAAAGTTCGCGGCCATCGGGAAAAAGGAGCGCGATGGGCAATACCAACTCACCGACCTCTTCTCGCTGTTCCACCTCCGCTTTGTGGACGACAACACCGGCCAGGATGAGCATTTCTGGACCAACATGATGGGGCAGGGCGGCAAGGCCGAGTGGTGTGGATATGCCTTCGAGCAGGTGTGCCTCCATCACTTGCGCCAAATCAAGCAGGCGCTCAGCATCAGCGGCGTGCTCAGCAATGTGCACTCATGGTCGTGCCGTGCGTTCACCGACAAAAACGGCACCCAGTGGGGCGGTGCGCAAATCGACTTGCTCATCGACCGCAGCGACAATGTGATCAACTTCTGCGAAATGAAATATGCCACCGCCGAATACAGCATCACCGCCGACTATGAGGCGAAACTGCGCAATAGGGCAGAGGTGTTCAAAGCCGTGACCAAGACGCGAAAGGCCATACAGCACACCTTTGTCACCACCTACGGCGTGCGCCACAACCTCCACAGCGGCCTCGTGCAAAGCGAAGTGACCATCAACCACCTCTTCGCCCTTCCCGCCCAGTGAAAAAATCAGCCCCTGCCCACCCTCAAAACTTTTCTTTACTAAAGTAAAGGGGGCGCCGCTAATTCACAAAAAAACAAAAAAAACACACATTATTATATCAAGTTGGTTTTTTTTGCCTAATTTTGCACCCGATTTCAAAATTATGCCTGCTTCGGCGGGCGCGTTCTTTTAATACACTGGTAAGCAATATGCCAAAGAATTTAGTAATTGTGGAGTCTCCCGCTAAGGCGAAGACTATCGAAAAATATCTCGGAAAGGACTACAAGGTGATGGCCAGCCAAGGCCATATTCGTGACTTGCACAAGAGCGATTTCAGCATCGACGTGGACCACGGTTTCCTTCCAATCTATGAAATCCCCGACGACAAGAAGCGTTGCGTGGCCGAGTTGAAGAAGGCCACCAAGGAGGCACAGATGGTGTGGCTCGCATCCGATGAGGACCGCGAGGGAGAGGCTATCGCATGGCACCTTTATGAGGTGCTGGGACTGAAGCCCGAAACTACGCGCCGCATCGTGTTTCACGAAATCACCAAGCCTGCCATCCTCGAGGCTATCGAGCATCCGCGCGAAATCGACATCAACCTGGTGAATGCGCAGCAGGCTCGACGCGTGCTCGACCGCATCGTGGGTTTCGAACTCTCGCCTGTGCTCTGGCGCAAGATTAAGCCGGGTCTGTCGGCTGGTCGCGTGCAGAGTGTGGCGGTGCGCCTCATTGCCGACCGCGAAAAGGAAATCGCCGATTTCAAGAGCGAGCCTTACTTCCGCGTCACCAGCGCCATGCAGCCTGAAGGCGCCGACGTTACGCTCTCGGCCGAACTCTCGCGCCGTCTCGACAGCCGCGACGAGGCCATGGCTTTCCTCGAAGCCTGCAAGGAGGCTTCTTTCGCTGTGAGCGATGTGAATGTGCGTCCGCTCACCAAGTGCCCCGCGCCTCCGTTCACCACTTCCACCCTGCAGCAGGAAGCGGCCCGCAAGTTGGGCTTCTCCGTGTCGCAGACCATGCGTGTGGCGCAGTCGCTCTACGAAGCCGGTCGCATCACCTACATGCGTACCGACTCGGTGAACCTTTCCACCCTCGCCCTTGGCGCTATCGCTAAGGAGGTGAAGGAAAACTACGGCGACGACCACTACAAGCGCCGCCAGTACACCACCAAGGCCCGTGGCGCCCAGGAAGCCCACGAAGCCATCCGCCCCACTTTCGTCTCGGAACACGAAATCCAGGGCACCGCTCAAGAAAAGAAACTCTACAACCTCATTTGGAAGCGCACTATCGCTTCGCAGATGGCCGACGCCAAGATTGAAAAAACCACCGTCGACATCGCCATCAGCAACCGCGACGAGCATTTCTCTGCATCGGGCGAGGTAGTCACCTTCCCCGGCTTCCTGAAGGTATACACCGAGTCGACCGACGACGAGACGTTCGCTCCATCGAGCAGCACGCTCCCTCCCATCCAGGCTGGCACGCCCATGGCGCCTAAGTCGATCGAGGCCACTCAGCGCTTCACTCAGCAGCCTGTGCGCTACACCGAAGCATCGCTCGTGCGCCGCATGGAGGAACTGGGCATCGGTCGTCCATCTACCTATGCACCTACTATTTCCACCATCCAGCAGCGCAATTATGTGGCCAAGGGTGAAAGCAAGGGCGAAGCACGCTCGTGCGAGGTGATGACGCTCGCCAAGGGCAAAATCACCAGCAAAACAAAAACCGAACTCGCCGGCGCCGAGAAGGGCAAACTCCTTCCCACCGACGTGGGCATGGTGGTGAACGACTTCCTGATCGAATACTTCCCCAACATCATCGACTACCACTTCACCGCCAACGTGGAAAATGACTTCGACGACGTGGCTGAAGGCATCACCGAGTGGACCGACTCGATCGCCAATTTCTACGCCGACTTCCATCCTAGCATCAAGGATGTGTCGAGCCTGCGACTCGAGCACAAGGTGGGCGAACGTGTGCTGGGCGACGACCCCAAGACGGGCAAACCGGTGTCGGTGAAGATCACCCGCTTCGGTCCTGCCGTGCAACTGGGCAATGCTGGCGAAGATGGCGAAAAACCACGTTTCGCTTCGCTCCGCGCCGACCAGAGCATGCAGACCATCACCCTCGAGGAGGCGCTCATGCTTTTCGAGTTGCCTCGCACGCTTGGCCAGTTTGAGGGTGAAGACGTGGTGGCATCCATCGGCCGCTTCGGTCCCTACGTGCGCCACGCGGGCAAGTTTGTGTCGATTCCCGACGGCCTCACCGCCGAAACCATCAGCCTCGAAGAGGCGCAGGAACTCATCGCTCTCCATCGCAAGAACGAAGAGCAGCGCGTGATCGCCACCTTCGACGAGGAGCCTGAAATGCAGGTGCTTAACGGCCGTTTCGGCCCCTACATCAGTTACAAGAAGGCCAACTACAAGATTCCGAAGGGACGCGACGCCCACGCCCTCACGCTCGAAGACTGCCGCGAAATCGTAGCCGACGAGGCCAACGCCTCCAAGTCGTCGGCCCGCCGAGCAGCAGCCAAAAAAGCCACCCGCAAAACCACAGCAAAGAAACCCGCAACCAAAACAGCAACGGCAAAATAGCATGCGCCACTCGGCGAATATACAAAAGCGGCGAGGCAGGAATGAAA
>JAUNCU010000241.1 GCA_030526455.1 Bacteroidales bacterium | reverse complement strand
GTCTGTTGTTGGTGGGTGGCCGTCTGTTGTTTTAGTTATAGGCGTGCCTTATTCTGAATTTTAACACGCTGGGTGTGTTATCCTCTTGCTCGGGGGATTATTTTGGCATGTAGTCGGCTGGGTTTTCTGTTTTGGGCTGTTGGGGTGTTTCTTCTTTTGCGGGTTCGCTTGTTGGCGAGGCGGTGTTTTCGGCGTTTTCTTTGCCTTTGCTGGCTGCTGCTTTTCGCTTTGCCAGGCGTCGCTCCATGCGCTCGTCGATGGTGCGCTCTATGGTTTGATTGAATTTGAAGGGGAAGATGGAGATGATGCACGACACCAGTGAGAGCCACATCAGGGCGTGGGTGGCGTGGTAGCCGATGTTGAGTTCCTTCACTTTGAATCCTTCGATTTGCGCCGCCTGGTCGCCCAGCAATTCTGGGTCGTGGCTCAGTGTCCAACTCTGGAAAACGAATTCGGGTTTGCTGAAGAAGGCGATGCCGGCGAGTATCACCACTGCCGTGGCGATGCCCCAGTAGCGGTTTTTATTGTAGTTGAGCGCCACGCCGCCAAAGCATGCGATGAATGGCAGCAGGGCGAAGATGGTTTTTAGCAGACTGAAATTCTCTGTGATGAGGCCAGCCGAGTAGTTGAGCCCCGTGATGCTGCCTGTGAGTTCCATGGTGCGGAAGGGCAGAAACACGTAGCACACGATGGCTGCGATGAGGAGTATGTTGGTGATTGGCTTCATGTTGAAAAATCGATGCAAGTGTACAATTATTTGCGAATATACGATTTTTTTTCGACAGTCGCAAATTTTCGCCCCAATTCGCCTTGGGCAAAAGGCTTGATTCTTCCATTTCCATCCTTGATTATCCCCCGGAATTCCGGCTTCGAATTCCCAAGGTTTCGGCTCCCGAAAATGGGGTGGATATAAAAAAGAATTAGCGGGAGTTTTCACAACTACCGCTAACACTAAACCTTAAAAATCTAATTCTATGAAAAAACTTGTTGCAAATATAAGGGCGTTTTTAGTTCTGTGCAAGTATTTCGGCAAGAAATTTACGAGGTTTTCGCAATTTTACCACATCTTTGGTGATATTGACCAAAATCGTCACCTTTTTTTGACATTCTGAGATTTTTTTTCTAATTTAGTAATCACATTCAATTCATCTACAAAAATTGCAAAGCCTATGCCTCGACTCGAACTAAATATTCTCGGCTGTGGATCGGCCACTTCCACACTTCGCCACTTGCCCACAGCGCAGGTGCTCAACGTGCGCGACAATGTGATGATGATAGACTGTGGCGAGGGCGCGCAGTTGGAGATGCGCCGCAGCAAACTCAAATTTTCGCGCCTCACCAATATTTTCATCTCCCACCTTCATGGCGACCACTGCTTCGGGCTGCCGGGGCTGCTGTCCACGCTCTCGCTGCTGCAGAAGTCGAGCGGCGTCACGGTGCACGTGTTTGAAGACGGCGCCGCGCTTTTCACCCAGATGATGGACTACTTTTGCCGCGATCGCTGCTACGACTTGCGGTTCAATGTGATCACGCGCGACCCGCAGGTGATTTATGAAGACAGTGCCATCACCGTGCGCACCTTCCCGCTGCGCCACCGCGTGCCTGCCGTGGGGTTTGTGTTTGAGGAAAAGGCGAAGATGCGCCACATCGACCCTTGGGCGGTGAAGGAATTTGAGGTGCCTCAGCATTTCATGAACAGCCTGCGCCAGGGCATGGACTACGTGACGCCCGCCGGCGTGGTGATCCCCAACGAGAAACTCACCACCGCTGCCGATGCCTCCATCAGTTACGCCTACGCCAGCGACACCACCTACAGCGAACGCGTGATTGAGGCGGTGGAGGGCGTCGACTGGCTCTACCACGAAGCCACCTACGGCGACGAATGCGAGGCGAAGGCACGCCAGCGCTTCCACAGCACTGCCCGCCATGCCGCCATGGTGGCGAAGGAAGCCGGGGTGAAACAACTCATCCTGGGCCACTACAGCAAGCGCTACACCGACGAAACACCCCTCCTCCATCAGGCACAGGAAGTGTTCCCAGCCACCCGCCTAGCCAACGAAGGCCTCTGCATCGACCTCACGAAATTGTAAGAAAAGCAGCCACAACCTATGAGTAAGGAATTAATCAAATGGGAGTGGTGAAGAAAAAAAGGCTGTACCATGTTTGAAGTACAGTCTCTTTTCTGTTTTGTTATAGATTATCTGCGGCGGCTTTTATTCGTTCAGATAGGTCATACAAGGCATTTTTTAGCGTTTCCTGTTCGTCATCGCTGAACTTGCCAGATCCACCATTGCCGTCAATGCCATCCATTTTATGGTAAAGCCAGGAACTTGATTTCCCGAAGTACCTGCGTGCAATGTCTCTCCAAGTTATTGACAGCAAGATATCATTCAGCTTTGATTTCATCGTTTCTTCCATAATGAATTTCAATTACATGTTATTCGTATCGCTTAATATGTCCCAGAAAGAACCTCCCCGCTTGTAGAGAGGTTCTGATGAATCAATAATCATCTTCATCAACTGGCGGCATTTCGACTAATTCGTCGAACAACTGTTGTGCATACCAGACCAAATTTTCATACCCGTTAGGGTAGGCTTTTCGGATGTTTCTGATTGCTTCAATCAGTTCAAGCTCCGCATCATTTAAAGGGACTTCGTTCATAACATTTTCTGTTTTTGAACGCAACAAAGGTACTACGATTTTTCGTATTAGAAGAATTTTTTCTTGATTTTTTGTAACAAGCATAAAAAAGGCTCCGCAATAAATGCAGAGCCATACACCCTAATGTTTAGGGGTTAGTCCTTTTAAATGATATGCAAATATACTACCATTTTTATTATTCCAAAAACAAAATGCAGAAAATAAATCAAAAAAAATATAAATGACCTTATGGAACCGCTTCTCTCTGCTTTTGGCGCTGAATTTCTGGGCTCATCCCCCTATGCCCATCTACCATAATCACAATGCCTCGCTCCCAAAAACGGAGCGAGGCATTGTGGCGATTTATGTGTGTGCACTTTGGGTGGGCTGCTTAGTTGCCTATGGTGAGGTTGGTGTAGAAGCGGCCTCCTTCGGTGTAGTAGTTGAGCGTTACGTAGCCTTGGCCTTCGCCACCCCACCAACTCACGCGGCCTTCGTAGGGGCCTGTGCTGGCTTCCACGGGTGCGCCGTAGGTGTTGCAGAGCGTGTTGTAAAGGCGGTCGTACATGGCCATGTCGCGTGAGGCGAATGAGTTGCTGAACATTGCAGTTGCCAAGCCACCGCCGGGGGCGTAGTTGAGCATCACGTTAGGCCAACTGAAGTTGAGCATGGGCACGTCGCGCAGGTAGATCACGTTGTCGCAGTAGCCGTCGATGTTGTAGCCGTAGGTGAACAGGTGGTTGATCGACACTGAGAACACGGTGCCAAACTGGATGCCGAGCACGCGGTAGATGCGGGGTGCGGGGGCGTACCACGACCATCCCACGGGCACTACTGGGCGATACACTACCCATGGAGCGGGGCGCCAGGGGCGATGGGGTGGGCGATAGGGGCAATCCCAACTCCAGCGGTTGCAGCGGTAATTCTCGTGGAAACGGCTGTTGAACTTGTTGTTGTAGCCGCGAGGATTGTTGTGCTGTGGAGTGTGGTAGCCAGGGCGACGGCCGTCGTAGTCCTTGCCATAGTCGCGGTTGCCGCCACGGTTGTTGCCACGGTTGGGGCGATCGGCGTT
>JAUNCU010000240.1 GCA_030526455.1 Bacteroidales bacterium | reverse complement strand
ACAAAAAAGCCACGTTACAATCGTTACTATCGTTACAGTCGTTACTCACGTCACCATCGTCACCCCCGATACTCACGCTCCCCCCCCCCAACCTCCCCGAAATCCACCCACATAAATATAAAAGGCAGAACCCTCAATCAAGGTTCTGCCTTTATGCTATATCACACGCCTCAAGCAATCTACTCAAGCGGGAGGATGTTCTTATAATTCTTCCAGGGCTTGGTGGTTTTGTAGAGGTCTACCGACTGTGCTGGCACGTAGAGCGGCACCTTTTTCTCGCTGTCGCTCTTGAGCGCTGGAGGTGTGGTGGCGCGCACGATGATTTTCTGCATGTTCTTGTTTTTGTCGATAATCTTCTTGTCGATCACTTGCACGCTGGCGGGGATGTCGATGCTGAGGAGGTTGCAGTTGTCGAGCGCACTCTCTTCAATCACCTTGAGACCCTCCTTGAGTGTGATGGAGGTAAGGTTCTTGCATTCGTTGAACGCCTTGAACGACAGTGTTTTCACTGTGCTGGGCACTACCACATTGTCGAGCGCCTTGCAGCCGCGGAAGGCTTCCTTGCCGATGGTGAGGAGGCCCTCTTCGAGATTGATTTCGCGCAGCACGGCACAGTCGCGGAAAGCGTCTTGCTCGATGTCGGTGATGGATTTGGGCAGTTCCACCTTCATGAGGCGCTTGCATTCCTTAAACATACTGTTTTTCACCGCCGTCATGCCCTCGGGCAGCGCAAAAGAGGTGAGCGCGCCGCAGTCGTAGAAGGCCTTTTCGTCGATCGAGGTGAGCGCTTCACCGAAACTGATGGTCGCCATACTGCCGCAGTGCTGGAAGGCGCCCTTGCCGATGGAGGTGCACGATTCGGGCAGATACACGCTCACCGCACGGCTGTTTTCGAAAGCGAACGCGCCGATGCGGGTCACGCCTTCAGGCACTTTCACGTCGCCGCCACGGCCGGTGGGGTAGTTGCGAAGGGTGCGGCCTTCGTCGCTGTAGAGGATGCCGTCTTCAGAGATGTAGAGGGCGTTGCCCGGCTCCACGTCGATGCGTGTGAGCGATGGGGTGTAGCCAATGGCGCCCTCGAGTTTGCATCGCGAGGGGATGAGGAGTTGGGTGATTTTCGTGTTGCTCAGCGCGCTGTGTCCCAGCGATTCCAGGCCAGCGGGCAAAGCGATGCGCTTAAATGGGCAGCCACGGAAAGCCTCTGTGCCAATCTCTCTGAGGGTGGATGGCAGGTACACCTCTGGCAGATTGGAGCATCCAGAGAAAGCCTCGCCGCCGATGCGCTCAATGCCTTCGGGGAGGTCGATGCGACGCAGTTCGCGGCAACTGTAGAAGGCGTTGTCTTCAATGGCGCGCACGCCGCGGGGCATCATCACGTCTTCCAGTTTGCTGCAGAAATAGAAGGCGTTGCGGCGGATGTTGGTGGTCCACTCGGGCAGCACGATAGAGCGCAGCGCACCGCAACTGGCGAACATGTATTCGCCAATTTCGTCGCGAGTGGTGCGTTTGCCTGAGTTATAGTAACCGCCGCTCACGATGCGAGCGCGTGAAAGGTCGAGGTCCACATAGTTGTCCACGGAGCGGTCGGAGTTGTCGTAGCAATTGGTGCGAGAACAGAGTTTGCGCAGCACGTTGATGTCGTCGCCGTTGATGTCGCCCTCTATAATCACCATGCGCGCGTGGCGCATTTCCTGTTCGCCGATGCGGTCGGCAAGGCGGCCGGGGTAGCCCGTGCGAATGTCAACCACGTCGCTACCGCCACGTCGGAAATAGCCGCTGGAGCCCAGGCGGCCATAACTCTGAGCCACGGCAGGAACGGTGCCACCCACGGCTGAAGCCGCAATCAGAAGGCTTACAAAAATTCTCTTCATATTCATAAATTTTTCAATAATTATTCAGTTTTGTACTAGTAATTAGACAAAGATACAAAAAAAAGGCAAACGCAAAGGGTTTCTGCATGTTTTTGTTTCCATCTTCACCCATTTTTGGCAAGAGGGGACAGTCCCTTCTTGCTAAAAAGCCGCCGGAAGTGGCTATGAGTGGGGCAGGGGAAATTACCTATTTTTAGGTATTGGGTATGTGTGGCGGAATGCGTAACTTTGCACCGAATAATTAAGTGAACTTATGGCGATTGACTACAAATATTCGGCAGCCGACAGGCTTTGCGACCTTATCGACGACAATTTCAAGTTGCTGATGGTGATGAGCCGCTTCGGCATTTCACTGGGCTTCGGCGAAAAGACGGTGAAAGAGGTTTGCGACACCGAGGGGGTGGACTGCGACACCTTCCTGGCAGTGGCTAATTTCATCAGCAGTGAGCACACTTCATTCAGCGTGGAGGAACTGCCGCAGTTGCGCATCTCGGCGCTGATGCAGTATCTGAAAAATGCCCACACCTATTTCCTCGACTTCGTGCTGCCGATGCTTCGCCGTAAACTAATCGAGGCCATCGACTGCTCGCGCGAGGACCATGTGGCGTTCCTGATTCTGAAATTCTTCGACGGCTTCGTGAACGAGGTGCGCGAGCACATGGAATATGAAGACGAGCATGTGTTCACCTACGTGGAGGCGCTCATCGGCGGAAGGCGGAACGCCGAATTCTGCATCACCGAATTTGCCAGCCATCACTCGAAGGTGGACGAGCGCCTCAGCGAACTGAAGGGCATCATCACGAAATACTACGTGGAGACCAGCGACAACCTGCTGCTCAGCGCCGTGCTTTTCGATATCTATAGTTGCGAACAGGATTTGGCGTCGCATAACCAGGTGGAAGACTGCCTCTTCGTGCCCGCCGTGATGCAAGTGGAAAAGGAGTTGAGCCATGAAAAGTAACCAGTCTCCATATCGCTTCGTGGTGGCCGACAACTCGTTCATCGTGCGCAGCGGCCTGGTGGCGGTGTTGCGCCACATCCCAGGGCTTGCCGCCACAGCCATCGACGTGAAAACACAGGAGTCGCTCCGCAATTATGTGGCTATGCATAAGCCCGATGTGGTGATTGTGAACCCTATGTTCGACGGCCTTTTTGCCCTCAAGGCGTTCAAGAGCGAATTCAAGGACAGCGACACCCGCTTCATCGCCATCTCCAGCAACATCACCGATCCGAATGTGCTCGCCGAATATGACGCCCACTTCTCGCTCTACGATGCCGCCGACGACATCTACGCGAAAATCAAGCAGGTGCTCATCACCGACCGCACCGACGAAGCCACAGCCACCGACGCACTGAGCAACCGCGAACGCGAAATCGTGACCTGCGTAGTGAAAGGACTCACCAACAAGGAAATAGCCGACCAACTCTGCCTCTCCGTCCACACCGTAATCACCCACCGCCGCAACATCAGCAACAAACTCCAAATCCGCTCCACAGCCGGCCTCACCATCTACGCCATAGTCAACAAACTCATCGATATAAAAGAAGTAAAAGACATCTAGTAGAATAGACCGATTTTAACAAATTTTTTATTACAAAGGGACGGTTCTTTTGTTATAGAGGTTTTGATGATGTGTAATAATAGTTTCCATTTTTGGAGATAATATAAAAGCATTTGTTGAGAAAATATTTTATTTTATCATTGTTTTTATAACAAAGGGACGGTTCTTTTGTTATAAAAACAATGATAGGCGATAGGTCGTGGATGAGGCTATTCTAAATTTGGGCTACTACCATAACCGACCCTCTCCGAGGCTCATTCCTTTGTGGTTCCCTATCTCCAAGC
>JAUNCU010000239.1 GCA_030526455.1 Bacteroidales bacterium | reverse complement strand
AACTTTTATTAGGGGTAACGACTTTTTACAGTCAACCAAAATCAGGAAAATACAGGTGATATTTTGATTTCTCAACGCCTATGCATGCTCTCCCCCTGATTTTTCACTCAAGGCTTGCGAGATACAGATCGGAGAAGTCTTTGGTGGCGGGTGGGAGGAGGAGGCGTGTGATGTGTCCGCCGTGGGGGTCTACCGCGTTCTTCACCTTCTGATAGAGCGCTTCGCCCGGTGCGTCGTTGTCGGGGTACATGAGGAGCGTATGGGCGGCAAGGCGTTCGAGGTCCTCTTCTTTGGCGGTGGTGGCGCTGGGTATGGCGATGGCCTTGTAGCCACACGAGGTGAGGGCGATGGCGTCGGTCACACCTTCGGCGATGAAAAGCGGTTCGGTGGGAGCAACGTGCTTGAGCACCTGCAGATTGAAGATGCCGGTGGGAATTCCTTTCAGAAACTGGAAGCGTGGCGTGTTCTTTCTTCCGCCCAGGTAGCGCGCCTGCAGGTTCACCAGTTTACCCTCCTCGTTATAATAAGGGAAGAAAAGGCAGGGTGTGTGGAAATAGAAGCGCGGGTTGGCGGGATTGCGACGGTTTTCAAACACCAGTTGCGCCTGCTTAAGGCGCTGCATCGAGAATTTGGTGAGCAAGTGTTGCAGCAGTTCGTTGGCATCGTCGAGCGCACAGATGCCCAGGCTCTCGATGGCCTCAGGGGTGTAACGGCGCTGCTTGAAGAGGAATTTGCGGGCTTTCTCGGTGAGCGAGCAGTGCTCGATGATGGCGCCGATAATCTCGGCATCGGCAGGAATCACGGACGCGGGTGATGGGGCAGTGGTGGGCGTGGCGGTCTTGACGCGTACGGCCACGCTGGCACCGCCGCTGAAGATGCCGAATTGCGCCCCCAGCCACTGGCACGCCTCCACAAACGACTGCCCATTGCGCTCCATCACCAGCGATATGCTGTCGCCGCCCTTGTCGCACACAAAGCATCGCCAAGTGTTGCGGCTCACGTTGAAGGCGAGGCTGGGATGATGGTCGTCGTGCATAAAGCAGAGCGCCTTGTGGCGCACTACGCGCATGCCAAGGCTGCGCGCCACGCTCTCAATGGGTATTTGCTTGAGTTGGGCGAGTTGCTGTGGGGTGATTTTGGGGTTCATTGCAGTGGGTGTGTTTCTGATTTTTGAGTGTTAACATATATATGTGTGTGCATCTTTGCCGAGTGGCTTATTTCACCACGGGGCAGCCTTCGCCTGTCCAGCCGAGGTAGCCGGTGTCGAGTTCCACCACCTTGTAGCCCTTGGCCGAGAGGATGTCGGCTGCACGCTTGCTGCGTCGGCCGCTGCGGCAGTAGAGTGCCACCGTCTTTTCCTGGGGCAGGGTGGCTACGGCTTTTTGCTCAAAGCCATCGGCCATCACGTCGATATTGATGGCGCCCTCAATGTGGCCTTCGGCATATTCCTCGGCGGTGCGCACATCGAGGCGCACGACGCCGGTGTCGCCAATCACCTCAGTAAACTTCTTCACATCCACCGACTGGTAGGCACCTTCGCCAGCCGAGGCTTTGCAGCCCGCCAGCGCAAGAAAAGCAGAGAGAATTCCCATGATAATACTTTTTTTCATCTTTAAGTGTGGTTACTGTTCGTGTGTGCAAAGTTACATCATCTTGCGCCTATGGGCAAGAGCCACCCGCGCGAAAGCCATTTTTTTTGGGGAAAAGTTTTCTCAAAGGCAAAAGGGTTTGGCACGCTTATTGCTTTATTTTACGACCGTAACGGGAGGCGCTATGCCTTCCACATGATTAACTAATTAAACCAAACTATTATGGCAGAAAAAATTCTTAATTTAAAGCGAAACGAAGTTCTTGACTTTTTCCTTCAATCAAATCAATTTCATGGATTCGACCTACCTGAATATTTCAAGTTTGATACAGTCCTAAAACACATTAACGACACCGTGGCCGACAAGCCTTACGCCCAGTGCTTGGCTTCCGACCCCGCAAAGGAGGCCAATGTGTGTCTTGATATTGTGCTAAATAAAGACGGACACTACGCCGTGCGCCCGCTCGTGCTTTCAAATCCCTATCTCTACTATTTCCTCGCCCGTGAAATTGCTACCCATTGGGATGCGCTTAAAGATTGCTTCACTAAATTCAGCACCTTAAACTTTGAAGTGCCTTCGATGCCGCTCCAGCCAGATAAGCGTGATGAGCGAAATTTCAAGAATGCTACATCGGTGTTCAACTGGTGGCGAGCGGTGGAGAGCCGATCGGTGGAACTCTCGCTCGACTATCGCTACATGTTTGTGACCGATATCACCAACTGCTACGAAGCCATCACGCCACAAGCCATCGACTGGGCTTTGGCGATGAAAGACACCCAGCATGAGACCGATGCCAACAAGGAATTCTCTGACAACATCAAAACCTATATCTCGGCCATGCGACAGGGGCGCAACATCGGTATCCCACAGGGTAGCCCCCTCTTCGACCTCGTGGCTGAGGTGGTGCTCGGATATGCCGACCTGCTCCTCCACAAGGCCATCGGCGAAGATAAAGAAACCGCCGACACCGACTACAAAGTGATTCGCTTCCGCGACGACTACCGCGTGTTCTGCAACGACAAGGACCGACTGGAGAAAATCTCCTACAAACTCCAGCATGTGCTCGGAAAACTCCACTTCAACATGAACCCGAAGAAGACGCGCATCAGCGACTCCATCGTCACCGACGCCATCAAGCCCGAAAAACTCGACTACATCTACAACGGCCCAGTGATAAAGAAAAACAAGGACAAGGACTGTTACGACTGCATCTACGATGGCCTCTATAAGCACCTGATGTTCATCCTCTTGTTTGGCCGTAAGCATCCTAACAGTAACCACCTCAAGACTCTGCTTTCAGAATTCGATAAACGATTGCAAGAGTGGCTGAAGCCCCGCAAAAAAACATTATATGGTAATGAGGCGTTTGCCAATATTACCAAAAAAGCCATGGCTTCCGAAGGCGACAAGCCCGATAGCGATGACGACGTGGAAATGGTGACTCCTCACCTCCGCGAAAGCGTGGGTATGCTCGTGGCCATCGCCACCCAAATCGCCCTCGAGAATGTGAACTCGGCTCAACATGCCTTGCAGGTGATCAACCGCCTTGTAGAATCGCTCGACGACGCCAAAGAAAAATGGTCATATTACGTCAAGGTGGTGGAAAAAATGAGAAAACAACCCAATAACCACAACACCCAACTCTGGCTGCAGCGCATCACCTACAACCTGGAGAAGGTGCTTGGCAAGTGCCCTTACGATATGCCCCTGTGCCGTTTCGTGGCGGGCGAGCGCGATGTGGTGGTGTGGAACAACTCATGGCTCAAGCCCGAACTCACCGAAGGCTTCCCGCTCGACTCTATCGTCGATGCCGAAGTGATGAACAACCTCACACCGGTGTTCCCCATCAGCCAGTTTATCAGTTATGATGACGGCGACGAACCCGAAGAGGAAGAAGAATATTAAGCGGGCGAAACGGCTCCCGTGGCCAAAAACACGCCCCTGGCAAGCCTGCATGTGAAGAAAAATTCGTAAATTTGTCTTGCCAAAAAGCAATCGATAAGCCAGTGTGCTGCATCTTGTGGCGCGCTGGCTTCGAATTTTTTCAACCATTAAAACATAGAAATGAAAAAGAAAATATTATCACCTGACTTCGTCATCGTGTCACCCAAAAATCTTCGTCAAAGAGTTTTGCGATTTT
>JAUNCU010000016.1 GCA_030526455.1 Bacteroidales bacterium | reverse complement strand
TGGTCGCCTGGCGTTTTCGCTATAGTCCTGCTGAATTTCGGGTTTTCGGACAGGCTGGGGGGGATTTGATTTCTCCACATCCTACGTTTTAAAACCCCACCTCAACAACGCCATCAATTCGCATTTTTAAAGGGAAAGTTGTTAAAAGAGTCATGACCCTTTTAACAACTTTCTAAAAAATAACACTTTGGATATCAGTGATATAAAAATTTCTTTATAACAAAAGAACCGTCCCTTTGTCATAAAAGAACCGTCCCTTTGTCATAAAGTGTTAAAAAATCTTTTGCTTGAAGTGGCGATTTTTTGCATCTTTTTGGGTGGGAACTATTTGTTGACGTAAGGGAGGAGGGCGTCGCGCCAGATGAGGTAGGCTTTGCCCATGAGGTGGAGGCCGTCGTTGGTGTATTCGGCCTTGAGGTTGCCTTTGTCGTCGACGAACAGTGGATAGAGGTTGATGAAGGTGACGCCGAGTTCGGCACAGAGTGCCTTGAGTTTGGCATTGGTTTCGGGCACCACTTTTTCGAGGCCTTGGAGGCTCTTCCAGTGGCGCACCTCATTGTTGAAGGGCAACACGCTTTGCACGTAGATTTGCGTCTTGGGGCAGCGATCTTTGATGGTGGTGACGAGCGTGCGCATAGCACTGGCCACGCTGTCGGCACCCACCTTGTGGGAAATGTCGTTGATGCCGCCCATGATGAAAATCTTGCGTGGCTGGCCTTGCAGAATGGGCTCCATGCGCTCCATGAAACCGGGGATAATGTCGCCCACGATACCGCGATTTTTCACGTGGCAGTTGTCGAAGAGTTCGTTCCATTCGGCGCCATCGGTGAGGCTGTTGCCCAGCATGATGATGTCGCTGGAATACACGGGCAGATACTCAAAGAGCGTGGCACGGCGAGCGTAGTACACGTCGGGGTTGACAGGTTTTTTCTGAGCCATGGAAGAAAGCGCCACGAGGGCCATAAATAATAATATTACGCGTTTCATCATATCTTTATTCTTATTTGAAAAACAGAGGGTATCGGCACACACGAGCCAATACCCTCCTATCAATTGGTTGAATCAATTACTGTTGAGCAGCGCGATAAGCGTCGCAGGCCTTCTTCACCGAGCCGTGCTCAAGAAGGAGCGCCTTGGCTTCTTCGTAAGGCAAACCGAGTTCTTCCACCACCATGCGTGTACCGCGGTCCACGAGTTTGATGTTGGAGAGTTGCATGTTCACCATCTTGTTGCCCTTCACGCGACCCATCATGATCATCACGCTAGTAGAAATCATGTTGCAGATGAGTTTTTGGCCAGTGCCCGATTTCATGCGAGAAGAACCGGTAACGAATTCGGGGCCTACCACCATTTCCATGGCGATTTCGGCGGCTTCGCTCATAGGCGCATCGGGGTTGCTGGTGATGGCACCGGTGAGGCAGCCAAATTCGCGAGCGGCCTTCAAAGCGCCAATCACGTAGGGAGTGGTGCCTGAAGCGGCGATACCCACCACGGTGTCGAGCGGAGTGATGTCGAAGGCCTGGAGGTCTTTCCAGCCTTGCTCGGTGTCGTCTTCAGCGTTTTCCACCGCGTTGCGAAGTGCAGTGTCGCCGCCGGCGATGATACCGATAATCCATCCTGGATCCATACCGAATGTGGGTGGAATTTCGCTGGCGTCGAGCACGCCGAGGCGGCCCGAGGTGCCCGCACCCATATAGAAGAGGCGACCGCCCTTCTTCATGCGTTCCACAATACCTTCCACGAGTTTTTCAATCTGAGGAATTGCTTTCTCAACGGCGTCGGCCACCTTGTGGTCTTCCTTGTTGATATTGGTGAGCAATTCGTGAGCCGACATCTTTTCGAGGTCGTTGTAAAGAGAAGGTTGTTCGCTAATTTTTACAAAAGCCATTGTCGTATACTTTTTAAAAAACTAAAAATCGAGGTGTTGTTGATGAGATTAAGCCTGTTCAGAGTGGTACTTGATCAAGCCTTCCATAGGTGCTTGAATCACAGTGCCGATGGTGATGCCTTGGCTCTTTGCTGCTTCCATGAGTGTAGCCTTCTGGAGGAAAGCGATCGAACCCACGAAGTTGCAAGGGAGTTCCTTGTAGTTGGCATAGTTTTCCACGTTGCGGATGAAGAAATCGGTGAACGAGCGGAGCACGATGCGGTGGATAGAAGGCTCTTCGATGTTCTTCTGCAAGAATGGAGCGAATTGAGCAAGGAAACGGTTGCCGGCAGGCTTGCGGTAAACGCGATCGATGATGGTCATGCGATCTACCTTGTATTCATCATAGAATTGCTGGCAGAGGTGTTCAGGAAGTTGCTTCTTCAGCACGTCGCCCACGAGGAGTTTGCCGAGCACGGCACCACTACCTTCGTCGCCGAGGATGTAGCCGAGAGGCGACACGTTGTCGACCACCTTTTCACCATCGTAGTAGCAAGAGTTAGAACCAGTGCCCATGATGCAGGCAATACCAGGCTTGCGGCCACAGAGCGCGCGAGCAGCGGCGAGCAGGTCGCTGGCCACTTCAATCTTCTGAGCAGAAGGGATGTTGGCCTTGAGCGCGTTCACCACGTGCGAACCCACTTCGTCGTTGATAATACCAGCACCATAGTAATAGATTTCGTCAACCTGATAACTACTAAGATGTGGCACGAGTTCCGCCTTGATAGTAGCCGTCATTTCTTCCTCTGTCATCAACAGAGCGTTCATACCAGTAGTGAAAATTTGTGCAACTTTTTCGTTGCCATTGAGCAGGCACCAATCGATTTTGGTTGACCCACAGTCTGCAATTAAAATCATAGTTAACTTAGGTTTATAATTTGATTATTATTTTTTTCTTATAGAGGATGTAGCCAAATATCCAGTTGAAAAGAACAAACAGAATAGCATACAGGCACGACGCCATCTTGTCGGAGACGGTGATGGCCTTGTACATTTCATAGAGTTTGCCCTTGATCGATACACGCTCGCCAGCGCCTGATGCCACGGTGATGGCTTCGTTGAAACTGGTCTGCACGGCAGTGAGGCTGTCGCCTTCAAAGGCGGGGCAGCCCTTCATGGCGGTGAGCACGATGTCGTCGTATTTGAGCGAGGCGGTCACGCCCACGGTGTCGGCAAAGCACATGTTGAGCGCTGCCTGTGCGCGGCGAAGGCCGTGCTTGGCGGCTTCAGCGTAGTATTGTGCAGCCTTGGCGTGGTCGGCCTCGATGCCAAATTTGCCAAAGTCGTAGCACAGAGCGAGGTTGTATTGCGCATTGGTGATCGACGAATCGGCTGCCTCGGTGAGCAGAGGAAGGATTTCCTTGTCGTTCTGCGCATCGTCGTCTTGCATGTAGGCCAGCGCGAGGTTGTAGCGGGCGGTCACCATCGAAGAGTCGGCAGCGGCGGCCTTGAGGAGGGTCACGGCTTCAGCCTTGTTCTCTTCCACGCCACGGCCATTGTAGAGGGCGATGGCGAGGTTGTTTTGGGCTTGCGCACAACTGTCGGTGGCGAGTTTCGCATAGATGGCAGTGGCCTTTTCGGCGTCGCCCTTCACATAATCGTTGCTGGTGCAGATAATCACCGAACCAAAGACGATGGCGAGCAGGCTACCGAGCACGTAGAGCGAGAGTGGATTCACGCCAAAGGCATGGAAGAAGCGGCACCACTTGTCGCGGCCCTTCATGTCGATGACGTAGATGAGCAGTGCCAGCACGCTCATGGCCAAGCCGCAAGTGACGAGTACGAAGGTGCTCGACCACATCTTCTTGCCGCAAGGAATGCCGTAATTGAGCAACCAGCCCACGAGGATGAACGAGAAGCCGATGAGCAACAGACGGCCCACACGGGCTGAATTTTCTTTCACCTTGGTGATGATGCTGCCCACCATGAAGCCCACCAGCACGTGAGCCACACAGGGAAGGGTGCTGAGGATGCCTTCAGGGTCGAAAGCCACGCTCATGCCGTTGTAGCCCTCGTGATACATGTGGTCGGGGCCGAGAACGGCGTTATCGATCACGGCGATAATGTTGTCGGTAGAGAAGTCGTAGCCATGGCCGATGCCCAGAATCAAGGCATACACAGCCAGGATGCCACCGATGAGCCACGGGATGAAGCGCTGCTTCACCATGGTGGCACACAGCGTGCCGAAGAAGTAGACCAGTGCCAGGCGCTGGAACACGCCCAAGATGCGGAGCGAGTCGAGATTGTTGGCCGCGTCGACAAACGATTTGCCATCGCGGAACATGCCATACATCAAGTGGCTGAACCATTGCACTGCCCAGCCGATGATGAAGAGCAGCACGGTGCGGCGCACCATTTTCACTGCCAGCGTCTTCGACATGGTGAAATTAAATTTCTTCAGCGAGAAGAACATGGCCACACCCATGCAGAAGATGAAGAAGGGAAACACCAGGTCGGTGGGTGTGAGCCCTATCCATTCGGCATGGCCAAGTGGCGCATACAGGCTGCCCCAACTGCCGGGGTTGTTGACCAGCAGCATTCCAGCCACGGTGATACCGCGAAGGATATCCAGGGCCATGAGGCGATTACTATTATTTGCCATAATACTTATGTGCGAAATATCGTTGTTTTGTTTCTAATAAAAAATCACTGTTTCACTGTGGTGCACTCGTTGATGAGATAGATGAGCGACTGGTAAGGCACGCCACTATGGGTGGTGAGGCCGATTTCACAGGTGCGGCTATTGGAGAAGCCGCGTTGCACATTCGCTTTCTCGATGTTCTCTTTCAGTTTGCGCAATGCCCACTGGTTGAGTTCGGGCTGGTTGAAGCCCTTGTCGCCCGCGAAACCGCAACAGCCCACGCCCTCGGGCAGCACCACATTGGTAGAGCAGCGGCGCGCCAGCGAGAGGAGTTTCTGATCCAGTTTCATGTGGCGGGTGGAGCAAGTGAGGTGAATGGCCACCGGCTCGTCGGTTGGGTGGAACTCGAGCGAGTCGGCCACATAATCGTGGATGAATTCCATCAGTTCGAGTGGTTTCACTTTGGTCATGTGGTCCTTCATGCGGTGCAGGCAAGGACTCTGGTCGCAAATTACGGGATATTTGCCCCCTTCGCTTGCGGCCAGCAGCGCTGCCTCGAGTTCGGCAGTCTTGCGGTCGGCAATATCGGGCATACCCTTGCTTTCCCAAATCATACCGCAGCACATCTTCTTCATGCCTTCGGGGAAAATCACTTCCCATCCGGCCTTGTTGAGGAATGCCACCACTTCGTCGACGAGGTTGGTTTTCACGCCCTTGCTGGCCTTGCCCATGGTCTGGTTGAGGCAACTGGGGAAGTAAACCACCTTCTTCTCCGACTGTGCTTGGGTGAATTTATGAGCGGAATAAGCCTTAGGCAGCGATGGCGTCCAGAGCGGACCACCCACTGCATGCACAGCCTTGCCCACTGCTTCCACACCCTTGTCGCGCAGCACGGCATGAGCCGCGTTGGCGCCGTGAAGGGCGAGTTTGATGCCGGCGCGAATGGCGGGCAGATTGTCGGCTGCGAAGGCGCCCACCTTGTGGGTGAATGAGTTGGTGCCCACTTTGGCGTTGCGAATATCGTGGGTGAGGTCGCCGGTGTTGATCTTCATCGGGCACGAAGTGCTGCAGAGACCATCGGCGGCACAAGTGGCATCGCCATAGTAGGCGTATTGCTTCTCGAGGCGCTTGAGGCGGGCATCGTCTTCGCCCGATGCTTTCAGGCGAGTGATTTCGCGCTGCACCACAATGCGCTGGCGCGACGACATGGTGAAACCACAACTCACGCAGTTCACCTCGCAGAAGCCGCATTCCATACACTTGTCGACATGCCCATTGGTCAATGGCAGTGGCTTGAACGATTTCACGAAGCAGTCGGGGTCGTCGTTGAAAATCACGCCCGGGTTGAGGATGTTTTGAGGGTCGAAGAGCGCTTTCACTTCTTTCATGATTTCGAAAGCCTTCTCGCCCCACTCTTTCACCACAAATGGCGCCATGTTGCGGCCAGTGCCGTGTTCGGCCTTGAGCGAACCGTCGTATTTGTCCACCACGAGTTTGGTTATTTCGTCCATCAAGTCGCGGTATTGCTTCACATCGGCTTCGGTGTTAAACGACTGAGCGATGATGAAATGGTAGTTGCCTTCCAGAGCGTGGCCATAGATGCAACTATCGTCATAGCCATGCTCTTGGAGCATCTGCTCCAGGTCGCAGGTGGCATTGGGGAGATCTTCGATGTGGAAAGCCACGTCTTCGATAATCACGGTAGTGCCCAATGGACGCGTACCGGCCACCACGGGGAACACACCCGAGCGAATAGCCCAGTATTTTGCATTCTCCTCAGGATCGCTGGTGAACTTGGCTGGCACAAAGAGTTCGAAATCTTCGAGCACCTTTTCCATGGCGGCAATGTTGGCAGCGAGTTCTGCTTCGCTGTCGGCCGAAGTGCGCACCAGGATGGCGGTGAGATTGTCGCCAGTGGTGTCGTGCACCGATGCAAGCGACTTCTTGTCGAGCATCTCGGCACATTCCACCGGGCTGTCCTTCAGTGCCACGATGCATTCGCAGGCACGGCGCAAGTCGGTGAAATAGAGCATCGCGCTGGCCGAGAATGGATAGAGGTGGCCAGTGGTCATGGTGAACTCGCTGGCAAAGCCGAGGGTGCCTTCACTGCCCACCATCAAGTGGGTGATGATGTCGAATGGATCGGTGTGCTCCACAAAGGGATAGATGTTCAGACCGGTCACATTCTTGATGGCATATTTGTGCTTGATGCGCTTCACGAGAGCCTCGTCGGCGAGCACCTTGTCGCGAATGGCTTCAATGCCCTTGAGGAAATCGGGGTGCGAAGCACGGAACGCGGCGCGGCTTTCTTCGCTGCCGGTGTCGAGGATGGTGCCGTCGGCAAAGACGATACGCATCGATTTCATCACCTTGTCGCTATTGGCGTGGGTGCCACAACTCATGCCCGAAGCATTGTTCATCACAATGCCGCCCACCATCGCCGAATTCTTCGACGCGGGGTCGGGCGAGAACGTCTTGCCGTAGGGGCGCAGAATCTCGTCCACCTTGCGGCCCACAATGCCGGGCTGCAGGGTGATTTCGGATGCATCTTCATTGATAGAATACTGCTCCCAGTTCTTGCCCGCTACGATAAGAATCGAATCGGTAGTAGTCTGGCCCGAGAGGCTGGTGCCGGCAGCGCGGAAGGTGACGGGTAGGCCGAGTTTGCTAGCCTCAGCCAGCAGTCGCGACACTTCCTTCTCATCCTTGCTGCGCACCACCACCTGGGGGATGTGGCGGTAGAAACCGGCATCGGTACCCCAAGCCAGGCATCGCAAATCGTCGGTATAAATCCTATCGTCGGGGATAAACCACGATATGTTGCGAATGAATTTTTTATATACCTCTTTCACTGAAGTGTGAGATTATTGATATAAGTAATACTTGCTTGATTTAGCCTTGAAGGCAGCGGCGTCTTTGTTGAAGTAGGCTTCAATGTCGGCCACTTTGTAACGCTTGCTGAAGAGTTTGCGAATTTGGTCGGTACCCATCACCTTGTCAAACATGCCGAAGCCGCGCTTGGCGTTGGCGTCGAAAATCTTTGCATCGGGATGGAGTTCGCGAAGCACTTGCAGGAAGTAGAATTGGCACAGGGTGAGGTTGGCCTTTTCAATGTCGGTGATATACACTTGCACGCCGTGCATTTCCTTCATGGCGTCGGCAGTTTCAGGACCCACCTTGAAGAATGGCTTGAAATTGATGGGGCGGAAACGGAAGCCGGGCAGGTTGAGGGCAGTCATGGCGTCGGCAAGTTTGTCGGCATTGAGGTAAGGAGTAGCGAAGCACTGGAATGGCAGGGTGTAGCCAATACCGGTGTTGAAGGCATAGAGTTCGCCAATCACACCGCTCATCGCATAGAAGTAAGAATGCTCAGGTGTGGGGATTTGTGGTGATGGCGCTACCCAAGGCATGCCGGTTTCGCTATATTTCATAGCGCGCTTCCAGCCTTCCATAGGCACCACGTTGAGTTTCGCCTTCAAGCCAGCCTTGCATTTTGGGTCGGCCTTCTTGCATTCCTTGGCGATGATGCCTTCTTCGTTGAGGTAGGCAGCGAGTTCGCCAGGGGTGAGGCCGTAGAGGTAAGGAATCTCGTAGCGGCTCACGAATGAGAAGAACCCGTCTTCCACGAGGTTACCTTCCACCTTGTTGCCACCCACGGGGTTGGGGCGGTCGAGCACCATGAATTCAGTGCCAGTGAGCGCACACGATACCATGCATTCGCCCATAGTGGCATAGAAGGTGTAACTGCGGCAACCGATGTCCTGAATATCATACACCAGCACATCGATGTCCTTGAGCATCTCGGCGCTTGGGCGCTTGGTCTTGCCATAGAGCGAGTAGGTCTTCACGCCAGTCTTTTCATCCACGGCGTCGGCCACGGCATCGCCAGCGTGCACATTGCCGCGCACACCGTGCTCAGGGCCAAAGAGGGCCACGAGTTTCACGCCTTCGGCCTCGTTGAGAATGTCGACTGTGGATTTGAGGTCGCGGTCCACACCGCTGGGGTTGGTCACCAGACCCACGCGCTTGCCTTGCAACTGCTTAAAGCCGCCGTCGCGCAGCACTTCCACGCCTGGTTTCACCTGTGCGGTAGCCAGCACGGCAACAGCCGCAGCCACCAATGTCAAAATATATCTTTTCATGCCTATATTATCTATTGTGTGAATGAATTATTTCTTTTCTTCACCTTCCTTCTTGCCGTAGTTAGGATCAATCTTCTTGTCGGCAAAATAGGTGACGATGAGGGTGGCGAAGCAGCAAGCCATCACCATCCAGAAGAACCATACGTAGCCGATAGCCTCTTGGATGTAACCAGCCACGAAGCCTGGAAGCATCATTGAGAGCGCCATGAAGGCGGTGCACACGGCGTAGTGCGAAGTTTTGTATTCACCTTCAGAGAAGTACATCATGTAGAGCATGTAGGCAGTGAAGCCGAAGCCGTAGCCAAATTGCTCAATGCAGAGCGCGATGGTGATAATCACCACATTCTCGGGCTGAGCCATTGCCAGATACACGAAGGTGAGGCAAGGCAGGGTCATGAAACCAGCCATTACCCACAGCGATTTCTTCAAGCCCACGCGTGATGAATAGATACCGCCGAGGATACCACCGAGCAACAGTGCAATCACACCAAACACGCCATATACGGTACCCACCAATTCGGTTGACAGGCCGAGACCGCCCGCTTCGGTAGAGTGTACCAAGAATGGCTGACAGAGTTTGATGAGGAAGCCTTCGGGCAGACGGTAGAGGAGCATGAACGCGATAGCCAAGAGGCAGCCGGGCTTCATGAAGAATGTCTTGAATGAGTTGGCAAGTTCCTTGAGGTTGTTGTTCATCGTGCTGCCACCTTCGGCCGACACGCGAGGCTTGTCTTGGTCGCTGTGAGGCAGGGTGAAGGTATGGTAAAGGGTGATGATACCAAACACAACAGCAGCAACGCCGAGGGTGATTTGCCATGAAGCAGGAATGTTGCCGGCCTCGATGCCAAAGGCTGAAATACCATTGCTTTCAATCAAGCCAGCGATGGCCACGAGCACGCCCTGGCCGAATACTGAAGCCACACGGTAGAACACGCTGCGGATGCCGATGAAGGCAGCCTGGCTACTGGGGCTGTGAGCCAGCATGTAGAAGCCGTCGGCAGCGATGTCGTGGGTAGCCGATGCAAATGCTGTGATGATGAAGATCACCAAGGTCACGAGGAACATGCTGATGGGCGTTGTGCCGGCAGCCACTGTTTCGGCCTTGGGGAATGGGAGGGTGAGCGTGAGCAGAATCATGGCCGCAGTCATGAGAATCTGCATCACCACAATCCACCAGCGCTTAGTCTTCACTACGTCTACGATAGGGCTCACCCTTCAAGAACCAAGGGAAATAGAGCAATGTGGTGAAGAACGACATGTCGCCATTGGGAACACCCATCTTGGTGAACATCATCACAGAAATGTTATTCACTACAAAGTAGGGAATGCCTTCCGCGAAATAGAGCGTGGGCACCCACCACCAGGGGTTGCGAAAACCTGCAAGTTTTGTTTCTTTAGAATCCATATTAAATCTGTTTTTTTTTGTTTTTTTCGAAGAGTTAATTAGTATTGTGCTTCCACTTCTGCACCTATGAAGTAGTGGAGCAGGATTTCCTTATAGTTGTAGCCCTTGGCGCCCATCACGGCAGCACCTATCTGGCACAAGCCCACACCGTGGCCCCAGCCTGCACCGCGGAGCACGAATTTTGCGGGATAGCCCTCGGCATCGGCGTCGTGCTTTTCAACCACGAAGGCCGAACTGTAGAGTGCGCTTTCGCTCAGGGCATAGCGAATCGAGAGTTCCTTACCGATGGTCTTGGTCATCTTCTCGCCCACGATTTTGAGTTTATAGAGTCGGCCCGAAGTGCCGCGTGCCACTGGTTCGAGTGCCTTGATGCGGCCGTAGTCGTCGCCAGTGCGGCGCTTGATGAGGTCGGAAATCTGGTCTTGGGTGTATTCCACTGTCCAGCGGTAGAAATCCTTGGTCTCCTGGTCGTAGTCGTTGAGCACCTGCGAGAGGATTTCGGGGTCGGAAGTGTTGCAGAATGCTGCAGGAGCGCCGAGAATCCATTCAGCGGCGTTGTCTTCACGAGTGAGATCGGGGAAATCCATAGGATTTTCGCCGTCGCGGCGAGCCACGAGGTAGTTGTAGTGCTGTGGCTGCCAGCAGTTTTCAAATTCTTCAAATACGCCGCCGCACGATTTCGAGAAGCGCGCGTCGCAGAGGTTGCCGTCGTACATGAGCACCTGTCCCCAAGTGGCTTCAATCGCCTTCTTCACAGTTTCGGTAGAAGCGCGGGTGATGCCTTGGTAGCGCTGGCAGTGGTCGTCGGCACACACGTCGAAGTTCACGTGGTCGTCGCGGTCCCACCACTTGATTTCTTCGCCAGGCTCCTCAGCGCTGTCGCCGAGCATCACATCCACGGCGCCGCCCACCTTGTCTTTATAAATCTGTGCCAAAAGCCAACTGCGCGAAATCACAGCGTGAGCCTTGAGCAACTCGAGCGAAGCCTTGGCGCTCATTTCGCTTGAAATCACGCTCAAGAGATATTCCTCAACCGAGAGCACATTGACCGTGGTGATTTTCTCGTCTTCCACGATGAGGTGGAGCGAGCCACGGAAACTCTGCACCTCCTTGCGGCGCCAGTGGAAACTCACGCCGATGGTGACATCCACGAGTGTAAACGAGTCGGTTTCCACATTCACAGGCTCGAAAAGGAGTTCGTCGTAAGCCTGTCCATTCCACATCACTTTGCCATCGGCCACTTCTACGTGCTGGTTACCAGCCACCAAAGCGCCATTCACGCGATATTCGTTGTTGAGCACGAAGTCAACAACGGGTTCGTTCATAATACCTACGCGTACTTGAGGAACTTTATTCATAATGCTATGCGTATTTTGAGTTAAATAGTTTTATTATATTGTGAGCCGCTTCGCTGCTGAGGCACAATTCATTCATCATGGCCTCCACATCGAGGGCTGTGAGTAATCTGAAATCTTTTTCTACAGGCACCGCTATTGCCTGTCCCATATCCACCGAGGCTGGCGAAAGCACAAACTGGCCGGCGCCGTCGCCGTAGTTGCTGGGGCGATGCTTCACGCGAGGGAATATCGCCAAATGATAGACGCTGTGCGCTTTCCAGCACAGCACGTTCATCATAGGCTCCGCGTCGCCATCGGCCAAAGGGAGCAGCAGGGCGAGTCGGTCGAACAAGCCTTCCACCTCAGTGGCGTCGTCGCTGGAAATCACGAAGGGGCGGCATGGCGCGCTGGCGCAGTATGCAATCTTGCCCCCGGCAAAGGTTTCGGTGGTGAGAATGCCCTGCGCATATTCGTCGCAGAAGGGCATGAAACCTTTGTTTCCAGCCTGAAAATGCATGTGGTCGGGTGCCGAAGCACCACATTTCGCACCGTTGTAGAACAATACAAAGTCGGGCAAATCGGCCGCCAACTGCAGCATATCCCCCACCCTGCCCATCACCGACTGCGGCACATGCTCCATGAGCGCGATGGTGAGGTGACGCGGAAATATGGGGTAAGGATTCACCTGAATCTTGTATTTACCGTGCCAGGAAACCATCTCCTGCTCCTGAGGCTGATGCTCGCGGCAGAGAAAGCACTTGCGGGCCTTCAGCGAAGCGGCATCCACTTTAGCGGCCGATGAGCGTATTCTCTCGGGATTGAACTGGAGCAGCACGCGGCTGCCGCACAATTGCAATTCGCGAGTCTCTACGCGTGCCAAGGCCTCATAATTGCGGGCCACGGCATCCCATTGGCGTAGTTGACGCTCTATCAATTCATTCACCTCAGCGGTAATGTTCATGTTCTTTTTTCGGGCGTGATATCTTAAAAAAATAGGCTGTGGCCGGGCTGAGCGCGAAACTCAGCCCGGAGTTTCACAGCATATTTTATTGTGTTAATTTCCTCTTAAAGGATGAAAGAGTATTACTTCTTGTTCATAGCCACACGAGCCTGGAGTTCCCAGGTGCGGATGCGGTCTTTGTAGAGGTTGTTGTTGTTCATCTTCACTACGTCGAGCGATGCATCGCTGTTGTCTTCCCAGCGGCGGCACATGTACACTGGAGTGTAAACGCGGCCAATCTGGTAGTGGCGAGAGATGTTCAAGCCGAGAGCGTAGTCTTCACCGTAACTGGTGTTAGGAATCTTCACGTCGCGGAGCACTGGAGTGTAGAAAGCACGTGGAGCGCCGAGACCGTTGATGCGCAGCGCGTTGTTACGGCCGTTTTCAGGAGTCCATTCCTTGTGGTCGATGATGCCGGGAGGAATCATGTTGCCGTCGATGTCGGTAATCATGTAGGTGCCCACAACCATAGCCACGTTTTGTTCGTAGAAGGCGTTCACCATAGTGGTGAGGGTGTTTTCATCCTTGTACATGTCGTCGCTGTCGAGTTGCACGATAAACTTACCAGCCTTTTCGTGGTGAGCGGCGAGGTTCCAGTAGCCACCGATACCCATGTCGTAGTAGTCGGCGATGATGTGGATGAGGCGTGGATCATCGGCAAATTCGTCGATGGCTTCACGAGTGCCGTCGGTAGAGAAGTTGTCCACTACCATGAGGTTGAACTTGAAGTCGGTCTTTTGGTTGAGCACGCTCTTGATAGCGTCGCGAATGGTGCGGATGCGGTTACGAACAGGAATCATAACGGTTGCTTCCACTTCAAATTCGCCACGGTTGAATTCAATGTGCTGGAAGTTGGGCACCATCTTGCCGTCTACTTCCTTTTCAGGAGCGAGGTAGCCGCCGATTTCCTTGAGGTGCTCGGTGCAAGCCTGTTCCATTTCAATCTGGCGACCGCGGTTCTTAGGATCTACGTAGTCGAAAATCTTTTCGCCACTCTTGCGGGTGTCGAGTTGAACGTCGCTGTAGAGGAATTCGTTGATGTGGGTGATCGAAGCGAATTGAGAGAGTTTCAGACGAAGGTCGTAGAGACCAGCGAATTCATATTCTGCCTTCATTGCTTCAGCAGCCTTCTTGAAGCAGCATGCGCAGAAGAAGAGCACTGAACCGAAATCGAAGTCGTCGCGGAGGCTACCATATTGGTAGTCGATCACTGGAGCCTTGTCGGCACCCTTGTCGGTCACGTTGTAGTGGTCGGCATAGCACATACCGCTCTTGCTGTCGGTAGCGAGCGTCACGAAGCGCTCGATTGCGAATGGGGCAAACTTGAGGGTGTTGTACTTGGTGTAAACCATTACGAAATCGGCATCGTCAGCCTTTGCTGCGATAGCCTTCATTGTGGCGGTAGAGGTGAGGTTGTTCACGTTGATGAGTTCGCAACCTTCTACGGTGCCTTCTGCTTCAGCGTTAGCCAGGAGATAGATTTTGTTGACGTTTTCGTTAGCCTTCAAGCCGTCGATAGTGGCTTGAGCCTGCTCAACTTCAGCAAATGGAATGAAGCAATTAATTTTAGCCATAATAATTAAGAATTTAATATTAAAAAGTTAATATAGGATTTTACTTATTTAAGAATTTCAAAATATCGTTCATGAAAGCATTGCGTGCCTTGGCATTGTTGATGCTTTCAAATGGGAAACCAGCCACCACGGTGCGGTAGGTGCCACGGTCTACAGCCACGGCTGCAGGCTTGGTGTTTTCGCTGTAACGCATGATGGTGGCGCCCGCTGCGTCGCTTGCCTTCACGGCATCGGGCGATTCCACTGCGTAGGCTTTACTGTTGAGTGAGGTACAGAATGCCACCTTGCGGTCGGCCGACAAGGCGTCAAACTTTGAAACCACACCACTCACCTTGCCCGACTGGGCAGCACGCGAGGCGCGGTGTTCGAAACCGAGCACAGTCTTGGCAAACTTCACTTCGGCTTCCACAGGTTTCTCCTTCTCCCAGATGTCGCTGGCCACATAGGCGCCTGTGAGCATCACATTGCCACCAGCGGCGGTATAGGCCGTTACGGCGTTCATAAATTCAGGAGTATAAATCTTGAAACGGCTGGCATAAGCGCCGCGGCCGTTGATGGTTTCTTTCTGCTTGCCAAGGATGATGTCGAGCATCTTGTAGTCGGCAGCCTTCACTGCGCCCGATTCAAATGCGGCTTCGCTCATCGACACGAATGAATAGCCCGCATTCATGATGGCGGCGCCGTGCACGGTGGTGTAGTCGAAGTTGTTGCCAGCCACCACTTGCGAGCCCAGTTCGTAGTCGCTGCGGCAGGCACCGAAGCCTGGGTCGTCGTCGTCAACCCATGGGAGGCGGCGTTCGAATTCATACTGGTCGCCGATGTAGTTGTTTTGCTGCATGTAGGGCACGCCGTGGTCTTTTTCGCTGTAGAAACCAGCCATCTTGCCCGAGTCAAACCAATCGGGACCACACACGCGGGTGAAGTTGTTGACCACAGCCACACGGCCCTTGCTATTGGCTGCCACGCCCAGCGAAAGCACTTCGCTTGGGAAACTGCGGCCGCCGTCGTTCATCGCCACGATTTTGTAACTGTGGATGAGATTGTCGGCGATCTTCACGCCGTAGGATGGCTCGTTGACGATAGCGATTTCCTTGAAACCGCCGTCCAGCCCCACGCGCTCCATCACCACGTAGCGCTTAGCGTCGGCGCTGGCGCATTGTGCATCGGCTGTGGGTTTCCAAGTGAGGGTGAAGGCGTTGCCACCGTCGGCCTTGATGGCGAAACTGTTCACGGGCAGTGGCTGCACCACGTAGTCGCGATGGTCGCGCTTGGCGATGAATTTGAGGATACCCTTGTAGATGGCACGGCTCACGTCGAAGCGGAAGTTGGGATCGAGGCCATATTTCATATCGGCGAAATTCTGATGAGAGAGCAGTTCCATGAGCAGTGCGGGCACTTCGGGAACGCGGGCTTCGTAGTACGACTTGTCCCACATGCCACGGCGGCTCCAGTTAGGCTCGTATTTGGCACGAATCACGTCGCACACCTCAGTCGACACCATGTCGGCAAATTCGCGAGAGAGGATGCGTGGCGTGCCGTTCTTGTAGTTACCAAACTTGTTTTCGCCGTCGCTGGTAGAGTAAATCAGCAGTGTGCCTATGATATCATCGTTCATATTGGTGCCGGCATCGGTGTGCAGGGCAAACGATACATCCACTGGCACCTTCAAGCCCTCCTGACCAGGAAGCATTGCCGATCCGCCAGCCAGGTGATTCACCCACAGGCCACGGCTGCGATAGTCGTCGTTGTAGTCGTTGAGGCCTTGGGTAGAAGAGTAGACGCTCTGTGGGAAACCAGCCCACTGCAGATAGTAGCGCGCGCCGAGGGCAAACCAAGGATGGTCGCCTGGGTGCACATAGTCGTAGGCCACATCTTCTTGGCCAACGTATTGCTCATAGCCCATCTTCTTGGCGAGGGCCTTGTTTTCTTCAGTTGGGAGTGCCACGCGGCGCACTACGTTGGCCCTACCGCCACCCACCTTGATGGCGTCGGTGGTAATCACGCTCTTGGCATCTTTCGAGAGATTCGAAACCATCACCACATCCTTGTTCCAGCCCTTCTTGAGTTGGAATGTGCCAAGATACACCCACACGCCACCAGCCATAGTCTGGTCGACGGTGAAACGCTTTTCGCCACTGAGGCTGTTCACGATGTAGGTCACATCCTTGGCGCTGTTGGGCAGGCTCTTGTAGGAGATATAGAGTGCAAAATCGCCTGCTTCACGCATCTCCACATCATAGCGGGCGAAAGATTGGCTGTTCTTGTCCTTAGTGGCTTGCACCATGCGATAGGTGCCTTCGGCAAATGGGTTTTCAAAGTCACGGTAGTTGCCGCGGTTGAAGGCGAAACCAGCGCCATTGCCTTGCGTCCACGCCATCTTGCCATTGGTTTCGGTGTAGCCATGCTGTGCATATTTGCCATCCATATCCACCACCGACGAGAAGTTGTGGGTGTCGCGTTCGCGGGCGTCCCACACGTAGGCGCCGGCATTTTCCAGCATAGGGATGAGATATGGGGTGATGTAACTCTGGGTGTACATGTCCTCCACGGTGTTGAACATGCGGGCACGCTGCCATTCCCAGCGGTTGAGTTTGGGTTCGAAATACCAGCCATGGCTCTGCCAAGTGGCCACGATATTGCCGTCGAGACCCATTTTGTAGCGGCGGTTGGGGTCTTGGTCGGTGATGAATGCCGTGTGCTTAGCGGCATATTTCTTGTCGAACGAAGCGAAATACTTCTCCACGTCGCTGCCCGCGATGCGAAGCGCCACCTTCGACTGCTGATAGTCGGCGCCGAGGGCTTGCTTCACGTCGGCCTTGAATGCGGCAATCGATTCTTTCGTGAAAGGGATGTCGCCAAAGTTTTCACTCACATTCACCACGATGGTGTCGCCGCTCAACTGGAGCGACTTGGCCTTCACGTTGCCGATGCCCATCTTGGCGGGCACATTGGCAGTGACGATTTGCTGAACCTTTTGCAATTCTGCTTCAGAAAACTGAGCCGAAGCCACGCCACTGCCCACCATGAGAGCGGCAGAGATGGCCACAAGCGACTTTATTTGCTTCTTTTTCATATCTTACTTCGTAATAAGGCGGGCACACTTCACAAGTGCGCACTATTTCTATTCTACAAAAATAGTTAAAACATTCCATTCGTAGAGTGTTTTTTTATCGTAATTTTATATGTTTTATATTTTTTAATAATCAAATACATATTTTTAGTTTTTCATCATTGCCGTAATCGCCTCCACAGCCCCATTCCGCGGCCGAATCAGGGCGGGGAAACTGCATAAAAATGCCAATAACAAAAGGGAAATCCCCGAAATGAGCACGATGGCCACTTCAGGGATTTCTGATAAAAAATTGCAAGAGTGATTTTTTATCTATTTCATTGTGCAGAGCGCACTGTTTTTCTGGATTTTCGTCGCCGCCATGCCTATTTTTCGGCAGCGAAGAAGTTGAGGATTTGTTGCATGAGTGCATCGCGCACGTCGCGGCTTTCGATGGTTTCGAAGGGGAAGCCGAGCACTGCCGTGCGATAGCCTTCGCGATCGCTCACGATGGCGGCATTGCGGTTGTTTTCCTTGTAGCGCATGAAGGGCGTGCCCTTAGTGTCGGCTGCGAAGATGCTGTTGGGCGATTCCACGCAGTAGATGTTGCTGTTGAGGGTGTTACAGTATTTCACCTGCGCATCGGGCGCAATTTGGCGAGCGAAGGTGGGCAGGGTGTAGACCTCACCTGTGCTGCTGGCCTTGTTGCCTCCCCAGGCATAGCCGAGCACCTCTTTTGCGAAACGCACTTCGGCAGCATCGGGCGTTTTGCGGTCGAACACATCGCTGGCCACATACGCGCCCGTGAGCAGCACACTCGCGCCCTTGCGGGTGGCATTTTCCACAGCCTGCATGAGCGGCGCCGAGAAGAGGCGGTATTTGCTGGGATAAGCCCCGTAGCCCACGATGGTTTCCTTTTGCTTGCCACCGATGATGTCGATCACCTGATAGCCTTCAAGCGGCGCCATTCCTGCCTCAACGGCCTTGGCGCTGGTCGAGACAAACGAATAGCCCGCTGCCATGAGCGACTCGCCGTGCACGGCGGGGAAATCGAAGGTGTTGCCCGCTATCACCGAGCCCTGATAGTCGCTGTGCGAACTGCCGTGGCCGCCACGAGCGTCGCTCCAGCCCGTGCTGCGTCGCTTTTCGTACTGGCTGCCGATATAGTTGATGCCCTGGATGTAAGGCACACCGTGGTCGCTGTCGTCGGTGAATGTGGCGAAATCGCCCTCATCCACCCAGTCGGGAGCGCTCACGCGGGTGAACGCATTCACCACCATCGCAGTGCCCTTGGCGGCGGGAGCCACACCGAGCGAAAGCACTTCGCTAGGGAAACTGCGGCCACCGTCGTTCATCGCCACGATGCGATAACTGTGAATTTCGTTGTCGGTCACCTTCACCATGCACTCAGGCGTTTCCACCACAGCAATCTCCTTGAATGCACCGCCACTGGCGCCTATGCGCTCTGCCACAATGTATTTTGTGGGCACGGCAGTGGCCTCAAGCGAATCGACGGTGGGAGCCCACGAGAGCAGGTAGCCGCCGTCCTTTGGCGTGATGGCGAAGGAATTCACTGGCAGCGGCTGCACCACCACATCGCGATGGTCGCGCTTTCCGATGAATTTGAGGATGCCCTTGTAGATGGCGCGGCTCGACGAGAAGATGAAGTCAGGGTCGAGACCGATGCGCATGTCGGCAAAGTTCTGGTGAGAGAGGTATTCGAGTAGCATGCCGGGAATTTGAGGCACGCGTATTTCGTAGAGGTTCCGCTGGGTGAGGCCGCGGTTGGTCCAGTGCGGGTCGAATTTCGCACGAGCATCGTCCACGAGTTGGCGACCCACCAAGTCGGCCAAGTAGCGCGACACGATGCGTGGGGTGCCATCGGCGTAGTGGCCGAAGTCATTCGAGCGATAGATGCTCAGGGTGCCTATGGTGGAATTGTCCTTGGTCACGCCGGCATCGGTGTGGAATGCGAATGAGAGGTCGAGCGGCACGCGCAGTCCGTGTTCCTGCTCGGGAATAGCCTGCGAACCGCCAGCCAGGTAGTTCACCCACTCGCTGCGGCTGCGGAAGTCGTCGGCATAGTCGGTGAGGCCGTGCGACACCGAGTAGACGCTGTCGGGGAAACCGCACCACTGCAGGAACGAGCGGCTGCCTTCCACAAATCGGGGTGCACCGCTGGTTATGTATTTGTAGTCTACGCCTTCTTTCTGCAAGCCGTAACTCCAGTCGTAGCCGCCGGCACGCTTAGCATTCTCTTCGGTGGCGGGCAGTGCGCAGCGGGCAATGTTGCCCATACCGCCACCCACCTTGATGGCGTCGGTGGTCACTACCCCACCCTTGCAACGGCTGGCGTTGGTGACGGTGAGAACGCCCTTGTTCACGCCTTTCTTCAGCGGGAAGGTGCCGAGATACACCCACACACCGCCGCTCATGCGCTGATTGACGGTGAAGGTGCGCTCAATGCCACTGGCGTTGACGATGTATTGGGCATCGTTCACGCTGTTGGGCAGGGTTTTGTAGGAGATATAGATGGCGTAGTCGCCCGCTTCGGGCATATCCACATCGTAGACGGCTTTCGACAAATCGCCCTTCTTCACCGCCTCCACCATGCGGGCAGAGCCGTCGGTGAACGGATTTTCGAAATCTTTGTAGGTAGCCTGCTTGTGGGCAAAACCGATGCCCGCATCGGCCCATGCCTTCTTGCCGTTGTGCTCGGTGTAGCCCGTCTGCGCCAGAGCGCCGTCGGCGTCGACGATCATCTCCACGCGGTGCAGGTCGCGCTCGCGGGGATTGAACACATAAGCACCCGCATTCTCGAGCATAGGCATCACGAAGGGAATCACATAACTCATGGGATAGAGGTCCTCAATGGTTTCAAAGAGGCGTGGGCGCTGCCATTCCCAACAGTTGATTTTGGGCTCGTAATAGAGGCCGTGGCTGTGCCAGAAAGCAATGAGATTGCCGTCGAGCGCCTTTGCGTAGCGGCGATTGGGGTCGGCTTCGCTGATGAAGGGTTCGTGCTTGCGCACGTGTTTCTTGGGGAAATCGTAGAAATACCTCTCCACAGGCACACCGCCGGCATTGATTTGCACCCGTTTCGTGCCCGCCTCTGCTCCCACCTGGGCCTGGATATCGGCCTTGAGTTTCGCAATCATCTCGGGGGTGAGGTAATTGTGGGCGTAGTTTTCGCTCAAGTTCACCTTGAGGGTGTCGGCCGAGCATTCAAGTGCTTGGAGTTTCACTTTGCCGATGAGCATGTCGTGCTCGAGGGTACTGTTCACAAGCGTGAGCACACGCTCTTTTGCGGCTTCGCCCAATTGCTGGGCACCTGCCGAGAAGCCGCCTGCCGCGAGGGCAAGCGCCAGAAGTATTTTATGTTTCATCTTAAAGTTAATGGTTTATCGAAAGTAATGATCAATCGCCCGCGTGGAATGCCACGAGGCCGGGCATCGAGGCGCGCACGATTTTCTTGATGTTGGCGCCATAGCGAGCGGCCACCGAGAGGAGCACTTCGCTATATTTGCATGCCACCGAACCCACGAAGCACACGGGATAGTTCTTGTAGTCGTATTGCAAGATGGTGCGCTCGAAGAATCGCACGATTTCGTTATACACCAGGTTGTAGACGTATTCGTTGTCGAGGTGGTCAGCGAGGAAGAAACTGTAGTTGCGCAGGTTGCGGTTGGCGTGGGGGTTGTTGTACACCTCGTCCATCACCGCGTCGGCTGTGAGGCCAAATTCCTCTTTGAATTTGATGTGAATCTCGTGCGGAACGAGGTTCTTGAGCAAGTCGCCTATGAACAGGCGGCCCATAGCCGCGCCACTGCCTTCGTCGCCGAGGATGTAACCGCCCGAACGCACGCGCTGCACGATTTCCTTTCCGTCGTAGAGGCAGGAGTTGGAGCCGGTGCCGAGGATGCACGCCAGGCCTGGTTCGTGGATGAGCAAGCCGCGAGTTGCGCCCACCAAGTCAGATTCCACAGTCACGGGTGTCTTGAATTGCGCCACGAGCGAGGCTTCCACTATCTTGTTCTTCTCGGGGCTGGAGCAGCCGGCGCCATAGTAGTAGACGTGGTTCCAGCGGCGCTTGAAAAATTCGGCGGGAAGACCGAGCCTAATGATGTGGCTTATCTCGCGGCGGGTTTGGAAGAAAGGGTTCAAACCCTCGGTGTAAGCATGTTCAATAATCTTGTCGCCTTGCACGAGCGCCCACTCCGTGCGAGTGGAACTACTCTCTGCAATCACTTTTATAGTATCGTTGGCCATTGTGGTTTATTGAAGACTATTTAAACTTGAAAAATGTTTAGACTACAAAATTACTCATAATGTGACTGATATCCAACGAATTTAGCCATAATTAAAACTATTTTAACACACAACAACTCGCGTTAACTTTCAAAGCAAAACAAAACGGGTGTGCAAACCGTGTTTTAACACATTTACACACCCGTTAATTTATATTTGAATATTTATTCTAATTCAATACATGTTTAGTGCTTTACCACTACTTTGTGGGTAGAAACTTGGCCCGAAACGTAGACCTTCATCACGTAAACGCCCGAGGCTACGTCGGCCACATTGATGTAGTTGGAAGCGGTGGCTGCCACCATCTGGCCGCTAGTGCTGTAGAGTTCCACCTTCTGGATGAGACCGTCGGCTGTGGCCACGAGATAGTCAGATGCAGGGTTTGGACCCACTTGCACATGGCTCACTTGCTTGAGATCGTCGATGCCGCTGGTGCCCGACTTGATCACGTTGTCGAACTTCACAGTGCCGGTGAGGCCGAATGGAGTTTCGGCGTCAGGGCCCTTGCGCAGGTTGTAGCCCACAAATTTGTAGGCCTTGCCCGCTTCGAGGGCGGTGAGTTTGGCGGTGATGTATTTCCAGCCGTGGAAAGTTACCTTGTCGAGAGGCTGAGCCACTTCGTTGCCGTTTTCGTCGGCAAATACGGCGTCGATGAAGTTGTAGCCCATGTCGCCCCAGATGTGTGCACCCAGTTCGTCGCCCACGCCGAAGGTTTCTTCCTTAGGAGCGTTCATGCGCACAGCGATGGCGCCGCTGAGGTCGTAGTTGGCAAAGGTGTAAGCCAGTTGCACGGCTTTGCTGCCGAAGAGTTTGTCGGTCACGGCAGTGAGTTTCGCAGTGGCTACGTTGTCGCTTTCCTGTGGAGTGGCGGTGTAGTCGGCCACGGCTTCGAAGTCGGCCACCACAGCGCCGTCCTTAGCGGCACCGGCGTCGACTGCGGTGAAGCGGTATTCCTTGCCTTCCACCAGTTGGAGACCCACGGTGTCGCAGAGTTCCTTGTCTACCACGAAGCGGTATTCCTGGCCAGGGACGAGTTCCTTGAGCAATGGGAGTTTGCAGTAGCCGAATGGATCGCCGGCCTTGTTGTTCTTGATAGAGCGCTTGGTGAATTCGAGTTCGTTGCCGTCCTTGTCGTAGACGTGGAAGCGGGTGCTCAGGTTATAGCCTTCGAGCAGGGCCGCGGTGCGGAATTCAACGAATGCGCCTGCCTTCATGTGCACCTGGTCGCCATCGGCTGGGAACACAGCCAATGGATAGATGTGGTTGCGGTCGGCAGTCTGGAACTGGAATGTGAAGTCATCGTCCATTTCCACGCCACCACCGTGCTTGGCGCTCTTCTTGAGCGTAACGGTGTAGAGGGTGTTCACATCGTAGGCATCGGTTGGGGTGAACACCATGCGATAGTTGGTATCTTCCCAAGTGATCTTGCCGTCGACGGCGGGAGTGATGGTGAGTGCTTCGGCAGTGGCGTCTACGTCCATGTCCCAGTTGAACTGGAACACGAGTGGTGCGTTACATCTCACTGGAGCGTCGCCTTCTTTCCACACTGGCGAATAGGAAACCACTGCAGGAGGAGTTTCGCGAATGCGCTTGAGGTCGATGTTGGTGTAGGTCACTTCGTCGGCCTTCACTTCGAGTTCCACAGTCTTTGATTCATAATGTGGGTTGCTCACCTCCACGGTGTATTTGCCGGGAGCCACATATTTGAAGGCGAAGATGCCGTTGTAGTTGTTGTCGGTGGTGTAGGTTTGCACCACGTTGCCCTCGCTGTCGATGAGTTTGGCCTGGGCTTCGTTGACGGGTTGACGCTTGTCGGCGCCATACATCACGAGGATGCCTTCGCGAGGAAGACGGTCGTCGCGCACGTTACCCATGATCATACCGGTTTCAAACTTGCCATCGTGGCCCATAAACACGTCGGTGCCGCGAGAGTAGTTGTAGCCAATCACCCAGCAGTATTCCTTGTTGAGCAGACGGTAGGTTTCGGGATAGTAGTCGTGGAACGAGCCTTCGTCGAGCATCGCATTGGAGCGGTTGCCGCGCAGCACACCGTAGCCCTGGGTGCCCCATGAGGGCTGGAAACTCCAGTCGCCCCACACCTGATAGTTGGGGTGGCTCCACACTGAGCACTGGTTGCCGATAGAGAACGGCGCAATCTTTTCAACCAGCGTCTTGCACCACACGTTCTCGGGCTGGTCGGTATAGCCGCGGAAGAAGCCCATGGGGTAGTTCACGCGCGCACCTTCGCCCGCACCGGTGGCATTGCTGTGGATGGAGATGAAGATATCGGCGCCGCTGTTGTTGCAGAGGCTCACGATGGTGGAGAGGTTCAAGTCGTCGTCTTCGGTATTGGTTTCGCGCGACACGGTCACCTTGTAGCCCTTCTTCCACAGCACTTCGCGCAGAGCGAAGCACTTATACATATTAGAGTTAGATTCCCAGAAGCCCATGGTGTCGCCCTGCACATAGGGGTAAACCACCACGTTGCGGTCGTTGCTGGTGTGGCCGCCGTGGCCGGGGTTGATATACACATGTGGCTTGTCGCCCGCTGCCTTCGCAAGGCTGAGGCCCAATGCTGCCACAAACAGCAGCATCATTGAAATCATAGTTGTCTTTTTCATCTTTGCACGCTGTTTTGATTATTCGGTAATATTGATAGTCATTTGATAGAGGAGGCCGTCGATGGTGGTGTACACAATCTTGCCCGCTGCCGAGGTGGGCTGCATCGCCATTGAGGTGGCTGAGGTCAAGTGGGTCTTGAACGAACCGTCGGCCTTGATGAGCATGATTTGCGACGAGGTGAACTGGTGGCCATCGTCGGTGGCGTTTTGAGCCACGAGATAGTCGTTGCTGTACCAGCATGGCATTTCATACTTGCCCAGCATGGCGAGCACCTTGCCCTGAAGGTCGGTCACCACGATGCCCTTGCCTGCGGCAAAGAAGGCCACCTTCTTGCCGTCGGGCGACAAAGAAGGCCACAGATAGCCCGCATAAGAAGGCACTGGGGTGTATTCCTTGGTCACGCCGCCAGTGGTGATGTAGAGCACCGAGCCCTGCACACACACCGATGTGCCGCCTGCCTTGGCAGCAAGCGATTTCTTGGCGCCACGGAAGCCGTTGTCGCGAGTGCCCACTTCGGGACGCACGTAGCCGTGCTGAGCCTCCAGCACCACTTCGCTCTTGGCGGTGGCATGATCGTAGCGCATACCGGTGCGATACACGAGGCGGTTGTCGCTCACGCGCTGTGTCACGTAGTAAACGTCGCCAGCGGCGTTAAACTTGGCGTCGATACCGGCACCCTTTTCGTCGCTGATGCGAGTCACCACATTGTCGTTAAAATCGTAGAGTTTCAAGCCATAGGCTTCACCGCTCGCGAAGAGCAGTTGATTGCCCGTGCTGCTGAGCACAGGATAGTAGGCTGGGCCTTCCACGCCGTTGAGCAGACGCGCATTGGAGACGACGGTCACCTGCTGCGCACTCGCCGCCAAGGCAAGGCCTCCTACCATGGTGAGTAGAATCTTTTTCATATTGTGAATAGTTAATTAGTTAGTCACAGTTCGTAACACGCAAAGTTAATGATAATTTTCCACAATCACCCCAATTTCCGGCACCGAAATTCACAAAAAGAAAGAGTTACGGAAGTAAATCTTTACCACAAAGTGGCAGTGCAAAAAAAGAAAACCAGCCCCAATTTGCTCTAGGGCTGGTTGAATATTCGTTGCATTTTTAGTTTTCTAGGTGGCTAGTTATCTAGATTTCTAGATTTCT
>JAUNCU010000015.1 GCA_030526455.1 Bacteroidales bacterium | reverse complement strand
TTTGTGTCTCATAAATTTATTTGTTTATGAGTCAACTTTTTTCAGGGAAAGACATTCCAACGCCTAATGCGGACGCGATGTATCGCGTCCCTACCATAAATTTCCTATTTTGGGGCATATTTTTGGGCTCTGCAACACCCTCCCCGCCAGGCAAAGGCTATCATCCTGATTACCAACGCCTAATGCGGACGCGATGTATCGCGTCCCTACCATGGATTTCCCGTTTTTGGGCGTATTTTTGAATTTTGACACACCCCCTCTGCCCCCGCCGTATCTCTGTGACGCATCATTAAAAAGAGACAGAAACAGCAATAATGGGTAATATGCCCACTTCCTTTCTGTGCCTTTCAATTTCGCTGTCTTACCGTTAGTGCCTTGTCTAGGCTTTTGCTTCCTGCGCTTCGAATTCTTTGCGGTGTTTTACTATCTTCTTCAGGTTGTTTTGGGCCCACTCTGTGAGTTGGATGATGAGTGGCACCAGTGAGCGCCCGGTGTCGGTGAGTTTGTATTCCACTTTTGGAGGCACCACAGGGTGAATCTTTCGGGAAACAAGTCCGTCGGCTTCGAGTGTCTTCAGTGTGCCTGAGAGCACGCGCGACGACACGTCGGGAATCAAGCGGCCAAGTTCGTTGAAGCGCACTTTATCGTGCTCGCTCAGCACCAGCACCACCAGCAACGCCCATTTGTTGCCAAAGCGGGCAATCACGTTACGCACTGGGCAGATTTCTATAATTGAGTTGAGTTCTTCTTTTCTTCTCATAGTTGGTTACTTTTTGAAAGTTAATGTTTATTGCAAAGTTAGTATGAAAAAATGACTATCATGCTCCACGGATGAAAAATTAAAATTTTTTAATAAATGCGTAAAGCGCTCATTTTCTGCAAAAGCGAGAAAAAGGTTACTATGTGTAGAAAAAATAACTTCTTGTGGAATAGTGTTTTTCGCTATAGTTTTGCACCATCAAAAGGATGAATGGCGGGTATTTGTCGCCCTCTGCATTCTCCTTGATCTATTATTCACTTTCAAAACTATTACAATCATGGTAAGAACATCTGACTACGGAATTTATTTCTCAAAGAGAAGCGCTCAGAGTTACCTCTGCGCCCCAATCGCGTCTGAAACTCCTAGTGCAGCATGCGGCTCGGCATGCGGTGCAGGTGATGCTGAAGTGAAGCCAGAACCTAAGCCAGCAGCATGCGGCTCGGCATGTGGTGCAGGTGATGCTGAAGTGAAGCCAGAACCAAAGCCAGCAGCATGTGGCTCGGCTTGCGGTGCGGGCGACAAGTAATCCTCTTTACCACTCTAGCAGGGATGCTGAGCCGTGTGTGGCCCATGTGGCTCGGCATCCTTGCCGTTTTTTTTCAAAACATTTTAGAACCCACACATATTAAACATTTTTCTGAAGAATGGAATATTTCGCTTTTCAATGGCACATTACCGATAGTTGCGACCAGCGTTGCGAGCACTGCTATATCTTTTCGGAGGGGCATCCCAAACTGGTGGAGATGTCGTTCCCTAGGGCTGAGCAAGTGATAGCCGACTGTGTGGAGATGTGCAGCCGCATGAACCGCCTGCCTTATTTCTACATCACTGGCGGCGACCCTATTCTGCACAGCCGTTTTTGGGACATCCTCGCATTGCTGCGTGAGCGCAATATTCCGTTCACGATTCTTGGCAATCCTTTCCATCTCACCGACGAGGTGTGTGCCCGCCTGAAGGCACACGGGTGCGACAAATACCAACTCTCGATCGACGGCTTGCGCGACACCCACGATGGCATACGCAAGCCGGGATCGTTCGACACCACCATCGAGAAGATAGCCGTGATTCGCCGTGCCGGCATTCGCTGCGCCGTCATGACCACCGTTTCGGGTACCAATATTCGTGAGATACCTGATATTATCGTCCTGGTGGTGAAGAACAAGGTCGACATCTTCGCTTTCGGCCGCTATTGCCCCACATCGCAGGAGAAAAGCACCCACATCGAGCCACTGGAGTATCGCGATTTTCTGGAACGCATTTGGCAGAAGTTTGAGCAATACAAGGATTGCGACACCACCTTCAACCTCAAGGATCACCTCTGGACCCTTTTCCTCTACGAAAAGGGGCTGTTCAAGATTCCTGAGGCCGCCGACCCCGACACCATCTACGACGGCTGCCACTGCGGTGATTGCCACATGACCATTCTGCCCACAGGCGGCGTGATGGCTTGCCGCCGCTTTGAAAGCCCGGTGGGAAATGTGTTCAGGGAACACATCCACGACATCTACACTGGTGAAAAGATGAATGCCTACCGCCAGTTTGAGAAATTCCAGAAATGCTCTCGCTGCGAGTTGTTGCGTTTCTGCCGCGGATGCCCCGCTGTGGCCTATGGCTACACCCGCGATTTCTATGCCCCCGATCCTCAATGCTTGAAAGAGGTCAATCAATAATCTGCCGATGAAGAACGATATGGATTTACTCTCACTGATGAAATACAGGCGCAGCATTCGCCGATACACTGGCGAACAGGTGCCTGAGGACCTCTTGCAGAAAATACTTGAGGCTGGAGCCTATGCTCCCAATGCCGGCGGTGGCCAGCGAAGCCGCTTTGTGGCGTGCCAGGACAAGAGACTCAATGAAATCATGGGCCGATTGAACCTTAACGGATTCGATCGCTCGAGGCTGGCGGGGGGCTTCGTGTCGAAGGAGCAGCCCTCCATCATCGACGACCCATCCATCCGCTCGGGCTTCTATGGCGCACCCACTGTGGTCGTGCTCTTTGGCCCTAAGAATTTCCTTTACTCGGTGCCCGACGCCTATTGTGCTGCCGAAAACATGGTGCTCGAAGCCACCCACCTGGGCATAGCCTCGTGCATTCTCGCCCGCGGAGAGGAAACATTCGCTAACCCCGAGGGAGAAAAGATTCTGCGCTCATGGGGCATTCCCGATGATATGGTGGCACGCTGCTTCGTGATTCTGGGCTATGTGGATGGACCTTACCCAGCATCAAAACCCCGAAAAGAGGGACGCTACACCATCGTGAGATGATGTGGCATAGCCGATAACGGTAATGATTTATTAGTGTATAGATACTTTTTGTTGAGGAATTGGGATTCGGGAGCATTTTTCTGCCCGAGTTCCAGTTCTTTTTTGTGTGTGGTTCAGGAAAAATAAAATGCCAGCCTAAGCAGAGGGAAATGCTGCTTGGCTGGCATCTTTATTATCTGCCTTTTAATAGATGAGGCTTATAATGGATATTCGTCGAAGGCGTAGAGTACGGTGCTGAGGTAGCGTTCGCCGGTGTCGGGGAGGAGGGTTACCACGCGCTTACCCTTGTTTTCGGGGCGGCTGGCCACCTGCTGTGCGGCAAATGCTGCAGCGCCCGAGGAGATGCCCACGAGCAAACCTTCCTGCTGTGCTAATTCGCGGCCGGTGCGAATGGCGTCGTCGTTTTCCACTGGCAGCACCTCGTCGATGAGGTCGGAAGCGTAGTTGGCGGGGACGAATCCTGCGCCTATGCCCTGAATCTTGTGTGGGCCGCTGGCCTTGCCGCTCAGCACGGCAGAAGAAGCGGGTTCCACAGCCACGATTTTAATGTCGGGGTTCTGCTGCTTGAGGTATTTGGCGATGCCGCTGATGGTGCCACCAGTGCCCACGCCAGCCACAAAGATATCGATTTTGCCCTCAGTCTGGCTCCAGACTTCAGGACCGGTGGTAGCGAAATGCTTGGCGGGGTTGGCGGGGTTTTTGAATTGCTGAAGGATGATGCTGCCGGGAATGCTGTCGCGCAATTCTTCGGCGGCTTTGATGGCGCCCGCCATACCGGCGCTTCCGCTCGTGAGACGCACCTCAGCGCCGTAAGCCTTCACAAGGTTGCGGCGTTCCACACTCATGGTCTCGGGCATGGTGAGGATAAGGTGGTAGCCCTTCACTGCAGCCACAAGGGCAAGGCCCACGCCAGTGTTGCCCGATGTGGGCTCGATGATGGTAGCGCCCGGCTTGATGAGTCCCTGAGCCTCAGCGTCTTCAATCATAGCCAGCGCGATGCGATCCTTCACAGATCCACCGGGGTTAAAGTATTCTACTTTAGCAACGATAGGGGTGTCGAGTCCCTTCAATTTAGAAAACTTACCCAATTCAATCAAAGGCGTGTTGCCAATGAGTTCAACTAGTGATTTTACAATTGCCATTTTTTCAGAATTTAAATATGTTTTTATATCTGTAATCGCAATGCAAAGTTACAATTTTTAAGGCAGACAGCCGCTATAACCAACTGAAATATTGCAACCCAAGGTGTGGGAAATTTTTCCACACTTTGGGCACACCCTCCCAGCATGTCCGAAAACTCGAAAATGGGGCTGGCTTATAACCAAAACGCAGGCGATCACCAACCGCCGTCGGAGACGGCTTATTATGGTTAACTCCATGCAAGCGAGTGAATTGCGCAGCAATTCGCGAGCGCGGCTTGGAGATAGGGAACCACAAAGGAATGAGCCTCGGAGAGGGTCGGTTATGGTAATAGCCCGAGTTCTCGGACAGCCTCCCCCCTCACGTCGGTCGGAGAATGCCTTGCACGGCTATGTTGTGCCTATCAATCTTTAGAAGGGCAGTTCTATTTCCTCGTTGGATTCTTCGATGTGGGTTTTGCTTGGGGTGTTTTGGGGTTGAACGGTGGTGGTTACTTGTTCGGGTTCGGGTATCGTAGGGTATTGGCCGTGAGTGAACAAATGTGTCAAAATGTGTAAAGCCTCCATGTATTGATTAAGCACTCTACTGCTGGGCGCGATCATTCCTGAATGATACATCGAAAGGTAACTGGTGACCATTCTCATTTCTTCTTCACGCAGTTCCCATTCTTTTATAGCCTCTTCCATGAGGTCTTCTTCAGTTTCTTCTTCGGTGTTGGCCTCTTTGAGCGAAGAGAGATCGGTGTTCCTTACCACTTCTCCAAATGCATTCATCACATCATACAACTCATGCAAGAAACTGATGTGGAGAATCTCGCCCTTATTTATTTCCCAGTCGCCATCCTGATCAAATTCTATGCCTGGCGAGCCATATGGGGCAATCACCAATTTTCCCTCTCGCACATAGAAATACTTGATAGGCACATACACTTCTGTTATCTCACAAAACTTGTCTGCAAGATCCAGTATCGGGTTTCGAGGTTGTTGGCCAGTATGGTTTGTTTCTGCTGCTGTCGTTTTGTCGGTCATTGTTTTTGCTATTTTGAGTTTATATGATCAATTCCTATTTCGTTACCATATTTGTTCGCCGTTGAGGGCTTTCACTGGGTTGACGAAAAACATCTTGAATGCGTCGTCGCGCATGGTGTATTGGCTCACGGGCACCCAGTGGGAGATGCGTGGGAAGATGGTCATGATGGAGAAGTGGCAGTGTGGGGGAGTGGTGGCTGCGTTGCCGGTGTTGCCCACGGTACCTATCACGGTCGAGCGTGTGACCACGGCTCCGATGTGGGTTTTCACTTCGTCGAGGTGCGCCATGTAGTAGATGCGCCCGTGGCTGCCGAGTATCGACACGGTGTTGCCGCCCGCTCCGCGATTGTGGGTGGTGGCGATGACGAGGCCGGGCGTGATGGGCGAATGAATGGGCGTGCCTTTCTTCGCGAAGATGTCCACGCCATGATGATGGTGATCGCCCCATGGCTGCCAGAAGGTGTCGTGACTGTAACTCTCAGTGCCACAACCTTCCACGGGGTTGATGATCGTTTGGGGTATCAGCAAACTCACCACAATAATCAAGGCGATGGCGAGAATGGCTTTTCCCTTTTTTGTCTTCGGTCGAAAGATGCGTTTCATATTCATATGCGATTTATAGATAGATGTGTCCAAAATTAGCACAAACTTTTGGATTTCCCAAGTGGCTCGCGCTTTATTTCTCCACTAATTCGTGCATTTGCCCCGTGTGGAGGCGCAGGTGGTCGCAGTAGCCGCATATCATCTGGTGTAGGGTCACGCGGTGGCCTTCGTAGTCGAGCCAGTAGTTTTGCGCTTTTGTGCGGTCCACACAGCCGATGATGTGTGCGATGTGGAGGTTGTAGAGCCTGAAAAGCGACACGAGGAGTGGCCATGGCTCGTGCTGATAGTCCTGCAGGGCTATCCAGAGGTCGTTGTCCTGCGTGTAGTCGGGGAAGGTGAGCATCCCCATTTCGGTGCCCGGCATCGAATGGCCGCATCGAGGCGCATACTGCAAGCGCACGATGCGCTGGTGATTGTTGCTGGCTGAGTCGATGAGGTGGCCCACGAGCATTTTCACTGTGCGCCCTTGGCTGTTGCGTGGAGTGGTCACGGCCTCCTCACTCAGCGACAGCAGCCATTCCGCCTCACGCTCCACCACCTGATGGATTTCATTGATAATGTCGTTGTATTCGTTCATATTTCCTAGTGTTATTGTTTCATGTTATAGACGCAGCGAGGGCGAGGATAGTTGCAGATAAGGCCGTTTTTTGCGAAAAAAAATCAGCCGAAGATGCGCTGCTGCGTCTTCGGCTGATTGCTATGCTGTGTAGATTGTGTTGCTTACAGGAGTGCTACTGAGCGGCGGAGGAAGGTGCTGAGGGCCTCACCCTTGAGCAGACCGTTGCCCAGCAGGGCGATGTCGATGAGTTGCTTCACGGTGTCGTTGCCGGCAGCATAGGCGCTGATGATTTCGTCCTTCTTGGCGCGCAGTTCAGCGGCCTTGTCTTCGTTTTGCTTCAGGTCGTCCTTCTTGTCTTCGGGCACGCCCTTGCCGTCCTTGTCGAGGCTCTTGATGGCTTCAATCACGGCGTTGGTAGCCTTGAGTTCTTCTTCCACGGGCTTCAGGTCGCCTTCGAGGCTGGCGCTTGCGGTGTCGATCACCTTCTTCACCACTGGGTGGCTGGTGTTGAGGGTGAGGTTGTAGGCGTTAGGAAGTTCGCCGTAGAAACTCATGCCTTGCTGGAATTGTGCCATTTCCTTCATGCGGCGCATGTATTCGCTCTGTGTGATCATCACAGGCTGGTCGTCTTCGCCGAGGGCTGCGAAAGCCACGTAGAATTCACTCTTTTCAATGGCAGGGATCTGCGACTTGAAGAGGGTAGAGGTCATGGCCTGTTGCTCGTCGGTGAGTTCGGTTTTCTTGTTGTCGTCCTTGCGGATGAGGTTGTCGAGCACGTCGGAGTCGACGCGCACGAAGCGGCATTTCTCGTTCTTCTGCTCGAGCATGCTCACGAAAGGAATGTCGAGTTGGCCGTCCATCATCAGCACGCTGTAGCCCTTGTCGTTGGCCGCCTTGATGTAGGTGTACTGCGCTTCCTTGTCGGTGGCGTAGAGGTAGATGAGGTTGCCGTCCTTGTCGGTCTGGTTGGCTTCGATGAGTGTTTTGTAGTCGTCGAGTTTCAGGTATTTGCCTTCGGTGTCGCCAAGGAGGGCAAATTTCATGGCCTGGTCGCAGAATTTCTCATCGCTCAGCATGCCGTATTCAATGAACACCTTGATGTCGTTCCACTTCTCTTCGAAAGCCTTTGCGTCCTTCTTCGAGATTTCCTCGAGGCGTGCAGCCACCTTCTTGGTGATGTAGGTAGAGATCTTCTTCACGTTGCGGTCGGCCTGCAGATAACTGCGCGACACGTTCAGTGGAATGTCGGGCGAGTCGATCACGCCTTGCAGCAGCATCATGAAGTCGGGCACCACGCCTTCCACGCTGTCGGTGACAAACACCTGGTTGCAGTAGAGTTGGATGCGGTCTTTGCGTATGTCGAGGTTGTTCTTGATTTTAGGGAAGTAGAGGATACCGGTGAGGGTGAATGGGAAGTCCACGTTGAGGTGAATCCAGAACAGTGGGTCTTCCTGGCCTGGCTGAATGGCGTGGTAGAACTTGATGTAGTCCTCGTCTTTCAGTTCGCTTGGAGTGCGGGTCCACAGTGGCTCCACGTTGTTGATCACCTTGTCGGCCTCGGTGTCGACGTATTTGCCGTCTTTCCATTCCTGTTCCTTGCCGAATACCACTGGCACTGGCATGAAACGGCAGTATTTGTTGAGCAGGGCGTTGATGCGGTTTTTGTCGAGGTATTCTTTTTCCTCTTCATCGATATACATGATGATGTCGGTACCGCGCTCGGCCTTGTCGCATTCTTCCATGTCGTATTCAGGCGAACCGTCGCAGGTCCATTTCATTGCCTTTGCGCCTTCCTTGTAAGAGAGCGTGCGAATTTCCACCTTCTTCGACACCATGAACGAAGAGTAGAAGCCCAGACCGAAGTGGCCTATGATGGCGTTGGCGTTGTCCTTGAATTTGTTGAGGAAGTCTTCAGCGCCCGAGAATGCGATTTGGTTGATGTATTTGTCGATTTCTTCGGCAGTCATACCTATGCCGTTGTCGCTCACGGTGAGTGTTCCGGCCTCGGCGTCGAGTGTCACGCTCACCTTAAGGTCGTCGGTTTTGCCGTTGAACTCGCCAGCGCCGGCGAGTGTTTTGAGTTTTTGTGATGCGTCCACAGCGTTCGACACGATTTCACGCAGGAAGATTTCGTGGTCGCTGTAGAGGAATTGTTTAATGACGGGGAAAATATTACTGGTAGTTACCCCAATAGATCCTTTTGCCATAATTCTTTGATATTTTAGAGTCTTGTTATTGTCTTATTAAAAATTGCTTTTGCCAAAATATGGTAACAAAAAAAATGCCACATTGTGAAAATGTGACATTTTATCATATTGTGTGGCGTGGACGGGTGTCTATTCTGACACGTTTTCCACCTTGCTGCCTTCAATGAACTCGGTGACGATTTCGCCGTCCTTCAGGTCGATGCGCATGTGGCCCGAGGCTTTGTCTTCGTTGCGCAGGAGCAGTTCGCTCAGTGGGTCCTCGATGTGGCTCTGGATGGCGCGTTTCAGTGGGCGTGCGCCGAATTGCGAGTCATATCCCTTGTCGGCCACGAAGTTCTTGGCCTCGTCGGTAATCTTGAGCGTGTAGCCCAGTTCCTCCACGCGCTTGTAGAAACTCTTCAACTCTATGTCGATGATCTTGAGGATGCACTCGTGGTTGAGCGAAGAGAAGGTGATGATGTCGTCCACACGGTTGAGGAATTCGGGCGAGAACTGGCGGTTGAGTGCCTTGCGAATCACTGCTTCGCTTCGCTCCTTGGTGATGGCGGTGTTGAAGCCCACGCCCGCACCGAAGTCTTTCAGTTCGCGTGTGCCGATGTTTGATGTCATGATGATGATGGTGTTCTTGAAGTCGACCTTTCGGCCCAGGCTGTCGGTGAGGCAACCTTCGTCGAGCACCTGCAGCAGGATGTTGAACACGTCGGGGTTGGCTTTCTCTATTTCGTCGAAGAGCACCACCGAATAGGGGCGACGGCGCACTTTCTCGGTGAGTTGGCCGCCTTCTTCGTAGCCCACGTAGCCCGGAGGCGCTCCCACGAGGCGCGACACGTTGAATTTCTCCATATATTCGCTCATGTCGATGCGTATGAGGGCGTCGGGCGAGTTGAAGAGGAATTCCGACAGGCGCTTAGCCAGCAGGGTTTTACCCACGCCGGTAGATCCGAGGAACATGAATGAGCCGATGGGGCGGTTGGGGTCTTTGAGGCCCACGCGATTACGGCGAATGGCGCGAGCAATTTTGTCGATGGCTTCGTCTTGGCCTATGATTTGGTGCTTCAGTTCGTCGGTCATGCCCAGCAGGCGAATGCCTTCCGACTGGGCGATGCGCTGTACGGGCACACCGGTCATCATCGCCACCACTTCGGCCACGTCGTTTTCGTCCACAGTTTCGCGCTGCGAGTCGAGTTCGCGTTCCCATTTCTCTTTGGCGTCCTGGAGTTCGAGTTTCAGTTTCTCCTGGTGGTCGCGGTAGTTGGCGGCGCTCTCAAAGTTCTGAGCCTGAACGGCTTTCAACTTGTTGTCCTGTGCTTCGGCGATGCGTTTTTCGAGTTCGTCGATTTCTTTGGGCACCACCACTTTTGAGATGTGCACGCGTGAGCCCGCTTCGTCAAGGGCGTCGATGGCCTTGTCGGGGAAAGCGCGCTCGGTGATGTAGCGGTCGGTGAGGCGCACGCAGGCTGCGAGGGCCTCGTCGGTGTAGGCCACGCCATGGTGTTCCTCGTACACGTTTTTGATGTTCTTCAGAATCTCGAGCGTCTCCTCGGCATTGGTGGCGTCGACGAGCACCTTCTGGAAACGGCGTTCGAGCGCACCGTCTTTCTCAATGTTTTTGCGATATTCGTCGAGCGTGGTGGCACCGATGCATTGCACCTCGCCACGTGCCAGCGCTGGTTTGAGAAGATTGGCGGCGTCCATCGATCCTGAGGCGTTTCCCGCGCCCACGATGGTGTGGATTTCGTCGATGAAGAGGATGATATTCTTGTCGCGCGAAGCCTCGTCGATGATGGCTTTGATGCGCTCTTCAAATTGTCCGCGATACTTGGTGCCTGCCACCACCGATGCCATGTCGAGCGCCACGATGCGCTTGTCGAAGAGCACGCGTGCCACCTTGCGCTGAATGATGCGCAGTGCCAGGCCTTCGATGATGGCCGACTTGCCCACGCCGGGCTCGCCTATGAGCACGGGGTTGTTTTTCTTGCGTCGGCTCAAAATCTGGGCGATGCGCTCGATTTCGTTCTCGCGCCCGATCACGGGGTCGAGGCCGCCTTCGCTGGCTGCCTTGGTGATGTCTTTGCCATATTTGTCGATCACGGGAGTGCCGCTGTCATTTTTTATGACATTTCGTCGCTGTGTGCGCTTCTCGGCGCCGCTGTGGCTCTGCTCCTGACCGCCGCTAGGGTTGTCGCGGTCGTCGTCGAGGATGTCGTCGTCATCGTCGTCGCTGGTGAATCCTGCGCCGTTTTTGGGCAGCGGAACACTGGTGTGCATCCATTCAGGATGGCTTTTATTGGTTTTTTCGCTATATTTCATATCTTTTAGCGCTAAATTTCTGTATAAAGATTAAAAAAGTGGTTCGCGCTTTAAACCTGTCGGCAAACCGATGGTCAAAGGTGCGAGTTTTTCAATAAAGCCTCGCCGATAGTGTAAAACTAAAAGCGCAGTGCCTGTTGAAAAAACGTTTCTTGGTGTGATATTGCAATTATCGTGCCAAAAAACACAAAGCGTTCCTTGAAAATATTGACGTTTGGCATAAGAAATGGTTGAGTAATTCGAAATTTATTATTATCTTTGTAAGTTAGATGACCTGCCGTATTTCATGAGGATTGTGGCGCAATTTTGCCTGAATTGTGGATACGGTAATGTGTAATTTATTTTAATAAACATAGTAATGAACAACGATCGAATTATAGAGATCAACATTGAAAACGAGATGAAGTCGTCGTACATCGACTATTCGATGTCGGTGATTGTGTCTCGTGCACTGCCCGACATTCGCGACGGTTTCAAGCCTGTTCACCGAAGAGTGCTCTTCGGCATGAACAAACTCGGCAACTTCTCGAATGTGCCTTACAAGAAGTCGGCACGTATCGTGGGCGACGTGCTCGGTAAATATCACCCACATGGCGACTCTTCAGTTTACTTGGCGATGGTGCGCCTGGCTCAGGAATGGGCAATGCGCTATCCCCTGGTCGACGGACAGGGTAACTACGGTTCTATCGACGGCGACAGCCCTGCAGCAATGCGTTACACCGAAGCCCGCTTGGCTAAGATGGGCGAGGAGATGATGCGCGACATGGACGAAGACACCGTGGATTTCGACCCCAACTTTGACAACACGCTCGAAGAGCCTCAGGTGCTGCCCACCCGTTTCCCTAACTTGCTGGTGAACGGCGGTAGCGGTATCGCTGTGGGTATGGCCACCAACATGCCTCCTCACAACCTCACCGAGTCGATCAACGCCTGCTTGGCGCTGCTCGAAAATCCCGAACTGGAAATTGCCGACCTGATGCACTACATCAAGGCGCCCGATTTCCCCACCGGCGGTATCATTCACGGCTACCAGGGCGTGAAGGACGCTTTCGAAACCGGCCGTGGCCGCGTGGTGATTCGTGCGAAAGCCGAAATCGAAACCGAGAACGATCGCGACAAAATCATTGTGAGCGAAATTCCTTACAATGTGAATAAGCGTGAACTCATCGAAGCCATCGCCCGACTCGTGGAAGAAAAGAAGATTGAGGGCATCAGCAACATCAACGACGAGAGCGACCGCCAAGGTATGCGCATCGTGATCGATGTGAAGAAGGACCAGAATGCGAGCGTGCTGCTCAATAAACTATACAAGATGACCGAACTGCAGTCGTCGTTCAGCGTGAACAATGTGTGTCTGGTGAACGGCCGTCCTCAGACGGTGAACTTGAAGCAGATTCTTCAGCACTTCCTCGACCACCGTCACGAAGTGGTGATTCGCCGCACGCGATTCCAACTCCAGAAAGCGCTCGACCGTGCTCACATTCTCGAAGGCTTGATCGTGGCTTCCGACCACATCGACGAGGTGATCCACATCATCCGCTCGAGCAAGAACACCGAAGAGGCACGCCAGCGCCTGGCCGAACGCTTCTCGCTCGACGATATTCAGACCCGCGCCATCGTGGAAATGCGTCTGCGCCAACTCACCAATCTGGAGCAAGACAAGTTGCGCGATGAGTTAGACGAATTGCGTAAGCGCATCGCCTTCCTCGAAGACATCCTCAACAACCCCGTCACTTGCCGCAAGGTGATTGAAGAAGAACTTATTGAGGTGCGCGACAAGTTTGGCGACGAACGCAAGACTCAAATCGAATACTCTGGCGAAGAAATGAATGCCGAAGACTTCTACGCCGACGATCCTATGATTATCACCATTTCTCACTTCGGCTACATCAAGCGCACACCTCTCATCGAATACCGCACTCAGGCTCGTGGCGGTGTGGGCGCTAAGGGTAGCGACACGCGCGAAGAAGATTTCATCGAATTCGTGTATGAAGCCACCAACCACAATTATATGCTGTTCTTCACCGAGCAAGGCCGCTGCTACTGGCTGCGCGTGTTTGAAATTCCTGAAGGCAGCAAGAATTCTAAAGGCCGTGCCATCCAGAATCTGCTCAACCTGGGCCCCGACAATCGCATCCAAGCCATTATCCGCGCCACCAAGTTGAGAGACCCTGAATACAACGAATCTCACAATATCGTGTTTGCTACTCGCAACGGTATCGTGAAGAAGACCAGCCTGAAGGAATACTCGCGTCCACGCACCAATGGCGTGATTGCCATCAACCTTCTCGAAAACGACAGCCTCATCGGCGCCGTGCTCACCGAGGGCGACAGCGAAATCATTCTCGCCAACAAGAATGGCCGCGCTATTCGCTTCAACGAAAGCCAGGTGCGCAACATGGGACGTCCGTCGACCGGTGTGAAGGGTATGACCCTCGATGGCGACGACGACGCTGTAGTGGGCATGATTTGCATGCGCTCTAGCGCCAACGACAACGTGCTCGTGGTATCGGAAAAGGGTATGGGTAAGCGTAGCGAACTCGACGACTACCGTATCACCAACCGCGGCGGTAAGGGCGTGAAGACGATGAACGTGACCGAAAAGACCGGTAAACTCATCGCCATCAAGAACGTGAACGACGACCACGACCTCGTGATCATCAACAAGTCGGGCATCATGATTCGCATGAAGGTGACCGACCTGCGCGTGATGGGACGTAACACTCAAGGCGTGCGCCTGATCAATCTCGAAAAGAAGAACGACGAGATTGCATCGGTATGCAAGGTGCAGTCGCAGCCCGAGGCTGAAGAAGCGCTTGAGCAAATGGATGGCGACGCTCCAGTAATGGACGCTCCAGCGGTGGAAACCGATGCTCCCGCCACCGACGACGTGCCAAACGAAGAAAACACAGATAATAACAACGAATAATCAATCAAAATTTTTTAATAAACAAGAATTATGAAGAAAACAATTATGCTTTTAGCAGGTGCAATGATGCTGGCAGGTTCAGCATTTGCACAAGAAACAGCAGAATCTCTGTTCAAGTCAGGTAAGGCTGCTTTCGACGCTTACGACAAAGACCTCGGTGTAATGCAACTTTCACCCGACAAGGTCGACAAGGATCAAATGGCTGCTAACCTCCTCAAGGGTTTCGCCGATTTCCAGGCTGCGCTCCCTCTCGACTCAGTGAAGGAACTCAACAAGGACGGCTCGCTGAAGAAGATCAAAACCAAATACTCTAAGAAGATCGTTCCTGTGCTGTGCGCTCACATCCAGGACCTCCTCACTGTGGGTGACAACTACTACCAGGCACAAAAGAATGCTGAAGCATCGGCTGTGTATGGCAAGTACTGCGAATTGATCAAGTCGCCAATGGCTGTCCAGAACAATGTTCCTCAGCCAGCCGACACTCTCCTCGGCCAGATCTACTTCATGAAGGGCCTCTGTGACTACAACATCCCTGCCGACATGGACGCTTTCTATGCTTTCGACAAGGCTATCAAGTACGGCTTCACCGGTAAACTCTTCAACGTGAACACTGCCGACTACAAGGCTGCTTGCCTTGCTCGTCACCTCCAGACTATGCTCGAAAAGAAGGAACTCGCTCAGGCTTACTCGCTGCTCAACGAAGCAATCGCTGCCGAACCAGCAAACGCTACTTACCACTGCATGCTCGGCGACGTGCTTTCTAACGACTCTACCAAGTCGAGCGACGACGCTCTCGCTGCCTACAAGAAGGCAGTGGAACTGAATCCTAACTATCCCGATGCACTTTACCGTGCTGGCCACGGCCTCTGGAAGAAGGTTCAGGACTACCTCAACGCTAACCCTGACGCTACCAACGAACAGGCTGCTCCAGTTGTAGTGCCTCTCTATGAAGAAGCACTCGGCTACCTCGAAAGAGCAAAGGAAAACGGCCAGACTGGCACTGAGGCGTTCATCGAAAACATCAAGTACGGCCTCGACTTCTTGAAGAAGAAATAATAAGTAAATCTTTTTAATCACATTACAGCGCTGTGCCGTCTACTCTCATGCATGACGGCACAGCGTTTTACCTAAATCGCAGTTTCGAAAATGAAGCATCGTTATCTCATATCACTTTTTTTGATGGCTTTTCTTGCTTTCGTACCCGCCGGAGCGCAGAAGCGCACCGTGGAAGAAGTGAAGAAGAGCATTGGCGATCTTTCTGCCGATTTGAAAGCCTATAAAAATGCGCAGTCGAAACTGAAGCCAGCGCTCAGCCACGAGGCCACCAAGAATCTCGCCGAAACGTGGTGGGTGGCGGCTAAAGTGGAATTTGGCATCTACGACAAGAACCGCGTGAATAAGTCGGTGGGCAATGCTTTCGATGTGAAGGAGATGGGTAAAGCCCTCGTCAGTGGCTACAGCCACTGCCAGAAGGCGCTGCAACTCGACACCATCGCCGAAACTAATCGCGACGGCAGTCCTAAAATCGACAAAGCCACACAAAAGCAGAAGGTGAAAACCAAGTTTTCGAAGGAGATTTGGAACAAACTCATGGCCTATGTGGTCGACTACAGTGCCGCCGGCGCCGACTTGTATAAGGCGAAGGACATGGAGAATGCCTATAAGTTGTGGGACATCTACTATCAGTTGGTGAACACGCCACAGCAAGTGGTGAAGCACAAGGTGGAGCCCGATTCTGTGATTGGTGGCATGCGCTACTTCCAGGCTATGGCAGCCGTGCAACTGAAGAAGTTGCCCGAAGCCCACGCCCTCTTCAGCGAGGCGCGCGCCATGGGTGTGAAGAAGAAATCGGCTTTTGATCACGACATTCTCGTGCTGCTCCAGATGGGCGACACTGCCACCATGGTGAAGGTGGCGAAGGAGGCCTACAGCCTCTATGGCAAGCAGGATGTGCAATACATGCGCATCATGATCAACGACTGCATCTCCCACGGCAAGATGAAAGAAGCCGAGGTGATGCTCGACCAGGCCATCCTCATGGATTCGCTCAACGCCAATTATTTCACCATCAAGGGCCAGATTGTGGAGTCGCAGTCGACCTACGCCGACGCGCAACCATTCTACCAGCGCGCCGTGGAACTCGCCCCTGCCGATTACCAAACCAACTTCGACGTGGGCCGATGCTATTATCTTCAAGCCCTGCGCTACATGCAGGACAACGCGAAGAAAGCCACATCCAAACTCATGAAAGAAGCGGCGCCCATTTTCAAAAGCGCCATGACCTATCTTGAGAAAGCCTACGGCATCAACCCATCCAGCGTCGACGCCCGCAGCATTCTACGCGACATCTACTACCGCCTAAACGACGGCGAAAAACTCGACAAACTAGAGCGAGGCATGTAGATCCACCATCAACAGGGAATAGCAAAATTCGTGAAAGGGGACGGTTCTCTTTCACGAATTTCGTTTTTTATTATGTCATAATCCATTGTTTATCAATTATATGAATAGGATGTTTCGGGCTCAATGGAAATTTTGTTGGGATAATATTTCAGAAAAAATTGCAGATGGGCAGCAATCCCTTTAGGGATTGGATGTGTGTAGGCAGGTATGCAGGGCTTGGGTGACGGAATGGAGCGAAGCGGAATGGACTCGGGCAAGCCCGTGCCATCAAAGGGACGGTTCTTTTGATGGCAATTCCATAATAAATCACACTCAAAACCCCATCAGAAGAACACCCCTCCATGGCATAGCCTTATGGCAAAGGCACCCCAAAACAGGACCCAAAATTGCCATCAAAAGAACCGTCCCTTTGATGGCATTTGCTGATGTAAGAAAGGCGGCTGTCCTTGATTGTGGATGGCCGCCTTTGCTTTTATATTATATAATGTGTGGGTGATTATGCTTTGCGCACGATGCCGCGTGATGAATTCTTCACGAAGTCGACGATGAGGTCGCGCTCGGGCGATGCTGGAATTTCGGCTTCGATCTTTTTGATGGCGTCGCCGAAGTTGAGGTCGCTATTGTAGAGCATGCGATACACGTCGCTGATGTTTTCAATTTGTTCGGCAGTGAAGCCACGGCGTTTCAGACCCACCACGTTGATGCCCGCATATGTGATAGGGTTGCGGCCCACCATTGCGTAGGGTGGAATGTCCTTGAGCACGATAGCGCCACCTTGCACCATAGCGTGAGCACCGATGTGAGAGAACTGGTGAGCAAGAGCGCCACCGCCAATCACTGCCCAGTCTTCTACCACCACCTCGCCGGCGAGTTGCACGGTGTTCGACATGATGATGTGGTCGTGGAGCACGCAGTCGTGAGCCACGTGGCAGTAGGCCATGATGAGGCAGTTGTTGCCCACCACGGTTTTGCCCTTTGAAGCGGTGCCACGGTGAATGGTCACGAATTCGCGGATGTGGGTGTTGTCGCCAATGATGGCCAGTGTGTCTTCACCCTTGAATTTCAGGTCTTGTGGAATGTCGCTAATCACGGCGCCAGAGTGGATGTGGCAGTTTTTGCCGATGCGAGCACCCGAGTGGATGGTGACATTGCTGTCGATAATGGTGCCATCGCCGATTTCCACGTTGCCGTCGATGGTGACGAAAGGACCGATTTTCACGTTTTCACCAATCTTTGCGCTTGGATCAATAACGGTAAAAGGATATTTTTCCATCTTATTTTATGCTGAGAATAATAGTGTTTACTTATTTGTTTTTTACAATCTGTGCCATGAATTCGGCTTCCGATACAATCTTTTCACCCACGAAGGCGTAGCCCTTCATCACTGCGCAACCTCTGCGAATGGGGGTGATGAACGAAACGTGGAAGATGAGCGTGTCGCCCGGAACCACCTTCTGGCGGAATTTCACGTTGTCGATCTTCATGAAGTAGGTAGAGTAGCGCTCGGGGTCTTCCACTTCTGAGAGCACGAGCAGTCCGGCCACCTGTGCCATGGCTTCCACTTGCAGCACGCCTGGCATCACGGGTTCTTCTGGGAAGTGGCCCTGGAAGAATGGCTCGTTGGAGGTGACGTTCTTTACACCCACGATGTGGTTTTTGTCTTTCTCAATCACCTAGTCGACCAACTGCATAGGGTAGCGGTGTGGCAGCATGCGACGAATGTCGTTGATGTCGTAGAGTGGCTCCTTGTTGGGGTCGTAACTTGGTGCCTGCACATTCTGGTAGCGAAGTTCTTGGCGAATCTTCTTGGCCAGGGTGGTGTTGATGGTGTGGCCTGGCTTGGTGGCCACGATGCGGCCCTTCAGTGGGCGGCCAATGAGAGAGAGGTCGCCGAGCAGGTCGAGGAGTTTGTGGCGAGCGGGCTCGTTCTTGAACACGAGTGGCTTGTTGTTGAGGTAGCCGAGTTCGTCGCCGAGTTTGCGTTCCACATCCATCATGTCGGAGAGGCGGTCGAGATCCTCTTGTGGAAGTTTGGTATCGTGAATCACGATGGCGTTGTCGAGGTCGCCACCCTTGATGAGGTTCATTTGGAGCAGTGGGAGAATCTCTCTCACAAACACGAAGGTGCGGCTGGCTGCAATCTCTTGCTTGAAGTCGGCCACGTGTTCGAGCGAGGCGAACTGGTTGCTCAGCACTGGCGAGTTGAATTCAATCATCACGTCCATCGAGAGTTCGTCGTCGGGCAGCACGATGAGCGAAGAGCCGGTTTCGGGGTCAAACACCTTGATGCGCTTCTTCACCACGTAGAATTCCTTTTCTGCATCTTGCTCTTCGATGCCCGCTTCTTCGATTTTTTCGCAATAGATGATGGCGCTACCGTCGAGGATAGGGAGTTCGGGAGCATCCACTTCAATGAGACAGTTGTCGATGCCGGCAGTGTAGAGGGCTGCCAAGGCGTGCTCGATTGTGCTCACCTTTACAGTCTTGTCGCTTTTGCACGACACCACTGTGCCGCGTGTGGTTTCGGTCACGTTTTCGGCGAGGGCCTCGATGATGGGTTGGCCTTCAAGGTCGATACGCTTGATTTTGTAACCGGTGTTGACGTCGGCGGGCTTGAAGGTGGCAGTGATTTGCAGACCGGTGTGCAAGCCTTTGCCGCTAACTGTGAATTCGCTTTTTAGAGTTCGCTGTTTCATTAAATTATATCTTGATTTATGATTTTTTTATTTGTTTTTGAGTGCTTCGATTTCTTTCTTCAATGCGTTGACGTCGGCGAAGAGCGATGCCAGGCGCTTGAGGTATACTTGCTGGCGGGCAAAGTCGCGGGCCTCGATCACGGGGTAGCCCATCAGGCGCAGGTTAGAGCCCACGTTGTTGGGGATGCCCGACTGTGCGCCGATGGCGTTCTTGTCGCCCACGGTGATGTGTCCGGCAAAGCCCACTTGGCCGCCAATCATGTTGTATTTGCCGATTTTTGTAGAGCCAGCCACACCGGCTTGGGCGGCAATCACGGTAGATTCGCCAATCTCCACATTGTGGCCTATCTGGATGAGGTTGTCGAGTTTCACGCCCTTCTTGATGACGGTGGCACCCATAGTGGCGCGGTCGATGGTGGTGTTGGCACCGATTTCCACGTCGTCTTCAAGCACCACGATGCCGATTTGCGAGATTTTCTCGTAGGTGCCGTCGGCCTTGGGTGCGAAGCCGAAGCCGTCGCCGCCGATGGTGGCACCGCCGTGCACGATGCAGCGGTTGCCTATCTTGCAGCCGTGGTACACCTTCACGCCGGGGTAGAGGATCACGTCGTCGCCAAGGGTCACGCCGTCGCCCACGTAGGCCTGTGGGTAGATTTTCACACCCTTGCCCATCTTCACGCCCTTGCCCACATAGGCAAATGCGCCCACATAGGCGTCGGCGGGCACTTCCACGCCTTCGCTGATGAAGCATGGCTGCTCAATGCCTTTCTTTTCGGGAGCCTGTGCGCTCACCATATTGAGCAGGTCGGCCAGTGTCTTGTAGGGGTCTTCCACTCTGATGAGGGCCGCCTTGATGGGGTGCTCGGGCTGGAAGTCGTTTCTCACCAGCACAGCCGAGGCGCCAGTGGTGTAGATAAAATGGGTGTATTTAGGATTTGCCAGGAAGGTCAAGCAACCTTCAGTGGCCTCTTCAATCTTGGAGTAGTTATTTATGCAAACTGATGCATCTCCTTCCACGGTGCCGTGTACAAGAGCGGCCAGTTGAGCAACTGTTAATTCCATATATTTTTCGTCTATAATATCAATGTGTAAATTATCATGCAAATTTCCGAAAAAATAGTGATTTTCGCAAACTTTAGCGCCGAAAACCGCCTTTTGGAACAATATTTGGGCCGTCTTTTATTCTCTTTCATGCATTAAGTGTGAATTTTTCTGCCGAAAGCGCCGCGCCGCAAGTGTGGGGGAGTGCTGTGTAGTGAACAATTTTTTAGGATTCTATTGAAAAATTATTTTCCTATGTTTGCAATAATTCTTAACTTTGTAAAGATATTTTTGGCTATGAGTGAAGTTTTAAATAACAGCGCCATTATCAAGAACTTCAATGATTTTCTTGAGCAGGGTAACTATCGCAAGACCCCTGAGCGTGCCGCTGTGCTTAACGAGGCGCTGGCTTTTGCCAAGCCTTTCACTGCCGACCAGTTGCTCGAGGCATTGCAGTCGACCACGTTCCGCGTGAGCCAGTCGGCGGTGTATGCCAATCTTGAACTGATGGTCGCCGCCGGCATTTTCTCGCGCTTTTTCAACGAAGGCCTGAGGAAATTACAGTTTACGCGGGTGAGCGACGAGAAGTTTGTGCATCTGGTGTGCCTCCGTTGCGGAAAGGTGAAAATCGTGAAGGACCAGGCTTTGGCCCAGGAACTCCACGCTAAGCGCTACGCCGCATTCACCGAGCACTATCGCATCATGTGTGTGAACGGCGTGTGTAACTCATGCGCAAGAAGTGAGAAAAAACAAAAAACAAAACTATAAAAATTGATTTATGAAAGTAGACGTTCTATTAGGTTTACAATGGGGAGATGAAGGAAAAGGTAAAGTGGTGGATGTGCTCACCCCGCACTACAACGTGGTGGCACGATTCCAAGGTGGCCCTAACGCTGGCCACACACTGGTGTTTGAAGGCAAGAAGTTTGTGCTTCGCTCCATTCCTTCCGGCATCTTCCAGAACGACCAAGTGAATGTGATTGGCAACGGCGTGGTGCTCGATCCAGTGCTCTTCGCTGAGGAAGCCCGCGACCTTGAAAAGCAAGGCATTGCCATCAAGAATGTATTGAAAATCTCAAAGAAGGCTCACCTGATACTGCCCACTCACCGCTTGCTCGACGCCGCAAACGAGAAACTCAAAGGCGACAGCAAAATCGGTACTACTGGCAAGGGCATCGGCCCCACCTACACCGACAAGATTAGCCGTAACGGTCTGCGCGTGGGCGACATTGAGGAGAACTTCGTGGCTAAATATGAGGCCGCTAAGCAACGCCACATCGCGCTGCTCAACGCCCTGGGCGAAACTCCCGACGTGGCCGAACTCGAAAAGAAGTGGATGGAAGGCATCGACTACCTGAAGCAATTCGACCTCATCGATAGCGAGTTCTTCATCAACAAGCAACTCAAGGACGGCAAGAGCGTGCTTTGCGAAGGCGCTCAAGGCAGCATGCTCGACGTGGACTTCGGCTCTTATCCTTTCGTCACTTCTTCCAACACTGTGTGCGCCGGTGCTTGCACTGGCCTGGGCTTGGCGCCTAACAAGATTGGTGAAGTGTATGGTATCTTCAAGGCCTACTGCACCCGCGTGGGCAGCGGTCCTTTCCCCACCGAACTCTTCGACGAAACCGGCGCCACCATTCGCCAGATTGGCCATGAATACGGCGCTGTGACTGGTCGCGAACGCCGCTGCGGCTGGATCGACCTCGTGGCACTGCGCTACACCATCATGCTCAATGGCGTTACACAACTCATCATGATGAAGAGCGACGTGCTCGACGGCTTCGAAACCATCAAGGCCTGCGACGCTTATGAAATCAACGGCAAGGTGACCCGCGATTTCCCATTCTCGATCGAACACGACATCAAGCCTGTGTACACCGAAATTAAGGGCTGGAACACCGACATGACCGGCATGACTAGCGAAGACCAATTCCCACAGGAATTCAAGGATTACATTAAGTATCTTGAAGAAAAACTTGAAGTGCCCATCACTATCGTTTCGGTAGGTCCCGACCGTGCTCAGACTATCGTGCGCAAATAAGAAAAATCAACCCTCAAAATACCATTAACATTTTTCGCTTAAAAACTAAAGTATTATGGCAAAGGTAAAACCGTTTAGAGGACTTCGTCCACCAAAACAATTTGTTGAGCAAGTGGCTTCAAAGCCCTACGATGTGCTTTCTAGCGAAGAGGCAAGAGCCGAGGCTGAAGGCAACGAGAAATCGCTCTACCACATCATCAAGCCTGAAATCGACTTCGAGCCAGGCACTGGTGAACACGAGCCTAAGGTCTACGACAAGGCGGTGGAAAACTTCCAGAAATTCCAGCGCAAAGGATGGCTTGTGCAAGATGAGAAGGAGCAGTACTATCTCTACGCCCAGACGATGGACGGCCGCACGCAGTATGGCCTCGTGGTGGGCGCTAGTGTCGACGACTACCTCACTGGCCGCATCAAGAAGCACGAACTCACCCGCAAGGAGAAGGAAATCGACCGCATGCATCATATCGAGATCAACAATGCCAACATTGAGCCTGTGTTCCTTTCGTTCCCCACCAATGAGGTGCTCGAAGAGGTGATTGCACAGACTGCTCAGTTGGCTCCTGAATATGATTTCGTGTCGGAAGACGGCATCGGCCACACCCTATGGTGCATCGGCGCCGACGATGTGGTGGCTAAGATCACCGACGCGTTTGCCAAGATTCCTTACCTCTACATCGCCGACGGACACCACCGCACTGCCGCCGCCGCTCATGTGGGCGAGGAAAAGGCGAAAGCCGACCCAAATCACAATGGCACAGAGGAATACAACTACCTGCTGGCCGTGTGCTTCCCTGAGTCGCACCTGAAGGTGATGGACTACAACCGCGTGGTGAAAGACCTCAACGGTCTCACCGACGAGGAGTTCCTCGCCAAAGTAGGGGAGAAGTTTGTGGTTGAGGAAAAGGGTGCCGATATCTATCGCCCCGCAGCGCTCCACAATTTCTCGCTTTATCTCGCTGGCAAATGGTATTCGCTCACCGCTAAGGAAGGCACCTACGACGATGCCGACCCCATCGGCGTGCTCGACGTGAAGATTTCATCCGACTACATCTTGCGCGACATCCTCGGCATCGTGGACCTGCGCACCGACAACCGCATCGACTTCGTGGGCGGTATCCGTGGTCTGGGTGAGTTGAAGGACCGCGTGGATTCGGGCGAAATGAAGATGGCGCTGGCGCTCTATCCCGTGACCATGCGTCAAATCATCGACATCGCCGACACTGGCAACATCATGCCACCGAAGGCCACTTGGTTTGAACCAAAACTGCGTTCGGGTCTCATCATTCACAAATTAGATTAAATCATTCACAATGTTATAGAATAGGCAGTGCTCGGCCTCCTTTGGCTGAAGCACTGCTCTTCTATAGCGATATCACTAAAAGCAGATGAAAATGAAAAACTTACGTCTCGCTACCCTGGCTCTGGCGATGGGCTTCGCTGGAGCACTTTCGGCGCAGAAATTCGCCATCCTCACCGACTTGCACGTCACCCCTGGCAACGCCAATGAGGCGAAACTCGCCGAGGTGGTGGAGGAAATCAACAAGAGCGACGTGGACTACGTGCTCACCACGGGCGACCTCACCAACGAGGGCAGCGACGAGCAACTCCACAACGTGAAGCGCGTGCTCGATGCGCTCACCAAGCCCTACTACATCATCCCTGGCAATCACGAGAACAACTGGAGCCAGAGCGCCTGCAAAACCTTCAACGACCTTTGGGGGCAGGACCGCTTTGTGTTCACTGTGGGCAACCTCGTGGTGGTGGGCATGAATTGCGGCCCGTTCATGAAGATGGGCGACGGCCACATCAAGCAGGAAGACCTCATATGGCTCGACCAGACGCTCGCCGAGAAGGTGAAGCCGGGCATGAAGGTGCTCAGTGTGAATCACTATCCCATTCTCGACGACCTCGACAATTACCGCGACTATGTGGCGATTCTGAAGAAATACCCCGTGATCACCCACCAGTGTGGTCACTACCACCGCTGGCGCCTCTACGAAACTGAGGGCATCAACGGCCTGATCGTGCGCGCCCTCGACATGGGTAACGGCGACTTTGGCTACACGCTTATGAATGTGGACCTTAACACCAACTGGATTCACGTCTACAACAAGCCGCTGAAGGCCGCGTCGGTGCCTATGTATGCCTATAAGATGAATACCGACTACTACACCAGCCCCGCTCCCGAGGCTCAGCCCACCATTTCCGACCCTCGATTCACGGTGGAAAAGGTGTTTGCCGACAATGCCACCATTTTCACCCGCCTGGGCATCGATGAGCGCAACATCTATTTCGGCAATTCTCTGGGCTACTGCAAGGCGCTCGACAAGGCCACGAAGCAGGTGAAGTGGGAATACAAGACTTCGGCGATGCTCTATTCGCGTCCCGCGGTAGATCGCAAATATGTGGTTCTTCCCACTGCCGACCGCCGTCTGGTGTGGCTCGACAAGCAGAGTGGCAAGGAGGTATTCGCCCATCAGGCAGATGGCCCTTACGTGGCCGACGGCGTGATTGAAAAAGGCATCCTCTACCAGGGCGGTTACAAGACCTTCCAGGCATGGGATGTGGCGAAACGCAAACTCATCTGGCGCTACGACTCCATCAACAACTACTGCCAGGCAGCACCTATGGTCGACGGCGGCGATGTGGTGTTTGGCGCTTGGGACACTTATCTGCGCTCGCTCAACAAGAAGACTGGTCAACTGCAGTGGAAGTGGAGCAATGGCAAGACTGCCAATCTCTTAAGCCCCGGCAATGTGGTGCCCGTGGTTACTGCCGACAAGGTGGTGGTCGTGGCGCCCGACCGTGTGGCTACCGCTGTCGATCGCCGTTCGGGCGAGCAGATTTGGCGTGAGAAGAATGAAAACAAGGTGCGCGAAAGTCTGGGCCGCAGTGCCGACGGCAAGGTGGCGTATGGCAAGACCATGGACGGCGAACTCGTGGCGATGTCGACCGAAGGTTCTTCCTATAAGTTGCTCTGGAAAACCGACCTTGGATTGGGCTACGAACACGCGCCTTGCCTGGTGATTGAGCACGATGGATTCGTGTATGCGGGCAGTCGTCACGGCCGCCTTTCGGTGGTGGATGCCAGCACCCACAAGTTGGTGGTGTCCTATTCCATGGGCTCGAGCGAAGTGAATGGCTTCGAGGTGGATGCCAATGGCGACGTGTATTGTTCGCTCATCG
>JAUNCU010000238.1 GCA_030526455.1 Bacteroidales bacterium | reverse complement strand
TTCGAGGTGACGAACTGGCCTCTTTTGAGTTTCACCGGGCGGTTGAAGAAAATGGCTTCCCGCTCTTCCCACGAAGCGAGGAAAAGCATGTCGACCCAGCGCTGGAAATGCTTCGGCGAGTGGTATATCCAGTGGAAGATGATGTTTCGGTGTAGACTTATCCATCCTATCTGCTCCATAATGAATTAAAGTTGAGAGTTCCAGAATCTTACCACTTCCTTGCCGAGATAGAATTTGCGCATGTTCGCCCGATGGAAACCGCATCGTATCTTCCCGGCCTTGGTATAATTTATTAGCGTGTTTCGGTGGATACCCAGCAGCTTGCAGGTCTGCGCAACAGAATACCTACCGTTCACATCAACGTTGGGAACTTTAGATACCATTGTTTTTCTTGGATTTCGGGGTTGAAGGAAAAAGGTACTCTCTCGGCACGCTAAAATGCTCTTGCAAAAGATATTGAATATTTATATCAGGGACTGTGTCTCCAGCAATCCACTTCCTCACAGTAGCCTCTTTCCTGTGCGTCAAATCAGCTACAGACATAATGAATTCGGTGCATGGGCTTGGCTTTGTTTTCAAGCTCTCGTACATCTCAGAAAAACTTTTATGCTCCATAAGTTATAATAAAATCTATAATAGTTATAAAAAAAGTTGTAAAGATGAGAAATAATATGTACCTTTGCGGTGAACAATCAATGCACAATGTCATTTTCAAGGACATATTAAGTGCAAAGATACGAAAATATTATAGATTATAATATATTAAAAGCAACATTTCTTATCATAAAGCGGTGTCACAATATATTATAATCAAAATTTATTCCCATAACGACTAATTGAGATGCGCAAGATTAACTTAAAACTTATAAGGAAGAAACATGGGCTCACGCAAGCTAAGCTGTGTGAGCTGGTCGGGTATAATCAGGGGTTCGTGTCTTTAATGGAGAGAGGAAAAGTGAGCGTTCCTGAAGTGTTTATCCAAAAGCTCGTGAAGGCATTGAAGATTGAGGATATTGAAGAATTCATTGAAGAAATTCACGAAGAAGTGAAGGATACTCCTGAGCCAGTACCCTACCCCGAAATAAAGAAGGCCTCCATGGGTGAGCGCATCCTCGACATCATTGAGCGATACGAGCAAAAAATTGAAAATCTTGAAGCGCGTATCAGGGAGCTCGAAAACGAAAACGAGAAACTTAAGCATGCACAAGCGCATGCACATAAAAAATAGAGATTTTTAACTTATTATTAACCAGGCATTAAGTAGCCCTATAAAGTAGTCTGGGGGGCGTGGGGTCGCTGGTTCGAATCCAGTTATCCCGACAGAAAAAAGCAGTTGATAATCGAAAGATTATCAACTGCTTTTCGTTTATGGGGCGATGGCGTGGACGCAGGGGATTATTTTGGGGTTTCGTAACGGTGGTAACGTTAGTAACGATTGTGGCTTACCGACGATTGCAACGTGTTTCGCCGCTTGCCTTGCTCCCTGGCCCTTCTGGATGCTATTATTGCTGGAATTTTTGCTGTTCTTCTTGGGCTTTTTGGCGCATTTCTTCTACTTTGCGGGCGGCTTCGGCTTTTTCTTGCTCTATTTTTTTGTTTTGCTCTTCAATTTCCTTTTCGAGTTGCTTTTGCTCTTTGTCGCCTTCGTAGGCGCGGCGGATTCGGCCTGAGAACTGCTCGTGGGTGTTGATGGCGCTTTTCACTTCGCGCACGCCTGGGATGTTATATTCGCGGTAAACCCACCAATCGGTGATCCACGAGGGGAGGATGTTTACGAGCCACCCTATGATGCCGTTGCGTACCTGCGACTTCACCACGCTCTTGGCTGTGGATGCGGCGATATGCTTCTTTTGATCGGCTGCCGATGGGGCGTCGACGCCTTTCACGTGCGAGGCGAGGGCGGTGAAGAGGCCAGTGTAGGCGGCGTTGACGGGCGAGGCGAGGAGTTCGCGCTCAAATTCGCCCTGGTCGGCGCAGCGGTGGGCGATGGCGGCCATATCGGCAAACACGGCATCCACCTGTGGCTGCATGGCGGCTGGCACGGTGTAATAATCGGTGATGGTGCTGCGTCTCACCTGTAGCCAGGCGAGTTTTTCTTCAGATAAATTATTCATAAACGGTTTTCATTTTTGAAAAAAAAGAGCCGCAGCCGTGAACAGAGTCACCGGGCTACGGCTCAAAAATCTTAAAAATTATCTAGCGTGAGATTACTTCACTTCCTTCACAGCCGACATGGTGCCGTCGGTGTAGGTAGTAACCACGATGTTTACGCCTTCAAATGGAGTAGCGCTTTCAACGCCGGCAGCGTTTACATACTTAACGCCAGCCACGGTCTTAGCGGCAACGTCGTTAACGCCAGTAGGAACGTCGGTGCTGATCATCACAGGATAAACCACGTAGTTCTTCCAAGCGCCAGGACCTTTCTTGCCAGTCATGCCTTCAGTTGCTTCAGCTGCAGCCCAAGTCATCTTGAGTTGAGCAGGGCCGAGGAGCTGGAAGTAAGTGCCATCGGTAGGAACTTGTTCGAGGCAAGCAGCCCAGTTGAGGGCGATGCATTGACCTTGGTTGCCAGTGCTGTAAGCACAAGCAGCAGCGTCGCTAGCACGATAGTAAGCGTTGAATTTCACGATTTCGTTTGCTTCAGGGTTGAAGAGCACGTTGTTGAGAACCATTTCCTTAACAGCGGGAGTTACGGTTGCATCTTCTTCAGGAACTGCCATGGTAGCAGGAGTGGTGATGCATGGGTTGCCGTTTACCACGTTGTAAGTACCCATGATAGATTCAGCAGCAGCGCCAACGATGCCCCATTCATTGCCAGAGGTGTTCACCTTCATAGGAGTGTAAGCAGCGTCTTGGATGAATGCGCCAACAGAAGTTTCGCACAATACAGCCACTGGATCGGCGATACCGTATTCACCACCTTCAACGCCATTAGCGAGAATCCAAGGGAGAGTCATTGCGGGATAAGCAGCAGCAGCGCGGAGTTCAGGACCTACAACGGTGTAAACATTGCCATTTTCCTTCCAGTTGAGTTTGCAGAAATAGGCAGGATTTGCTTCGTTAGGATCGAGGGCCTTAACTTCGATGCTTTGCTTTGAATTGTAGTTTTCAGAAGCCTTCACTGTGATGTAGGCGATAGGTGCGTCACCTGCCTCAAGGTAAGACTTGCCTTTCATCTGCACAGCCACGAGGCGGAGACGTCTAACAGAAGTGGTATCGTTCCATGCTTCAGCAAAAGTGAGTTTTGCGCAACGTCCTTCTGGAACCAAGTATGCTTCTTCATCTTCGTCGAGCACTGGAGTGAGACCTTCAGGGAAGAACATCTGCACCTGGAAGTCCTGTCCGAGGAAGTTGTTCTTCAAGTAAAGTTCAATCTGCTTCTGTTCGCCTGGTTTGATGGCGAAATCCTTGAAGTAGAACTCAAACGACTTGTCTTGGGCCACGGCATTGAATGCGATGATAGCCATGAATGCTACCAGTAAGCCCTTAATTGTTTTCTTCATAATTGTAAATGTTTAGTTTTATTTAGTTTGTTTTTGAATTTACTCCTATTCAATGTGCAAATATAAACATAATTCCCGAAACCTCAAAACGTTTTGGTAGAGAATTTATGCAATCACCCTTCAAAAAGCACACATCCACTCCTGGCATCAGCACAGGATGAAAACAAGGGACAGCCGCGGCGCGCTAAGGTGGTTGGTTCTTTTTCATATCGAAACGAGTTAATGGTGATACAAATTCATAAATTCAGGAAGCCACAAATTCAATCACTGTTTCTTTCATAGAATGCTCAATACAGAAACACATTCTTG
>JAUNCU010000237.1 GCA_030526455.1 Bacteroidales bacterium | reverse complement strand
ACAAAAAAACGGAACAAGAAAAAGAAACTCGTAATCAACAAACTTGACAGCCTAGAACCGTCCCCTTTCACGAAAAACTGGCATGATTTTCCCGTTTTTTTCCTTGTTTTTGCATTTTGATGTGGCTTTGATGTTGGGTGCTGCTTTGGCGGTGCTGCTGTGGGTGTGAAAAATCTTGGGGTGGGATGGTGTTTTTTTCGGGAAAAGTTTGTAACTTTGCAGTTGAATTCATGAAAGTTAAGGAAATAACTTCCGCTATTGAGAAGGTTGCTCCGCTTTATCTGCAAGAGAGTTATGATAATGCCGGGATGCAAGTAGGCGACCCCGATAGCGTGATTACAGGCGTGGTGCTTTGCACCGACGTCCGTGAGTCTATTGTAGATGAGGCCATAGCCTGTGGTGCCAATCTCATCATTTCACATCATCCCCTCATATTTCGCGGAATCAAGAAACTCACCGGTCGCGACTACGTGGAGCGCATCGTGATGAAGGCGATACGCCATGGCGTGAGCATCTACAGCGCGCACACCAACCTCGACAACGCCCGCGGTGGCGTGAGTTACAAGATGGCCGAAAAACTGGGCATGACCGGCGTGCAGGTGCTCGATGCGCAGCAAGGCACGCAGCGCAAGATTGTGGTATTCGTGCCCAAGGCACAGGCCGCCCAGGTGGAGCAAGCCATGTGGAGCGCGGGTGCGGGAGTGCTCGGCGACTACGATCGCTGCAGTTACCGCCTCGAGGGCGAAGGCCGCTTCCATGCGCTAGAGGGCGCAAATCCCTTTGCGGGCGAAGTGGGAGAGGACCATGTGGAAGCGGAAACACGCGTGGAGGTGCTGGTGAACAAGGCCCGCTGCTCTGCAGTGATTGCCGCCATGCTCAAGGCCCACCCCTACGAAGAACCCGCCTTCGACGTGATTCCGCTCGAGAACGAAGACCGCTACAGCGGATCGGGCGTGATAGGCGACATCGAGGAGATGGACGGAAAGGCCTTCCTGCTGAAGTTGAAAGAAGCCTTCGGCGTGGCCACGGTGCGCTTCAGCGGCCACCTCGACCGCAAGGTGAAGCGCGTGGCGCTGTGTGGCGGAGCAGGCTCCTTCCTCGCCGGCAAGGCCATGGCGATGGGCGCCGACGCCTACGTGACGGGTGACATGAAATATCATGAATTTCAGGGCAACGAGCACCGCATCATCCTCGCCGACATCGGCCACTGGGAGAGCGAGCAATTCACCAAGGAGATATTCGCCTCCATCATCGCCGGGCTCAACCCCGATTTCCCTGTGAACTACGCAAAAGAAGAACAAAATCAAATACAATACATCTAAAGAATTATGGCAAAAGAAAAAGAATTCAGTGTTGAAGAACGCCTCAAAGCGCTCTATGAATTGCAAACCATCCTCTCTGAAGTGGACCGTATTAAAACCCTGCGCGGCGAACTCCCCCTCGAAGTGCAAGACCTCGAAGACGAAATAGCCGGTCTGCAAACTCGCGTGGCAAAATACGACGAAGAAATCACCGCGCTCAACGCCACCATCAAGGAACAGGCTGAAGTGGCTGAAAAGGCAGCAGCGATGATCGACAAGTACACCAAGGACCAGGACAACGTGCGCAACAACCGCGAATACGACTTCCTGTGCAAGGAAATCGAATATCAGCACCTCAACATCGAACTCGCTGAAAAGAAAATCAACGACGCTAAGCGCGCCATCGACGTGACCAACCAGAACCTCGAAGCCGCAAAGGCACAACTCGAAGACTGCAACCACGTGCTCGCCGAAAAGAAGGGCGAACTCGATGAAATCATCTCTGAAACCAAGCAGGATGAAGAAAAACTTCGCGAAAAGGCCAAGAAACTGGAAGGCAAATTCGACGACGAACGCCTGCTGCAGGCATTCAAGCGCACCCGCAAGAACGCTCGCAACGGTCTGGGCCTCGTGTATGTGTCGCGTAACGCATGCGGTGGCTGCTTCAACCGCATCCCAGCACAGCGCCAGAGCGAAATCAAGATGCACAAGAAGGTGATCGTGTGTGAATACTGCGGTCGCATTCTCATCGACCCAGAAATCGTGGGCGTGAAGGCCGACTAATTCAGCATGGCTGGAAATTTTTGAGAGTTAAACAAATGAACTAGAAAAAGGGTGTGCCAAGTGCTATTGATGCTGGGCATGCCCTTTTTTGGATTTTTTTATTACATACTAATGTGAAAAAACGATAGAATCATGATGAAGAGACTACTGATGGCAGCACTCGTGCTGACCACGCTCGCCGCCAGCGGCCAGCAACTGAAAACCGTGGGGACCGATATCGAGCATCTCAAGCCCGAAGGATGGCTGCACTTTGCCGACTACGCCGACGTGACCGGCGACGGAGTCACCGATATCGTGGCGGTGCTCCAGCCATGCGACAGCACGAAGATGAGGAAATGCGAAGATGGCTTCTACCACAACTACAACAAGCCCGTGCTGGCGATTTACCTCGGCGAGCCCGATGGCAAGATGCACCTGTTTCGCTCCTACGACAGCATAACGGTGGCCAGCGACGATGAATACGTGGAACTGACCACCTTTGCACGCGTGAGCGAGCGGGGCAATGTGGTGATCGATGTTGACACCCACGTGACAGCGGGCAGTTGGGCCACCACGCGCACCAGTTACGTGTTTCGCTACCAAGACGGCGACTTCTATCTCATAGGCAAGGAAAAGCAGCACCTCAACCGCCGCACCCTCGACCGCGAAAACATAAGCGAAAACTATCTCACGGGCAAGAGATGCATCGTGAACACCAACGACGAAACCGGCAGCCGCAAGGAGGCGTGGGAAACCATAGGCAAGAAAACGCCGCTGCAGCGACTGGGCGACTTCGTGCTTTGCGACGATTGAGGCACGGCGAATTTGCTCGGCGCGGCGGATGTGGTTGGGCCACAGGACGCTGTGGCGGCGCTCGGGGCATTGTTAATAACTTTAATTGGCAGAAAGTGGAGAAAACGGCATTTATTTTCTTAACTTTGTAGTACCAATTTCACTCATTACAATGAACGGACAAGGCAAACTATATTTCCGCTACGGCACCATGGGTTCGGCAAAGACCGCTTTGCTGCTCACTCAGGCCTACAACTTCGAGGAGCGCAAGATGCAATACCTGTGCATGAAGCCCATTATCGACAATCGCGAGAACGCCAACGTGATACGCTCGCGCATAGGCATAGAGCGCGCATGCTCGTGGATTTATCCCGAGATGGACCTCTATGAATACCTCAAGAGCGAATTTGAGCGCACCCTTGAGGTGAAGGCGTGGGTGCTGGTGGATGAGGCGCAGTTCCTCTCGAAGGCGCAGGTCGACCAACTGGCTCGCATCGTGGACGACTACGGCGTGAATGTGGTGTGCTACGGCCTTCGCACCGACTTCCAGAGCCACGTGTTTGAGGGTTCGCTTCGCCTCTTTGAACTCGCCGACAGCATCGACGAAATCAAGTCGACATGCTCATGCGGCCGCAAGACCATCATCAATGCGCGCATCGACGCCAATGGCGACGTGGTGACCGACGGTAATCAGGTGGAAATTGGTGGCGACGACAAGTATGTGGCGCTCTGCCGCCGCTGCTGGCGCAACCGCCGCCTGGAAAGCACCGAGCGCAACGCGCTGAAATTTGAAGAAGAATAAAATCCAAATATGACACAATCACCTGCAAAAGGTAATGGCGAGGCATGCATCAGCAGGTCTCGCCATTTTTTAGGCTAACGGTCTAACAGACTAACAGACAACAAGTCAACGAGTCAACAAGGGCTCTGTGGATTTTTCATGGGGATAAATTCAGTAGTGCAGAGAAATGACAAGTAGAGGCGGCGCAATCCC
>JAUNCU010000236.1 GCA_030526455.1 Bacteroidales bacterium | reverse complement strand
AATTTCTGGAACATAAAAAATGACCTTAAAAAAAACAAACTTGACAGCCTAGGACAGTCCCCTTTAGCCAAAAAAAATGTTAAACAATTGATAATCAATGATGGTTTTGAGAAAAATTGGCTAAAGGGGACAGTCCCCTTTAGCCAATTCGTTATTAACTATTACGTATTTGTGACTTATTTTTGAAGCATTTTGCAATGCCTTTGGGCTTGGTGTTTCTTTTTACTTTATTTTGCGGATGATGCGGGCGGGGTTGCCTGCTGCTAGGGTTCCGGCTGGGATGTCGCGGGTCACTACTGAGCCTGCGGCTATGGTGCAGTCGTCGCCTATGGTTACGCCTGGCACTACGGTTACGCCGCCGCCGAGCCACACGTTGTTGCCCACCTTGATGGGGAGGGAATATTCAAGGCCGGCGTTGCGCTGCTCCACGTCGAGGGGATGGCCTGCGGTGTAGAAGGAGCAATTGGGGCCTATGAACACGTTGTCGCCAAAGGTGACCTTGGCCTCGTCGAGAATCACCATGCCGGCATTGGCGAAGAAGTTCTCCCCTATCTCGATGTTGAAGCCGTAGTCGCAAAGGAAGGGGCTGATGATTTTGAAATGCTCGCCTGTGGCACCCAGCAGCGAACGCATGAGGGCGGTGCGTTCGGCCACCTGGGTGGGACGCAGGTGGTTGTAGTCGTAGCAGCGGTCGTGCACGGCGTTGAGAATGTCGAGCAGGGCCTGGTTGCGGGTGGCGTCGTAGAGGTCGCCGCTCATCATTTTATCGATTTCGGCGCGGGCTTCGGCCGAAATTTCAATCTTCTGTGGATTCATAGTCGCAATGGGTGGGATTGAAAGTGATGGAAGAATTGCTGAACACCTCGTTCATGGCCTCGCTGTGCACCATTTGTGCGGTGGGGCCGGTGAGCACGCGGCGGTCGCGGGTAATGACCCACAACTGGTCGCAGAGCAACAGCGAGCGCGAGATGTCGTGGGTGGAAAGCAGAATGGCCTTGCCCTGCTCATGGGCGAGCGAGGCGAGCAGGTGCATGGTCTCGATGCGGCTGGCGGCGTCGAGGAAGGCGGTGGGTTCGTCGAGCACGATAATGGGCGTGTGCTGCGCCAGGGCGCGGGCTATCATCACCTTTTGGCGCTCGCCGTCGCTGAGATTGGCCACAAAACTCTCCGCCTTGTGGCTCATGCCCACACTGGCGATGCTCTCGGCCACGATGGCGTGATCGTCGTCGCTCAGGCGGCCGAGGAAGCCGGTGTAGGGCTGGCGGCCGAGGCCCACGAGTTCGGTGACGGTGAGTGCTCCAGCCTGGATGCGCTCGGTGGAAACGAGGCCCAGCAGACGTGCGCGCTGAGCCTTGGAGATGGTGTCGGCATCCACGCCGCGCATCATGATTTTTCCCTCTATGGGACGGGTGGCGAAGGTGAGCGCACGAATGAGGGTGGATTTTCCAGCACCATTCTGCCCCAGGAGTGCCACCAGTTGGCCCGCTTCGAGCGAGAGGTTGAGGCCGCTCAGCAGCGTGGTTGTCTGTTTGCCGTGTGCGTATCCCACGGCGAGGTTTTGCGTTTCAAATATTGCCATAGGGAAAAGAATGCGTTAGTTGAAATATTGTATTTTGCGACGGTTCAAGATAATGTAGAGAATGATGGGCACACCTATGATGGGCGTGATGGCGTTGATGGGAATCACGCCGTGGTCGCCGCCCACGCTCAGCAGCGTGCACAGCAGGGCGATGTCGGCACCAGCGAGCATGGTCACGGGAATGAGGCGGCTATGGTTGCTGGTGGCGAGCATCAGGCGGGCTATGTGAGGCACCACTAGGCCAAGGAAACCGATGGGGCCGCAGTAGGCAGTGACCACAGCGGTGAGCAACCCTGTGATGGCGAGCAGGGCGATGCGGGTGCGGTGGGTGTTGATGCCCAGGTTTTCGGCGTAACGGGTTCCCAGCAGCAGGGCGTTGAGCGGCTTCACCATCATCACGGCACCCACGAGGCCCACGCCGATGAGCGAGGCATAGAGCGGCATTTGCGCCGCGGTCACGCCCGAGAAGTTGCCGAATCCCCATGCCACATAACTCTGGATGCCTTGTTCGGTGGCGAGCGAGTTGAGCAGTTGCACCACACTCGATGCCAGATAACTCACCAGCATGCCTATGATGAGCAACATGGTGCTACTTTTCACGATGGAGGAAAAAATGATGAGCACCAGCATCACGGCACCGGCGCCTATGAATGCGCCCAGCAGTGTGGCGAGGTAGCCGCCAATGGCCACGTCGCCCATCATCTTGCCGATGGTGCCGCCCATGGCGAGCATCACCACCGCCACACCGAGGCCCGCACCGGTGCTCACGCCCAGGATCGACGGCCCGGCGAGGGGATTGTTGAAGGTGGTCTGCAGCAGCAGGCCCGAGATGGCGAGCGCTGCGCCCGCGAGTGCGGCAGTGGCAATCATGGGCATACGCGACTGGCGCACGATGATGTTCCAGGCTTCATTGTCGCTGTCGTGGCCCATCACGATGGAGAGCACCGCCTGGGCGTCGATGTCCACCGACCCGAATATCAGGCATGCGCCCACCAGCGCCACGAGGAGCGCCAGCAGCACCGCCATGGTGATGGAGAATCGGCGTGAAGAGGAGTTGTTGCTCATATTTTTATTTCAAGTGGTGATAGAATTCTGTTTTTGCCTCGGGGAAGAGTTCTGGATGGAGCACGGCGGCAAATTCGCCCAGGAGCAAATCGGGGTGGAAAGGCACGCGCACGAAGAAATGCGACTGCTCGGTGTCGCACGCCCACACCTTGCGCTGGCGGAAGGCGTCGAAACTCTTGTTGAGGTCGTATTGTGCCTGAAGGTCGGCGAGGGTGTTGATGCCGGTCCATTTCAGCAGCCAATAGTCGGCCTTCTGCGCCTTGGCGAGCACCTGGTTGAAGTCGAGCGAGAGCGAACCTGTGCTCTTGTCGCTCGCCCAGGGATAGTCGCCACCGGCGTCGGCGATGATGCGCGCCATGTAACTGTTGCCTCCCGGCACTGCCCAGATGCCGCTGATCACCATCTCGGTAATCACCGTGGGCTTTTGCTGGGCTGTGGCAGCCTTCTCGGCAATGGCGCGGTAACGGCTGGCCACGGCGGCGTAGAGGCTGTCGGCCTGGGCCGATTTCCCCAGCAAGGCGCCGTAGAATCGCATCCACTCGGCGCGGCCTAGCGGGGTGTATTCGAGATAGTCGGCACACTCGATGATGGGGATGTTCATTTTCTCAATCTGCCCGTAGGAGGCGTCTTGGTAAGGCGAAAGGAGGATGGCCTCGGGCTTGAGGGCGATCACCTTCTCGATGGTGGGCTGCATCGACGAGCCGCAGTCGGCAATGGTGCCAGCCTTGACGCCGGCGAGCACTTCGTCATCGGTGTAGTAATTGGCATCGCACACGCCCTTCACGGCGGCGAAAGCACCGAGTTCGCGCATGAGGCTGGCGTGCACCTCGCTATAGACGAGGGCATTTTGCACCGGCGTGCGCACCACAGTGCCCTCGGGCAACTGGGCGGGCATGGCCGAGTCGCGCGGCACGAGCAGATAGGTGTGGAGCACACGCCCATCGTTCCAGGGATTTTGAATAGTGGCCTTGAGATAGCCTTCACACTGCTCCATGCTGAGCAACTGCGCCTGCTTCTGCTCGGCCGAATCCACAGCCTTGGCCCCATCGCCGCCAGCACAAGCCGCCAGCACCAGGCCCATCATCACAAGCACACAATATCGTAGCATCATCTTTGTCATCAATTTTTTCAAACTACAAAATTACGAAAAAACGCCGATTAAATCCACAAAACTTCGGCATTGTGAGAAGGAAGGAAATAGCCACAAACCAACACAAAAAACAGACAAAAGCCAAAAGGCGTATAACCAATTGACCTATAGCA
>JAUNCU010000235.1 GCA_030526455.1 Bacteroidales bacterium | reverse complement strand
TCTAATTTCTAATTTCTAACGTCCAATCTCTCACTTCAGGCGGTAGTAGTAGCCTAGGGTTAGCATTATCGACATGGAGTTGGAGCCTGAGAATGGGTCGGTTTTTTTGCTGGAGAATACGTTGCCGAGGCCGTAGTAGAAGCGTCCTTCTAGGTTGAAGGAGTGCTTGTGGTCTTTTATCCATTCCATGCCCACGCCTGCTGAGATGCCGTAGTCGAATCGGTTTTTGATGGGCAGGGTGAGTTGGTCGTTGTAGCGGTTGTGCTTTGGAAAATCGGGTATGTCTTCGATGTGGTTGTAGTCGAAGTTGGCTTTGGTGCTCGATGCAATCATGTAGCCTATTTCGGGGCCGGCATTGAAGAATCCCTTGAAATGCTTGGTGCTGAAATAGATGTGGGTGAGGATGGGGATTTGGATGTAGGTGAGTTGCTTGCTGTACTGAAACGAAGTGCCTTCGAATTTTTCTTTCCAGCCGCGTTGCTCAATGTTGAATTCGGCAATGAGTCCGAAGTTTTTCTCTTCGGCATATCGGAATGCCGCACCCGCAGTGAAGCCGCCCAGCATGCCTTGAGGCACGGTGGGGTTGAAACTTATCTTCGAGAGCGTGTAGCCACCCTTTGCGCCGATGGCCACATTGGCTTCGTAGTGGTTTTGGGCAGAGGCTGAAAATGCCCCTGCCAGGATGGCTGCTGTGGCTAATATGTGACGAAGGCTGCGCATTATTTGATGATTTTCTCAGTTACACCACTTTCGGTGAAATGCACGAGTTCCACACATTTGTTGATATATCCGCCCCAGTTGCTGCTGCGCTGGAGTTCGATGTCCATCTGCACACCGTCGAAATACGACTTCTGCGTAGCAAACGAATCGTGATTAGCCATTGTGGAGATCAGGTAGGTGCCGAGGTCGAAGCCGAGTATACCCATCGATGGGGTAGTGGCAATCATGTTTTCCTCGTAGGCGGCCTTGAATTTTGTTTCCACCACGCTGCCTCTGCTCTTGCTTGCCACAAAGAAGCGAGAATACACGAATGAGTTGATGCCTTGCAGCGATGCTTTGATTTCCTTCATCGAGAGGTACTCGGGGTGTCCGAGCAGGCGCACTTCGCAGTCGAAGCGCTTGTCCTTTGCATCCTTCAGCGCCTTTGCGAATTTTGCGAAGAATTGCTTAGAGGTGGATGTGGGGATGAAGAGGTAGTTAGAACCTGGGTCCATATACGCCGAAATGGTTTCAAACTCGATGGCGTTGAGGATGTCGATGGTGTGGCTCTTGATGTTGTGCGACTTCAAGTGCTGCTTGATTTCGGGGATGATTTCGGTTTCCTGGCTGGTGGCATCCTTGAGGAAAATCACTTCGTAATCGCTGAAATCGGCCGAGATGAGTTGGTTCACTGCCGACGCCAAATACGAGGTGGGCATGTTGAGTTGAATGATCGATGGGTTGGAAGCATAGTCTTCGTTCTTCGACGAGAAGCAGTTGATCACGTAGATGTTGTTCTTGAGGCCGAAGTTGTTGCAGCGTTCCAGTTGCTTGGGCTCCGATGGGGCGATAATCACGTCCATGTTCTTGAGTTCGGGCAGGGAGAGAATGCTGTCGGTGGTGTTGAGGTTATGCTGTGTGTCGAATACGTGCACATTGATTTTCTTGCTGGCCTGGTTGCCGATTGAGTCTACAGCCAGGAGGAAGCCCTTGTAGAAATCGGTGTAGAGATAGGCCTGGCGTGGTGGGTTTTGCTTGTGGAGTTGGAAGGGGAGCATGATGGCGATATTGATGAGCCCGTCGCTTTTCGTCTTGTGGATGCTGGCGTAGATATCGTCGATTTTGCTTGAATAGGTGTTTTCAAGTTCCTTTACCGATGCTTGCGAACTGTTCACCTGCTCGAGCGACTGTCCGTCTTTTGGAATGTAGACGATGTTGCCCTTCTTCACCTTTTTCATCTCGGGGTTGGCGGCCTTGAGTTGTGCCACGGTCAAGCCATTGGCGGCCGCGATCGACTCGAAAGTTTCGCCCTTTACTGCCACGTGGCTCACCATTTGCTTGATGTCGCGCTTAATGGTGATGCTGGAGGCGGTGTTGGGGAGCACTTTCACCACATCGCCCTCGATGAAATTGTTGGGGTAGATGCCAGGGTTGGTGGCGATGAGGTTTTCAATGGTGGTGTTGTATTGCTTAGCCACGCTGTACATCGACTCGCCCTTCTGGATGGTGTGGAAGATGGCTTGGCTGGTGTAGGTGGCTTCGGGGGTGCTTTGTGTAGCCGCAGTCACGGCCACTGGAATCACGATCACCTGGCCTTCTTTCAGGCCGTTGCGAGTGTCGGGGTTGGCGGCCACGAGTTCGTCGACGCTCACATTGTAGACTTTCGCGATGCCGTAGAGGCTCTGGCCTTTCTTCACCAGGTGGGTCACCTTCTTGCTAGCCACGGTGCTAGTGGCAGTGGCTTTGCTGCTGGCTGAGAAGTCGGCTACGGGAAAGAAAAGGAGTTGCTTTTTGGCGATGCCCTGTGCTGCCGAAGGATTGTACTTCACCACATCCTGCGCAGTGATGCCCAGTTGACGGGCGATGCCCTCAACCGACTCATTGCCTTTCACCTTATAATAGTAGTAGGCCTCGCCGCCGAGCGTTTTTTGCGGAAGGTCGAGTTTCGCCTGTGCCGATATTGATGCGCTAAACAGAAATCCTATCAGAGAGCATATAATTTGCAACTTTTTCATTTCTATAATGTTTTATTATTCAATAGTTTTCAGTAGATATAATATTTGATGATGCAAAGATATAAAAAAATAGTCAATACCTGCGCAGTTAGCGTAGGTTTTTGGGGGTAACTACGCGTTCGCCAGTGAGTTTGGCGAAAGTGATCTTGAAATTGTTGAGTTCTTGTATTTGCTTGAGTATTTCCATTTGCCTGTTTTCTTGCGCCACTTTCATTTCGGCATAGAGTTGCTGGATGTTGCACTCTATGATGGAGAGTTTCCAGTTGAAGATAGCGGTCGACACCAGGTACACCAGTCGCTGCTGGTCTACGCCCTTGGCACTTTCGGAGTGTATCTTGCTCAGGCTGTGCTTAGGCAGGCAAATCTCGTTCACGAGATTGCGCACCTGCTCGCTGGGGTGAGAACTCAAGTGCTTGAAGAAGAAATTTTTGCGATAGTCGAGGATTTCTTGGTCGAATTGCTCGTTGATGGTGTTGCGCACTTCTTCCTCCTTGCGCTCGATTTCGGCGAAGTCGCCCACCATGGTAGCCCTGATGGCCTCTATCTCCTGGTTGAAGAGTTGCTGTTTCTTCTCTTCGATGCCCTGTGAGAAATTGCTGAAAGCCGCCACGAAGTCGGCGAACAGGTCGAGACACAGTTGGTGCATCTTCTGATAGAGCGGCGTGGTGAACTGGAGATTGTCGTCGCGTATTTCCTTGGTGAGCCATTCCACCACGGTCACTTGCTCATAGTCGAGCATGTAGCGGCAGCCATATTTCACCATGTATTTGATCACGTCGTATTCGCTCTTTTGCAGCGCGGTGACGGGATGAATGGGATTCTGGTTCTGTACGCCTTGCTGGGCTCCCACTTGTGGCGCTGGCGCTACGGGCGCTACGGGCGCGGATGGGGCCTCGTAGGGCATAGCGGGAGGCACGTCGGCAGGCATGTCGGGTGGCGGAGGCACGTCGCCCGGCATGGGTGGCGGTGGGGGAGTGGGGGCGCCACTGGGGGCGGGCGCGGCTTGCTGATTGCGACGCTTGTCGTATTCGGCCTGTCGACGTTCGCGTTCGGCATTCTTGCGGTCTTCCTCAATGGCTTGCGCGCGGTAGCGTGCTATCTGCGTGTTGATTACGCTTTCTGAGAGTTTGAATTTCTCCACGCATTCCTTGGCGTAGATGCTGCGGGTGATTTCGTTGGGAATCACCGACACCGACCGCAGCACCGATTCG
>JAUNCU010000234.1 GCA_030526455.1 Bacteroidales bacterium | reverse complement strand
GTGCCGTTGTATGGCACGAATAAACTAACAATACTGAAATATATGATCAACATTCAATTTCCTGACGGAAGTGTAAAGCAATTTGAGAGCGGCGTTACTCCGCTCGACGTTGCGAAAAGCATCAGCGAGGGTCTGGCACGCATGATTCTCGCGGCATCATTCAACGGTGAAGAGTGGGACATTACTCGCCCCATTTGTAGCGATGGCGAGATTAAACTCTTCAAGTGGGACGACAAGGAAGGCAAGCACGCCTTCTGGCACACATCAGCCCACTTGCTGGCAGAAGCTCTTCAAGAACTTTATCAAGGCATTCAATTCGGTATCGGTCCTGCCATTGAAAATGGTTTCTACTACGATATCGATCCAGGTGAAAACACCATCACCAGCGCCGATTTCGCAAAAATCGAAAAGAAGATGCAAGAAATCGTGGCTCGCAAAGAAGCCGTGGTTCGCGCCGATATCTCTAAGGCCGACGCTCTTGAAAGTTTCGGTGGCAAGGGTCAGACCCTGAAATGCGAACTCATCAGCGAACTCGAAGATGGCCACATCACCACATACACCCAAGGCGGTTTCACCGACCTCTGCAAGGGTCCACACATCCCCAGCACCGAGCCCATCAAGGCTGTGAAGATTCTCTCAATCGCCGGTGCCTACTGGCGTGGCGACGAAAAGCGTCCACAACTGGTGCGCGTCTACGGTATCAGTTTCCCAAAGAAGAAGATGCTCGACGAATACCTCACCATGCTCGAGGAAGCCAAGAAGCGCGACCACCGCAAACTGGGCAAGGAGATGGAACTGTTCACATTCTCGCAGAATGTGGGCCAGGGTCTGCCACTGTGGCTGCCTAAGGGCGCTATGCTGCGCAACCGCCTTCAAGACATGCTCTCGAAGATTCAGCGCAAGTATGGCTACCTGCCAGTGATCACCCCACACATCGGTAACAAGAACCTCTACGTGACTTCGGGTCACTACGCAAAATATGGCAAGGACTCATTCCAGCCCATCCACACTCCTGAAGAGGGCGAAGAATACTTGCTCAAGCCAATGAACTGCCCTCACCACTGTGAGATTTTCCGTTCGTCGCCACGCAGTTACAAGGACCTCCCACTGCGCTTCGCAGAATTCGGTACCGTGTATCGCTACGAGCAGAGCGGTGAACTTCACGGCCTCACCCGTGTGCGCAGTTTCACCCAAGACGATGCCCACCTCTTCTGTACACCTGAGCAACTCAAGCAGGAATTCCTCGCGGTGATGGACATCATCAACTTCGTGTTCAACACCTTCGGTTTCCAATACGAAGCACAAATTTCGCTCCGCGATCCTAACAACAAGGAAAAATACGTGGGTAGCGACGAAAACTGGGAAAAGGCACAGCAGGCCATCGTAGAGGCTTGTGCTGAAAAGGGTCTGCCCGCAATTCAGGTGGAAGGCGAAGCCGCATTCTACGGCCCAAAACTCGACTTCATGGTGAAGGACGCCCTCGGCCGCCGCTGGCAACTCGGCACCATCCAGGTGGACTACAACCTGCCAGAGCGCTTCGGCCTCGAATACACCGGCAGCGACAACCAGAAGCACCGCCCAGTGATGATTCACCGTGCGCCATTCGGCTCGATGGAGCGCTTCGTGGCCGTGCTGCTTGAGCACACCGCAGGTCACCTGCCACTGTGGCTCGCATCGGAGCAGTGCGTAGTGCTGCCTATCAGCGAGAAATACAACGAGTATGCACAGCACGTGGTCGACGTTCTCGACGAGCAAGGCGTGCGTGCCGCACTCGACATCCGTAACGAGAAAATTGGACGCAAAATCCGTGACAACGAACTTAAGCGCATCCCTTATTTGCTCATTGTAGGCGAAAAAGAAGCTGCAAATGAGGAAGTTTCTGTAAGAAAACAGGGCGAAGGTGATAAAGGTTCAGAAAAAATTCTTACCTTTGCAGCCGAAATCAATGCGAAAGTGGCAGAACAGACCGATTTTGCAACCGTATTGAAGAAAAATAATAACGATTAAAATTACTTGATGGAGAAAAAACCATTTTGGAGTGGGCCCCGCAAACCAATGACTGGCGGACCTGGACCTCGCCCACAAGGAGGTCGAAACAAATTTCGCGGCAACCAAAAGAAAGACAAGGATGAGCACGCAATCAACGATCAGATTCGCGCTCAGGAAGTGCGACTCGTTGGCGACAACGTGGAAGAAGGCATTTATCCTATTGCCAAAGCACTCAAGATTGCCGACGATATGGAACTCGACCTTATCGAAATCGCCCCAATGGCGCAACCACCCGTGTGCCGCATCATGGACTACCAGAAGTTCCAGTATCAGCAGCGCAAGCGCCTGAAAGAGCAAAAGGCGAAATCCACCAAGGTAGTGGTGAAGGAAATTCGTTTCGGACCACAGACCGACGCCCACGACTACGACTTCAAACTTAAGCACGCCATCGGCTTCCTCAAGGAAGGCGCAAAGGTGAAGAGTTACGTGTTCTTCAAAGGACGCTCTATCCTCTTCAAGGAACAGGGCGAAGTGCTCCTGCTCCGCTTTGCCAACGACCTGGAGGAATATGGCAAACTCGATCAGATGCCCGTGCTCGAAGGCAAGCGCATGACCATCATGCTCTCGCCAAAGAAAGCGAAAGACGCGCCTAAGAAGGACAAGGCAAAGGCCGAAAAGCCAGCCGCCAAGCCCGAAGAAGCCGCTTCAGAAGAGTAATCAAGGAAGAAAAAGAAAAAGGGGTGCAGGCTTGGTAAGTGCCTGCCTCCGCTTATTAATAACTTTTTTTAAATAACAACAAAAAAATGCCAAAAGTTAAGACTAATTCCGGTGCCAAAAAAAGGTTCTCCTTTACCGGAACAGGAAAGATTAAAAGAAAACATGCTTACAAGAGCCACATCTTGACCAAGAAGACCAAGAAGGCTAAGAGAAACCTTACTCACGTAACTGTAGTGGATAAGGCTAACCTCGACTCAGTACGTCTGCTCCTCGTTAAGAAGTAATTCTTGTTCAGAGCACAGTTTTCAATTTAATCAAGAAGAGATTTTTTATCATTTTTATTAACCGAGTGTTTAGCACATTCAAGTGCACCATAGCGTGCCGCTAACATTCAAAATCAATTTAAAAAAATGCCAAGATCAGTAAATCACGTTGCTTCAAGAGCTAAACGTAAAAAGATTCTTAAACTTACAAGAGGTTATTTCGGCGCTCGTAAAAACGTCTGGACCGTTGCCAAGAACACTTGGGAAAAAGGTTTGACCTACGCTTACCGCGATCGTAAGAACAAAAAGCGCAACTTCCGCGCTCTCTGGATTCAGCGTATCAACGCGGCTGCTCGTCTGGAAGACCTTTCTTACTCTAAACTCATGGGTATGCTCCACAAGGCTGGTATCGAAATCAACCGTAAGGTGCTCGCTGACCTCGCAGTGAACAACCCTGAAGCATTCAAGGCTATCGTAGAAAAGGCTAAGAACGCTTAAGATTAGGGAACAGCACAGCGCTACGCTCCCAAAGAGCAACCAAGCGCACGCCACCCTAAGGGTATCAAAATGGACCGACTCGCCCCTTTTTCAACAAAAAGAGGCGTCTCAGTCCATTTTTTTTTGTGAAGATTATACAACTGACAGTTGTGAGATTCGGTAATTAGATGTAAACTTTACAAAAAAATATTACGGTGATGGAATTCGACAAGATATTACCAAACAATACCCTCTGGGCGGTGAGGTATGAAGGCGCGGCTGATAACGCGTTGCATTCGTGGTTCTGAGGAAAAATCTGGGGGAGATAAATACTATAGGTGTTGCAAAAACTGATGTGTTGAGAAGCGAAACGTAGAGGCGGCGCAATCCCAGAGGGATTGGATGTGTGTAGGCAGGTATGCAGCCGTGATGTAACGGAGCGAAGCGGAGTGGAATCACGGCGAAATGCCTGCAACTGGTCATGCACAAATTTGCATCCCATCGGGATGCGACCACGCTATGGATGCTATTTGATTTCAC
>JAUNCU010000233.1:1354-3987 GCA_030526455.1 Bacteroidales bacterium | reverse complement strand
GAAGCCTTCGTGGGCGCCGCCATTCCCGAGGAAACGGTGAAACTGCTCATGCTTTGGCTCATGCTTCGCAAATGCGATGAATATGACGAAGCCATCGACGGCATCGTCTATGCCGTGTGCATAGGCATGGGTTTCGCGGGCTTCGAGAATGTGCTCTATGTGTTCCAGAGCGAAGAAGAGTGGGGCACCATCGCTCTCTTGCGCAGCCTGCTCGCAGTGCCCGGCCACTATATGTTTGCCGTGCTCATGGGCTTTTTCTATTCGCTCGTGCACTTCCATCCGCGCCGCTACGGCAAGTATAAATTCCTCATCTGGCTAGCGCCGGTGCTGGCTCATGGCATCTACGACGCCATCCTCATGGTGGGTGCCGAGCACGAGTTGCTCTCGCTGCTGAGTTACATCCCGCTCATCGCCTTCTGCGTGTGGATGCACCGCTTCTGCTACAAGCGCCTCGGTCATGCCGAGCGCCTCGACGTCGACACCGCCGACCTCGCCACCTTCTGCGCCGCCGTGCGCCAAGAAAAATTCCTCCGCGAAAGAGGGGGTTATTAAGGGTAGGGGAGATGTTTACCCCCACCGAGTGATAACAAAACAATCCGCCCTTGCTGCTCCTGTTTTTGGCTTGCAGCAAGGGCGGGTATCTTTTTAATCTGTGCGTGGGGTGGCTTACTTAGCGGGTTCCCATTTGCAGCGCACTGGCGACACGATGGCGCCTTCGGCTTTTAGTTCCTTCATTGCCTTGTCCACTTCCTTGCGGTCGAGGCCGCTGAGTTCTGCAATCTTGCCGGCGTTCAATGGTTGGCCAGCCTGCTTCATTGTTTCAAGTACTTTTGCTTTTGCTTCCATAGTTAATTGCTTTGTTTTGTTATAGTTAAAGAAAAGTTTTCGTCGAGGTTTTCATTCCTTGAAAATGGCACGATAGGCGTTGCAACCTATAAAGTTGCCCACCACGATGCTGCCGTAGAACGCCAGCACGTCGATCGCATTCTCCTTCAGATAATCCACCGGCACGCAGAGGTAGTAGAACGCGTCGGCGATGCAGTGCGGAAATCCGCACACGATGAAGAGCGGCACACCGAAGAGCAGCGGCAAATTGTTTCCCTTGCGGGCAAAGGTCACCGCTGTGGTCATGATAAATCCGCAGCCTATGGCCAGCACACATCCGCGCAGGGCGCCTATGGCGAGGCGACCTTCCAGAATCTTCTGCGCTGTGTCCTGCAGGTGCATGGGGCTGCATCGCAGCATAAGCGCCACCAGCAGGCATCCCACAATGTTGCCGGCGAGGATGAGCAGCAGTTGGCCCGTTTCGCCTTTCTTGATGAATCCAGCCGTGCCGGTGTAGAGTTTCAGCCCGTAGCCCACCACCGTGAGCAGGCCAAATGCGAAAAGGATGGCTCCCACGTAGCCTTTCTCGTCGGCAAGATAGCCAAATCCGGCGATACCGATGCAGATGCCAGCCAGAAGGGCCGAACGAAGTATCTGTTCAATTTTCATAGTGCTGCAAGCGTGTAAATAAAAACTTGTCTACAAAGATACGATTTTTTCTCCAATAATCATAGGCCAGCATCCGCCAGAGCGAAAAGCCGCCCGAGGGCATAGGTTTTTGAAAAAAACTTACTACATTTGCATAGCATATGGCCACTGAAACCCGTGGCGGGAATCAGCCTTGCCCCGATTCATGGCCATCTCACACATTACTAAACATTAAACTACTCACTTATGCCCATCATAAAGATAGATTCGCTGCAGTGGCCTGGTGTGGAGGTGTTCAGCACGCTCACCGAGGCACAGTTGCGAAATAGGCTCGAACCCGAAAAGGGTGTTTTCATCGCCGAGAGCCCCAAAGTGATACACGTGGCGCTCGATGCCGGCTATGAGCCGCTGGCTCTGCTCTGCGAAGAAAAGCACATCAGTGGCGATGCCGCATCGCTCATTGCCCGCTGTGGCGATATCCTGGTGTACACAGGCAGCCGCGAACTGCTCGCCTCGCTCACGGGCTACACCCTCACGCGCGGAGTGCTCTGCGCCATGCGCCGTCCTGCCGAGCGCGCCGTGGAAGAGGTGGTGAACGCTGCCTCGCGCGTGGTGGTGATCGACGGCGTGGTGGATACCACCAACATAGGCGCCATTTTCCGTAGCGCTGCGGCACTGGGCATCGACGCGGTGCTGCTCACCCCTTCGTCGTGCGACCCGCTCAACCGCCGCGCCGTGCGTGTGTCGATGGGGTCGGTGTTCCTCGTGCCCTGGACCTGGCTGCATCGCCCTGTGAACAGCCTAGGCGAACTGGGCTTCAAAACGGTGTCGATGGCGCTCACCGACAATAGCGTGAGCATCGACGATCCCGTGCTTGCCTCCGAGCCACGCCTCGCCATAGTGATGGGCACCGAAGGCGACGGCCTCGCCCCCGAGGTGATTGCCAGCACCGACTATGTGGCGCGCATCCCCATGAGCCACCACGTGGATTCGCTCAACGTGGCAGCCGCATCGGCAGTGGCTTTCTGGGAATTGAGAAAGAGATAATTTATTTATTAACAGCACCATTATGCGAACCATCCTTTATACACTTTTGCTTATGACCATCACATCGTTTTCGGCTTGCGCCAGTGGAGCGCTCACCGATGAATTCACCACCA
>JAUNCU010000233.1:0-1344 GCA_030526455.1 Bacteroidales bacterium | reverse complement strand
ACGGTTCGGCCGGTGCCAACGGTGTCATCCTGATCACCACCAAGAGCGGCAAGACCGTGGTGATTACACCCATCAAGCACGGCAGCCTGCGCATCAATTTCGCGGGCATGGAAATAGAAGTGGATCCCGCTGGCAAACTGCCTCCCGTCACCGACTATGCCGCGCTGCCTAAGGCCGACCTGGTGCTGGTGACCCACGAACACTTCGACCACTGCGACAAGCAGGCCATTGAGGCGCTCCAGAAACCAGGCACCGTAACGGTGGTGAACGCCGCCAGCGCACAGCAGTTGGGCTTCGGAAATGTGATGAAAAATGGCGAGACTTTCGCGTTTTCGCCCGAAGTCACTATCGAGGCCGTGCCCGCCTACAACACCAGTGCCTCCAAGCAGCAGTTTCACCCCCGCGGCCGCGACAATGGCTACATCCTCACCCTCGACGGCCTCCGCATCTACATAGCGGGCGACACCGAGGTGATCGACGAACTCTCCGCACTCACCGATATCGACGTGGCCTTCCTGCCATGCAACTTGCCTTACACCATGACGCCCGAACAACTCGACGAGGCAGCACGCAAATTCATGCCTCGCGTGCTCTTCCCTTACCACTACAGCGACACCAAGATTGAGCGCGTGGTGGAATTGCTCGAAGGCTCGGGCATCGACGTGCGCATTCGCCCTTACCAATAATGGCGACCATCTACACGACCTATTACACCTCGCCACTGGGCCGCATGCTCATGGCGAGCGACGGCGAGGCGCTCGTGGGACTCTGGTTCTGCGGGCAGCGCCACTTCGCCGCCACCTTGCCGGCAGAGCGCGTGGCCAAGGATGATTTGCCCGTGTTCGGCCTCACCCGCCGCTGGCTCGACGAATACTTCTCCGGCGCCGTTCCCCAATTCCTGCCCCCGCTCGCGCCCCAAGGCTCAACCTTCCGCCAGCGCGTGTGGCGACAACTGCTGCAAATTCCCCACGGCGCCACCACCACCTACGGCACCATCGCCACCCGCCTAGCAGCCGAACAAGCCAAAGCAGTATCGTCCCAGGCAGTAGGCACCCAGGAAAAAGCAGTATCCGCCCAGGCTGTAGGTGGCGCCGTAGGGCACAATCCCATCAGCATCATCATCCCATGCCACCGCGTGATAGCCGCCGACGGCTCACTCACAGGCTACGCCCCCGGCCTCAACCGCAAAAAATCCCTCCTATCCCACGAATCCAAAAATAGATAGAAGCCCCCCAGCCTGTCCGAAAACACCTAAATAGGGCAAGTCCAAAACAAAAACGCGAGGCGCCCACCAGCCGCCGTCGGAGACGGCTTATTATGGTTAACTCCATGCAAGCGAGTGAA
>JAUNCU010000014.1 GCA_030526455.1 Bacteroidales bacterium | reverse complement strand
ATAATAGCGCTGGAAACCTTTTTCGGCGTTACCGTGATGGTCGCTCATGTAGCCCAAACTGTAGAGGTGCACGAAGAACGAGATAGTGGTAATCACGATAAGCATCATAGCGGCGATTGGGTCGAGTTCGAAACCAATGTTGGCCATCACCTTGTCGCCAAGGTTGAGCCACTCCCAATCGGCCACGACGATAGTCTGGCGCACGCCATCTACCATCTGTCCCTGACCGGTTCCGAAGAAATAGGTGAGCGCCACGCCATAGGCGAGCACGGTGGTAACACCCTGCCCTATCACGCCGAGAACACCAGTCAGTTTACGGCCCATCTTCACGCCAGCGAGTCCCAAGAAAAGGAACATCAGCAGAGGAAGGGCAACGACTGCAATTGTAATATTAAAATCCATAATTCTTAGAACTTCAATTTAGAGATTTGATTAATGTCCACCTTCTTGGCCATGCGGAACACATTGATCACGATAGCCAATGCAATAGCAGTTTCGGCTGCTGCAATAGCGATTGCAAACAGGGCGAAGAACATGCCATCCATCTGGTCGGGGAACAAATAGCGGTTAAACACAGCAAAATTGATGTCGACCGAGTTGAGCATAAGTTCGAGCGAAATCAAGATTGCAATCATATTCTTACGGGTAATGAAACCGTAGATGCCACAGCCAAACATGATGAGGCTGGGAACGAGATACATTAAAATATTGATATCCATCTTTTAATTCCTCCTCAATTTTTAACGACGGCGGGCAACTACCACACCACCAATAATACATGCTAATAATAACACACTCACAGCCTCAAATGGGAGCAAGAGGCCAAACTTGTCGCTGTTGAGCAGCGCCTTGCCTATCTGCTCGATGCTGTAGTCGCCGGCAGGCAGCAACTTCTGAGCGCAGAACTGGCCATAACTGAACAAGGCGTAACTGCATACAGCCACACCGGCAACGGCTGCCGACACGCCCATCACTCGCTTCTGCGAGGTGAGAGGCTCGGCTTCCTTTCCTGGCTTGTGTGTGAGCATAATGGCAAACACAAACAGCACAAGGATGCCACCCGCATACACGGCAATTTGCACAGCACCGAGAAACTCGAAGTCGAGTTGGAAATACACGAGTGCAGTGGCAAAGAGCACAAACAGCAGGTAGGTAGCCGAACGCAAAATCTTACGCGTGGTCACCGCCAGTACCGAGAACACGATAATTGCAAGGGCAATTACGAAATACAAAATGATATTCCCTACTGATTCCATGTTTATTTGTTTTCTTTATTTTCTGAATTGTTGTCTGGTGCCTGGGCAGCGGGAGCAGCAGCAGGCTTGGTAGCCTCTTCAGCCTTCGCTGCAGGGGCAGCGGCGGGCTTGGCTACGGGAGCGGGAGCAGGCTTCTCCTTCTCGGGCAGATAGTTCAACTGTTTGATCAACGCTTCGCGGCGGAAAACGGATTGCTCGAAGTCGTTGCTGAACTCGATAGCCTTGAAAGGACAAGAAAGTACGCACAGGTCGCAGAATGTGCAACTACCGAGGTCGTACATATATTTTTCGAGTTTCAATTTCTTTTTGCCGTTAGGCAGGTCCACCATCTTGGTGGTGATTTGGATGGTTCCATTAGGGCAGTTGCGTTCACACGTTTTGCAGCCAGTACATTTATGGTAACCCTCCTCGTCGTAGACGAACTGGAGCGTAGCCCTGAACCGCTCGGCGATTTGCAGCGTGTCGCGGTTTTCGGGGTACTGTTCAGTTACTTTTTTGGTCACGAGTTCCTTACCCGTCACCTGCATACCCTTTATCAGGCTGAAAGTGCCCTTAAAAAGAGAAGAAAAATACTCCTTAATGCTCATAAGTAATATAAGTCAATATATAATCTAATGCTTTACCGTGGTTGTTATTCGAAATTGGATGTATCCCCGACCGGTAAAGATATCGGGGATATCCAATTGCGTTACAAGTATCTTTTCACGTTAGCGTTCCACTTGGCCGCCGAGGATGTCGAGCAGTTCGGTGGTAATGCCTTGCTGGCGCAACTTGTTGTACTCGAGGTTGAGCGCTTCAAGCAGTTCCTTGGCATTGTCGCTCGCCGTCTGCATCGCCATCACGCGTGAGGCCTGTTCCGAAGCACAACTTTCGGTGAACACCTCCTGCATCATGGAGCGGATGTAGAGCGGAAGCACGCTGTTGAAAATCGAGTTTGCGTCGGGTTCGAAGATACAGGGCTGGTTGGCCGCCTTCTTGTCGGCAGTGGCCACGAGCGCCTCGTAACTCACTGGGAGCATCTGGTCGCAAGTGGGGATCTGGCGCGAAGTGCTCTTGAAGTGCATATACACCAGGTCCACCTGGTCGTAGGTGCCGTCAAGGAAACTGCGGCGCAGCAGGTCGGTGAAGTCGTGGAGTTGGTCGGCATTGCTGCGGGTGTTAATTCCTTCCACGATGCGCACCTCAAAAGGCGCCTTCTTCATCGCCTGAAGACCCTTAGTGATCTTCTTACCAACGGGAATAATCGTTATAGCAACATCCTGGCCGTATTTCTTCTGCGCCTCTTTCACCGTTTCGAGCAGGAATTTGCCCACGTAGATGTTGAAAGCGCCACACAGACCGTCGTCGGAACCGAAGGCCACAATAGCCACCTTCTTCACCTCACGCACGTTGATGAGCGGCGAAGAAAATTCCACGTCGGTGGCAAGCAAGTGACCTATCACACCCTGCACCATGTTGCGGTAAGGCAGCAGGCGCTGCAGTTGCGAGGTGAACTTGTGCATCTTGGCCGACGAAATCATCTTCATCGCACTAGTAGTCTTCTGAGTGGATGAAACCGAACCAATTCTACTTTTGAGTTCTCGTAATGTTGACATATAATTCTTTATTCTCCTTAATCAAATATCTCAATCCAGAGCCTTCCGGATTAAGCAGTGTATTTACCAGCGATTTCGAGTGCTGCGGCTTCAAGTTTGGCCTGAATGTCTTCATCAATCTTGCCGGTCTTCAAAACGTCGAGCACGTCGGCCTGATGTTTTGCGTGCAGATATTGGATGAAGAGTTTCTCAAACTCTTGAACCTTGTCCATAGGCACCTTTTCGAGAAGGCCGTTCACACCGCAGTAGATCACTGCCACCTGTTCTTCCACCGCCACTGGTTCATACTGTGGCTGAACGAGCAGGCGTTCGTTTTTGCGACCGGTGTCGATAGTGCGCGCAGTCACTGGGTCGATGTCGCCACCAAACTTGGTGAACGACTCGAGTTCGCGGAACTGAGCCTGGGCAATCTTGAGCGTACCGGCAACCTTCTTCATACACTTGATTTGCGCGTTACCGCCCACACGCGATACCGAGATACCCACGTTCACCGCAGGACGGATACCGTTGTTGAACAGCGACGACTCAAGGTAGATCTGACCGTCGGTAATTGAAATCACGTTAGTAGGAATGTAGGCCGAAACGTCGCCTGCCTGGGTTTCGATGATAGGCAGCGCGGTGAGCGAGCCACCACCCTTCACCATGGGCTTGAGCACCTCGGGAAGGTCGTTCATGGCTGCAGCCACGGCCTGGTTGTCGTTGATTTTCGCAGCGCGTTCGAGCAGGCGGCTGTGCAGGTAGAAGATATCACCTGGGTAAGCCTCACGGCCTGAAGGACGCTTCAAAATCAATGAAATTTCGCGATAAGCGACAGCCTGCTTCGAGAGGTCGTCGTACACCACGAGCGCGTCGCGGCCCGAATCGCGGAAGAATTCGCCGATGGCAGCACCGGCAAATGGAGCATAGTAGCGCATAGCGGCCGAGTCGGCAGCGGTGGCAGCCACCACAATCGAGTAAGGCATAGCGCCGTGCTTGGTGAGTTCGTTCACCAGGGCAGCCACTGTAGATGCCTTTTGGCCGATGGCCACATAGATGCAATATACAGGCTTTCCAGCCTCGTATCCAGCCTTTTGGTTGATGATAGTGTCGAGAGCGATAGCGGTCTTACCAATCTGGCGGTCGCCGATGATAAGTTCGCGCTGGCCACGGCCGATGGGAATCATCGAGTCGATAGCCTTCAAGCCGGTCTGCAGAGGCTGGTTCACTGGCTGACGGAAAATCACACCAGGAGCCTTGCGCTCCAGAGGCAAGCGCAGCAAGGTGCCTTCAATAGGTCCTTTGCCGTCGATAGGTTCACCCAGCACGTTGATTACGCGGCCCAGGAGGCCTTCACCCACGGGGATCGACGCGATTTGACCAGTGCGGGTCACCTTCATGCCCTCCTTCACTGAGTCAACCTTGTCCATCAGGATCACACCTACGTTGCTCTCCTCGAGGTTCATAGCCACACCGGTAACACCGTTTTCGAACTCAACGAGTTCGTTAGCCTCCACATTGTCAAGGCCATACACGTGTGCCACGCCGTCGCCCACCTCGAGCACTGTACCAACTTCCTCAAACGACACCTTTTGCTGAACGTCGCTGAGTTGCTGTTTCAGTATTTCAGATATTTCACTTGGGTTGATCATCTCACTTTTAACTTAGGAGTTTCAAACGCAGTTTCTTTAATTCATTTTTAATAGATGCGTCGAGCACTTGTCCGTCGACGTTCACGGTGAAACCGCCTATGAGACTGCTGTCCACAGTCACGGTTTTCTCCATCTTCTTGTCGCCGAGTTGGCGCTTCACCACATCCAGGATACCGCTGATTTCGCTGTCGGTCATCTCGATGGCCGTAACGATTTCAACGCTGGCGATACCAAAGGCCTCGCGATAGAGTTTCAAGTAAGCCAGGGCCATGGAACGCAGGAAAGAGGCACGATTCTTCTCAATAACGAGCAATATGAAGTTCTCGAGTGTGCTGCCTTTCTTTGCGCCGGCAGCAGTCAAGAGCACTTTTTCCTTTTCATCGACAGCGATAAACGGATTATTTACAGCAGCCTTCAGCGCGGGAGTGGAGTCGAAACTGGCCACCAGTTGCTTCATCTGAGCATACAGCGTATCCTGCTCGGCTTTCTCCACAGCCACCTTAAAGAGGGCTTTTGCGTATCGATTGGGAATAAGTCCGTCGTTCATATTACTAATTAGTTTTTAGAGCCAGCCTCGTTCAACAATTTTTCCACCAGTTCGCGTTGAGCCTTGTCGTCGGCCATTTTCTGGCGCACCACTTGCTCAGCGATTTGCAGTGCATAAGCACTCACTTCCTGGCGCAATTGCTTTTCCGATTCCTTGCGAGCCTGGTCGATGGCTACCTGAGCGGCATCAGTCACTTTCTTGGCTTCTTCGGTGGCAGCGAGTTTTGCTTCCTCAATGAGTTGAGTCTTCATCTTGGCTGCGTCGCGAAGTATGTCGGCTTGTTGCTTGCGTGCTTCAGCAATCACTTGGTCTGCTTCAGCCTTGGCATTGTCGAGGTGAGATTTCGCCTCTTGTGCATAGGCCACGCCCTTGTCGATAAGGTCGGCGCGCTCTTCCATCGCTTTGATGATGAAAGGCCATGCATACTTTGCCAGGATGAAATACAGGCACGCGAATGCCAGAAACATCCAGAAAACCAAGCCAAACTCAGGCTTAAACAGTTCCATTGTTAACTATTAAATTGTGGATTATGACAATTAAATTAGAGGAACAACGCAAGGATGCAAACGATGAGTGCGAAGAAGGCAACACCTTCGATAAGCGCTGCAATCACAATCATGTTACTACGGATATCACCTGCAGATTGTGGCTGACGTGCAATGGCTTCCATTGCTGCACCACCAATTTTACCAATACCGATACCTGCTGCGATTGCTGCGATACCTGCGCCAATTGCTGCACCTACACATGCGAGTGCTTCAGCTGCTAAAATCATACTTAACATAGTCGTAAAGTTTTAAAAGTTTTTTATTTTTTTGTTTTGTTTTTTTATTCAGAAATTTCGTTGTGTTCAGCACCATGGTGCACGGGGTGAGCCATGAAGATGAACATTGTGGAGAGGATGGTGAACACATAGGCTTGAATGAAACTTACCAGTGTGTCGAGCAAGAGCATGAACAGCGAGAACGCCAGTGAGAACACTGAGGTGGCTGCTCCAATTGCCACGCCATAAGCGCCAAAGATGAAGATGAGCAGGGTGAACACGATCACCACCATGTGGCCGCCCATCATATTGGCGAAAAGACGAATCATCAGCGCAATGGGTTTGGTGAACACACCAAAGATTTCGATTACTGGCATCAGTGGAATGGGGAATTTCAATCCCATGGGCACATCGGGCCAAAAGAGTTCTTTCCAGTATTCCTTGTTGCCGGTGAGGTTGGTCACCAGGAAGGTGAGCACGGCCAGCACAAGCGTCACGGAGAGGTTGCCGGTGAGGTTGGCGCCACCTGGGAATATCACGATGAGACCGAGAAGGTTCATGGTGAGGATGAAGAAGAACACGGTGAGCAGATAGGGCGCATACTTGGGCGCTTCCTTGCCCATGATGGGGCGAATGGTGCCCACATACACGAAGTCGACCACCATTTCGAGCGCCGCAGTGAATTTGCGAGGCGCTTTCATGCCGTTCTTCTTATACCAAGAGCGCACCTTCATCACCATCACCACCACCAGGAAGGCGGCGATGAGGATGCCGGCCACATTCTTTGTAATCGACAAATCTATGGGTCTATATTCCTTGCCTTCGGCATTCTTGCCCACCACTTTGCCCTTATATTCGCCTTCGTGGGCGATGTAGAAGCCATCGCACGACTCACCGTGCTGCACTGCGCTCGAGAGGAAGCAGTGAGGGGTGTTCTGGTCGTCGATCACGATGATAGGCAGTGGAATGCGATTGCTGTGAGAAAATGGCAGTTCCCAACCATACGCGTCGCCGAGGTGCTCAAAGATGAGTTCCTTGGGATCGAGTTTGCCTTCACCCTCGCTCTTGTGGGCAGCATGCTCCAGTGCGGTCATGTAACCGAAGGCCATGAGCGCCACCACCGCGAAGGCTACGACTGATGTAATTACCTTTTTCATCACATTATATTAATATAGACACACCGACACCACATTGCTATTGATATCAGCCACCCCGCCCGCGATTTCACGGGTTTCGGTTTCGCCGTTTTCCAGCACATAGGTCATGGTGCCGGCCACGAGCGAAGAGATGAGGGCTGCGTGATTCTTGAGCACTTGAAACGAGCCGATGGCACCGGGCAGAGTGACCGATTCAACCGCTCCTTCAAACTCAATCTTTTCCGCTGATATAATTTTGAGTGTCATGTGAAAAATGAATTTTCTTAATGGAAAATCTTTGATTATTTCTTAATGCTTTCGAGCATCTTCTTACCCTTGGCGATAGCATCGTCGATGGTACCCACGTTGAGGAACGCCTGTTCGGGCAGGTCGTCCACTTCGCCGTCGAGAATCATCTTGAAGCCGCGGATGGTTTCGTTGAGAGGCACCATCACACCAGGCACGCCGGTGAACTGCTCAGCCACGAAGAATGGCTGAGAGAGGAAGCGTTGAGCACGACGGGCACGTGAAACCACGAGTTTGTCGGCGTCGCTCAATTCATCCACACCGAGGATGGCGATGATATCCTGAAGTTCCTGATACTTCTGAAGCAGGTGAATCACGCGCTGAGCCACATCATAGTGCTCTTGGCCGATGATGTGTGGGTCCATGATGCGTGAAGTAGATGCCAATGGGTCAACCGCTGGGTAGATACCGAGTTCGGTGATCTTACGGCTAAGCACGGTGGTAGCATCGAGGAAGTTGAATGTGGTGGCAGGAGCAGGGTCGGTCAAGTCGTCGGCAGGCACATATACTGCTTGCACCGAGGTGATTGAACCGCTCTTGGTGGAGGTGATACGCTCCTGGAGTTTACCCATTTCCGATGCCAGGGTTGGCTGGTAACCTACTGCCGATGGCATGCGGCCCAGCAGCGCCGATACCTCAGAACCGGCCTGGGTGAAACGGAAGATGTTGTCCATAAAGAGGAGGATATCCTTACCGCCACCGTCTTGATCGCGGAACTGCTCAGCCACTGTAAGGCCTGAGAGAGCCACGCGCAGACGCGCACCGGGAGGCTCGTTCATCTGGCCGAACACGAGTGTAGCCTGCGATTGGGCCACTTCGTCCATGTCCACGTCGTCGAGATTCCACTCTCCATTGGCCATGTTTTCCTTGAATTTTTCACCATACTTGATTACGCCGCTCTCGATCATTTCACGAAGCAAGTCGTTACCTTCACGAGTACGTTCACCCACACCGGTGAACACGGAGAAACCATTGTGACCGCGTGCGATATTGTGGATAAGTTCCATAATAAGCACGGTTTTACCTACACCGGCACCACCAAACAGACCGATCTTACCACCCTTAGAGAAGGGCTCGATAAGGTCGATAACCTTGATACCAGTGTACAGAATCTCTTGCGAGATTGAGAGATCGGAGAACGATGGCGCTGGTTGGTGAATAGCGCGACGATCGCCACCCTTCATGTCCTTGAGGTGGTCGATAGGCTCGCCAATCACGTTGAGCAATCGTCCTTTCACCTGTTCGCCAGTGGGCACTGAGATGGGCTGGCCAAGGTTTTTCACCTTGGTGCCACGCTGGAGGCCGTCGGTACTGTCCATAGCCACGCAGCGCACGGTGTTTTCACCGATGTGTTGCTCCACCTCGAGGATGATTTCAGTTCCGTCGTGGCGCTCTACCGACAGCGCGGTATAGATATCGGGCACCACCGAACCTTCACCATCAAAAGTAATGTCGACCACTGGTCCGATTACTTGGGTGATTTTTCCATAATTATCAGCCATAATCACGAAAATAGAGTTGTTATTGTTTTAGTAAATTTATTTAGTTCCTAATATTAGAAGTGTAAGCCAAACGATACACACAGGGCCATGAGCACGAGGTTGAACAGGCCAAGTGGCATGAGGTATTTCCACTCGAGTTTGAGCATCTGGTCGATACGCACGCGTGGGAACGACCAGCGAATCCACATAAACACGAACGACATGAAGAATGCCTTGCCCAGGAACCATACTGGCGATGGGATGTAGTCCATCACATTGTTGAATGCCTCGAAGCCCGAGATGTGAAGTGGCATCCAGCCGCCCAAGAAGAGGAGTGCAGCGATACCGCTCACGATGAAGAGGTTGAGGTATTCAGCGAGGTAGAAGAAACCGAAGTGGATACCAGAGTATTCGGTGTGGTAGCCGGCGGTAAGTTCGTGCTCTGCTTCAGGAAGGTCGAAGGGGCCACGGTTGTTTTCGGCGTTGGCCGCGATGATGTAGATCACAAATGCGATGATGGCGGGAATGTGGCCAGTGAAGATGAACCAGCCATCTTTCTGGGCTTCCACAATGCCAGAGATGCTCATGGTGCCAGCGAGGCAAATCACGGTCATCATGGCAATGCCGGTAGAGATTTCGTAACTCACCATCTGGGCGCCACTACGCATCGCACCGATGAGGGTGTACTTGCTGTTACTCGACCAGCCGGCGAGCAAGATACCCAGCACGCCGATCGACGATACGGCAGCGATAAAGAACACGCCGATGTTCATGTCGATCATCTGAAGGCCGTTACCCCATGGCAGGCAGGCAAACATAAGCATAGATGCCACTACCACGAAATAAGGAGCCATCTTGAAGAGAAGACGGTCGGTATCCCACAGGGTGATAAGTTCCTTGGTGAGGATTTTAAACACGTCGGCGAATACCTGGAGCAAGCCCCAAGGACCCACACGCATAGGGCCAAGGCGGCATTGAATCCAACCGCACACTTTGCGTTCGTAGAAGATATAGATGATTGCAATCACTGAATACATCAGCAGCAATGCCACACCCACGAGCGCGCATTCGATAGTGGTGGCCAGCCATTGGGGCATCACGCCCAGCAGCAGGTCGTTAATCCACTTAGTGACTATTCCAAAGTCAAACATATCTTAAATTGTAAGTTTTTTAGTGTTTGTATATTCGAGTTAATTTTTAGCGGTCGATATCAGGGATCACATAGTCGAGCGACGCTGTGATGGTGATAAGGTCGGCGATGAGGTTGTCCTTGCAAGTGAGGTCCACTACACCCACCAGGTTGAAGCATGGGCTCTGGAAGTGGATGCGGTAAGGATGCTGGAATGGCTTGCCTTCGCCGTCGCTTTCGAGATACACACCGAATGCACCGCGGCTGGCTTCCACCTGCTGATACCAGTGGCCCTTAGGCAACTTGATGATCTTGGGCACCTTGGCGCAGAATTCGCCCTGGTGACCTTCCTTGTCCATCATGTCGCAGCACTGGCGCAGAATCTTGATGCTCTGCTCCATTTCCTTCATGCGCACCATGTAGCGGTCGTAACTGTCGCCGTTTTCGTATACCACTTCGTCGAATTCCACTTCGTTGTAGAGCGAGTAAGGCTGAGTCTTACGCACGTCGCAGTGGAAGCCAGAAGCACGGCCCGAAGGACCGGTGATGGCATAGTTGATGGCGTCTTCCTTGCTCAGTGTGCCCACGTCTTTCATACGTCCGAGGGCAATCACGTTGCCAGAGAAGAGTTTGTGATATTCAGGAATTGCCTTTTCGATGACATCGCAAGCATTGCGCACGTCGTTCACGAAGTCGGGGTGAACGTCGCGCACCACACCACCGATGGTGTCGTAACTCATCGACATGCGGGCACCGCAAGTCTTGTCGAAGATATCGTAGATGAGTTCGCGTTCGCGGAAGCCGTAGAAGAAGGCGGTGGTAGCACCCTGGTCCATGGTCAAGCAGCCGTAAGAGAGCAGGTGGCTTGAGAGACGCATCAATTCGTCCATCATCATGCGAATCACTTCGGCACGGTGAGGCACCTCGATGCCAAGAGCCTTTTCAATGCAGAGGCAAGTGGCGTGGCGGTTCATGTGGGCACCCATGTAGTCCATGCGCTCGGTGTAGAGCAGCATTGATGGGTAAGTGAGGTCTTCACAAAGTTTTTCGATACCGCGGTGAATGTAACCCGACACCACGTCGACCTTCTTCACCACTTCACCGTCGATGGCAGCGCGGTAGCGCATCACACCGTGGGTAGAGGGGTGCTGAGGACCCACATTGATCACGTATTCTTCAGGACCGAACACCTTCTTGTCCACGCGCTTGAGATTGCCTTCGGCATCTTCCACGAGCGAGAAAGTGTCGTCTTCGTTTTCTTCTGCTTCAAGGCGCAGAGGGTTGAGTTCGGGGCTGGCGTCGTAGTCCTTGCGCAGAGGGTAGCCCACCCAGTCGTTGCGCAGGAAGAAGCGGCGCATGTCGGGGTGGTTGATAAACACGATGCCGAAGAAGTCATACACTTCGCGCTCCTGATAGTTGGCAACAGCCCAGATGTCGCTCACTGTGTGCAGTCGTGGGTTTTCACGGTCGGTGGTAGCCACCTTCACGTGAATCATTTCCTGAGTCTCGGTGTTGGTGAGGTAATACATACAGCCGAGTTCATCTTTCCAGTCCACACCAGCCACTGCGTTGAGCATATCGAAGTGGAGTTGTTCCTTCAATGCCTTAGCAAGGGCATGCCAGTGCTCGTCGGGCACATTTACCAGCAGCAATTCGCCAGTTTCGTCGAAAGTGGCCGATGGGCAAAGTGCGCTGATTTTCTCTTGTATATTTGCCATATAAATAATGTATATATATGTACTTTACTGTTTTGTTCTTTTTATCGCATTAAATTATCTCTCGAGCACTGGTGCTTTGCATTCTTCGGCCAGGCGCATTTGCTCGGCGCGCAATGCGCTGTCTTTCTCGGCAGCGGCCTTGGCTTCGAAGAATTTGGCGCGCGCTTCCTTGCGGTTGTGGCCACCGAAGAATTTCGAGGCCTTGATCTTGCGCTGGAGTTGCATCAAGCCGTAGAACATGGCTTCAGGACGTGGAGGGCAACCAGGCATGTACACGTCTACAGGGAGGATTTCATCCACACCCTTCACCACGCAGTAACTCTTCTTGAACGGACCACCCGACACGGTGCAGCCACCGCAGGCGATCACATACTTAGGCTCGGCCATCTGCTCGTAGAGGCGAAGCAGCGCGGGGGCCATGCGATAGGTGATGGTGCCCTGGCACATGATATAGTCGCTCTGGCGGGGCGAGTTACGCGCCACCTCGAAACCGAAGCGGGCCATATCGTAACGGGCAGCGCCCAGACACATAAACTCGATAGCGCAGCAACTGGTACCGAAGCAGAATGGCCACAGCGAGTTGGCGTGACCCCATTGCATCAGTTGATCGAGTTTGCCTACCACAATGTTAGCACCAGCGGCATTCAGTTCCGCAACAAGGCTGTCGATATACTCGTTGTCCTTGAATTCTTCGTGCTTGATACTTTTGATTTTTGGACTCTTTACTTCCATTCAAGCGCTCCTTTCTTCCAGGCATAAGCCAGACCTAAAACTAATATCACCAAAAATGTACCTACAGCGAGCAATGCCGACGCTGCCAGTTCCTTGCAGATGGTTGCCCATGGGAAAAGGAACACTGTTTCGACGTCGAACATCAAGAAAAGGATGGCAAACAAATAGTAGCCCACATGGAACTGTGCCATACTGTCGCCACGAGTGGGCATACCGCACTCGTAGGCTTCACCTTTCTTCTTCGTGTAGGAGCGTGGAGCAATGAGCCACGCAATGATCAGGGCAGCAGCCACCAACACCACGCCGGTGAGGGCAGCGGTTACCGCCAGGGTAGTACTTTGAATACCGATTAAAACCATAATTTTATATTCGTATCAATATTAATTATTTTTCGTCACTCAGAAAAAAAAAGAAATGAGCCGGCACCGCATCGCTGGGGTTCTGACTCATCACTTTCCACCTTTGGCTAGGCAACAACACGCACGCAACACAGCGAAGCATTTCCGCCGCGATGGCGAAAACATTCTGCTGCTCAATGCTGAAATTACTAAGTTGTTGCATCTCCAAAATTAATTAATTCCGTTTTACACAAAACACTCACAATCAGCACCCTACCCCGCTTTAACGCGCTCAAAGTGCCGACGTGACGTGATTTTGCTCTGCAAAGTTACTAAAAATATGCCGATTAACGAAGTAAATCAGCAACTAATTTCCCCGATTTTTCTCACTAATATACACGCACGCGAAAACACACGCCGCGAGCATCTAACCACACCGGCCGAAAAAATCACTAGAAGTAGTGATTGACGGCTTGCTGGAAAACCCGTAATTTTGCACCCATGAAAAAGCGCTTTATCACCACATCACTACTTCTCGCCTCTTCGGCTGGCAGTGCGCTGGCTGGCGGCATCGGCCCCGACACAGTGAGCCTGCAGGAGGTGACCGTTTCGGCCATCAAGCAAGGCACCAATGTGAGGAGCCTCGCCATTTCGGCATCAGAACTGCGGCAGTCGCAACTGGAGCGAAACGGCATCACCGGCGCCAAGAAGGCGGCCGAGATGGTGCCTAACATCTTCATCCCCGACTACGGCAGCCGCATGACCTCCACCATCTACATGCGAGGCCTTGGCACGCGCATCGACCAGCCCGCGATGGGGCTCAACGTCGACAATGTGCCTGTGATGTGTAAGGAGAACTACGACTTCGACCTTATGGACATTGCCCGCGTGGAAGTGCTGCGCGGCCCGCAAAGCACGCTCTTCGGGCGCAACACCATGGCGGGCGTGATGAACATCTACACCCTCTCGCCACTCAACTACAGCGGCACGCGCGCCATGCTTGAATACGCCTCCCGCAACACCTACAAAGCGGGGGCGAGCATCTACCGAAAATTCAATGGAAATTTAGGACTCTCCTTCAATGTGTTGCACAGTGGCACCGACGGCGAGTTTCGCAACGAATATAATGGGAAGAAGACCGACTGGGAGAAGCAAACCAGCGGCCGCTTGAAGGTGGAATGGATGCCACAGAGTAATCTGTTTATCAGCAATATGCTGTCGGTATCGCACTCGCGTGAAGGCGGCTACGCCTACGAGCAAGTGGGCACCGGCCACATCGCCTATAACGACACCTGTTTCTACCGCCGCACCGCCATTCTCGACGGCCTCACCATCAGGCGAAATTTTGAACACTTCTCGCTGAGCGGCATCACCAGTTACCAGTATCTCAACGACAACATGACGCTGGACCAGGACTTCACCGTCGACCCATATTTCACGCTCACACAGGCACGACGCGAACACGCCGTCACCGAAGACATCGTGGCTCGCAGCACGTCGACGAGCGCCTACCAGTGGCTGATGGGCGCATTCGGATTCTATCGCCATTACAATATGGATTCGCCCGTCACATTCAAGGACAAGGGTATCAGCGAACTCATTGAGCGCCACCGCAATGCCGCTCTCCCCTCCTACCCCATCGCCTGGGATTCGCGCAACTTCGTGCTGGGCAGCAATTTCAAAAACGACACCTGGGGCGCGGCGCTCTACCACCAGAGCACCTACGCGCTGGGCGACTTCACCCTGGCGGCGGGCTTGCGCATCGACTACGAGCACGCCACGCTCAACTACCACAGCGAAACCCACACGGGCTACACCACCTACTCGGCCGAAACCGGGCTGGTGCACACCCATTCCGATATCAACATCAACGACCACGGCAGTCTCGCGAAGGAGTTTTTCGAACTGCTGCCAAAACTCTCGATCACCTATCACTTTGGCGGCGAGAAGGCGCAGTCGGTGTATGCCAGTTTCTCGAAGGGCAGCAAATCGGGCGGCTTCAACACGCAAATGTTCAGCGACGTGCTGCAACAGAAGTTGATGGGCTTGATGGGCATCGGCGCCAGTTACGACGTGGACAAGGTGGTGGGCTACAAGCCTGAAATCGCCTGGAACTATGAGGTGGGCGGCCACTTCGAGTGCTGGAACCACCGCATTCGCACCGACGTGAGCGCCTTCTTCCTCGACTGCCGCGACCGCCAACTCACCGTGTTCCCCGACGGCACCACCACGGGACGCGTGATGACCAACGCGGGCAAGACCCACTCATGGGGTGCCGAATTTGCCATGCAGGTGGCGCCCGGCCAGGGCACGGTGCTCAACGCCAGTTACGGCTACACCCATGCCACTTTCGCCGAGTACAACGATGGCAAGGCCGACCACAAGGGCCGCTTCGTGCCTTACAGCCCCAGCCACACGCTCTTCGTGGAGGCGGCCCACACCTTCAGTTTCGCCAGCGGCAGCAAGTGGGCGCGCGCGCTCACGATCGACGCCAACCTGCGCGGCACGGGCAAAATCTACTGGAACGAAGCCAACGATATGTACCAGCCCTTCTACTGCCAACTGGGCGCATCGGCCACCCTCACCGGCGACAACTACTCGCTCGAACTCTGGGGCAAGAACCTCACCGGCACGAAATACAACACGTTCTACTTCGTGTCGATAGGCCACGCATTCCTGCAGCGAGGCCGTGGCACCTCGATTGGCGCAACACTGAGAATCAACATTTAACCGACTCGATAACACAAACAACAAAATAAAAACGACAAGCATTATGATCAAGAAACTTTTCTACACTTTGGCCCTGATGGCCATGGCCACTTCGTTTGCCGCTTGTGGCGACGACGAGAAGAAGGATGAACCCTCATTGCCCACCTACTACAGCCACCGCATCAACGTGAAGACCGGCATGAAAGGCGCGCTGGTGCACCAATGCGAAATCGATGCGAAATTCGCGGTTTACACCGACGGCCACATGGACATCATGCTCCAGGGCGTGAAGTTCGCCGAAAAGATGCCCGCTGTAGACTTCACCATCGGCGACGTGAAATACAAGACTGAAAGCGAGAAGGTGTGGACCGTATCGGGCAGCGCACCTGTAGGCACAGCCGGCTACTCCATCTCAGGCCTCACCGGCGTGATCGACCTCGCCACTGGCATCGTGAGCGTGAAATTCAAGGTCAACGACATGTACGACGTGCTCCTGCTCACCAACGCCAACTACTCAAAACTCTCCTCAGGCAGCGATTACGAGAAGACCACCGAAACCTTCTTTGATTTCAACTTCTTCGCCGTGCAAAACAAGGACAAGGTTTACTCTGGCAACATCGGCATCCACAACATCGCATTTGTGCCACAGATGCCTAAACTGAAGCACATCATCGTGCCACTGGAGAAAGCCACCGTCACCCCTACCGCCACCGGCTACACCTACGAAGGCACCGACATCATTCCGCTCTTCGTGGTCGACGGCGCCGAAACGCCTATGAAGGAACGCCCCGTCACCAACCTCAAGGGCGAAACCAACTTCGCTGAAGGCACATTCAGCATCGAATTCGACTGCTACGGGTTGCACTACACCAATTCAGGCAAACTCTTCCGCTAAGGCGAAGATATCATATTAAAAATAATTAAAATGCTCGGGGATATTGCGAAATAGTGTAATATCCCCGTTTTGTTATATAATATTGCACTAACTTTGTGTGATAATCCAAAATCGAAAATGAATATGAAGAAAGTTTTTAGCATAATCTCAATTCTCGCCCTCATGCTTGCAGTGGCAAGTTGTGGCGACGATGAAGGCGGCAAGCGCGGCGGCGACGTGGTGCGCTCTATCAAGGTGATAAACCACGTGGTGGAAACCAAAGCCGGCGAAGTGAAGCCCCTCACAGCAAGCGAAATCGACTACACGCTCAACCGCGACAACATGACCATCAGCCTCGTCATACGCGTGAAACTCGACGGTGTGAACGAAACCACCGTTAAACTCAACGACATCCAGATGACTGAGAACAAGGGGGTGTGCAGTTTCAAAACCAGCGCCAGCGGCATCGAGAACCTGAAGGGTCACCTCGACTTCAACGAAGCCACACTGCGCCTCAACTACTACATCAACGGCACCTACCGCGTAATCGCCACCACGCCTGAGGTATACAGCACCAAGTGCTCCACTTCATGCCTCTACTCCGACGGCAAGACCTCTACCAGCAGTGGCCCGATGTACCAGTATGTGATCAACCCCGACGACCTCAGCGCCAAGGTGGTGGTCATGGACCTCATCGACCAGCAGGCGAAACGCCAACTGCTCTCCATCAAGAGCCACACTTCGGCAAAGGTGACCGTGACGCCCGAAGGCTACGTGATTGAAGCCGAACAACTCCCCACCAGCACCTCGTATATGCTCAACGGCAAGGTAACCACCACCGTGATGTATCCTATCGCCGACCTCAAGGCCACCATCGACCTCGAAAACGACAAATACGACGCCTCGATGCTCCTGGGCAGCATCACACTCACTGCCAGCGGCTCGGTGAACAACTAATCGCGCCACGCAGCAGTGCACACACTCTGACTATTGAACTAACTATCACAACAGAAAAATGAAACATACAATCCTATTCCTCACAGCCATCCTGGCTTTCGCCCTCTCATCGTGCAACGACGACAACAAGGGCAACAGAATGTATTTCCAGGCTCAAATGGCCAACCACGTGAGCAACGTGGCCGCCACCGAAGAAGAGCCAGGCGAAATGACCTCTGATGCAGTGGTCTATGAACTGCTGGTCGACGTCGACAACATGACCGCCGACGTGGCTTGCAAAATCACTCTTCCCGACGGCAAGATGGGCACCATCGACCTGCGCGGCATGGCGCTCTCTATCGACAAGGCCACCGGCGGCTACGTGATGAAGCAAACCGCTCAGACCCTCTCGCAAGGCACCTTTGCCTGCACCAACTTCGCTGGCGTGCTCGACCTCTCCACAAGCCACATTTCCACCACCCACTTCTCATTCATCGTGGAGAAGCACTACAGCGTGAATGCCGTGATCTCTACGCTGGAATACACCGATGCGAAAGTGGCGATCACCAACGAAGCCACCGGCGACGTGCGCACTGTGAAGGCCGACAAATTTGAATTCGAAATCAACCCCACCACCAATAAGGCAACCCTCTCGATCAAGGGCCTCGACTACGACGGCAACCTCGGCAAGGAAGCCACGCTCGTGTATGAAAACCTCGACCTCAAGCCTTGCGTGGGCGGCTACGCAGTCACTGCCGAGAAGGTATCGCCAGTGAACCACGGCGAACCCGCACTGCTCAAGTATCGCCTCCAGAACGTGAAGGCTCGCCTGCTCTTCTTCGGCAGTTTCGAAGCCGCTTACACTATCGACGGCATCGGCGAGATTCTCGCAACCAAGTAATCACGACTATTCATCTAAACACATAAATGCATTATGAAGAAATTATTTTCAATGCTCATGTTGAGCATGATGCTCCTGGGCATGACCTCTTGCCTCAACGACGATCCCGGCACTAGCGAAGCCACCTTCACCGTGTCGATGTATAACCGCACCGTAACAGCCGGCGCTGGCGACGTGTCGGAATTCAGCGTCAACAACTACACCTATCTCGTCAACTACACCAAGGGCGTGATTTCGGTCAACGTCACTGCCACCATCAGCGGCAATAACACCATCCAGTTCAACCTCACCGAACTCCCCCTCACCGCCGACCAAAGCATGCAGGCCTACCGCTTCTCTTGCCCAAGCGCATCGGCACAGGGTCTCCAAATCAGCGACCTCAAGGGTGTGATCGACATCAACCATGGCGTGGTGTACGTAACCTTCGCTGTTGACGGCGACAAAACCGTGCACGCCACCGGTAGTCTGCCTTTCATGTTCAACGAAACCGAATACACTTCCATCGAAGGCAAAACCATCACCACCAAGAATTGCATGTATGATTTCCGAATCAACAAGAGCAAAATGACCGCCACCCTGTGGATTCAGGGCTTCATCCCCATCGACGGTGAAAACAAGGAAGTGGACAACCTCATCGCAGTGTTCGACGAACTGAAAGTGGAATTCACCCGCGACGGCTACCGCATCTCTTCGCCTAGCACCAAAGCAAGCACCGCCAATGGCGGCAACGTGAACGACGCAGTGCTCACCAACGTGGAATTCAACATCCACAGCCAAGGCATCCGCTTCTCTGGCTCTTACAACACCAAGTCGTACACCGCCACCGTCACCGGCAAGATGTTTAACGAAAACTTAGACCAGTAAATCGCAACAAAAAATAGATAAAAGGGACGGTTCCTTCTATCTATTTTCGTCAAAAATCACCCCCAATTTTATAACAAAGGGACGGTTCTTTTGTTATAAAACTCCGGCCAAATCAAGGCCTTGGGGATAAGAGAAAAATTAAAGGAATCATAGCCGCTTCCATGGCTATGATTCCTTTTTTAGTTGCTATTCACGCCGCGGGGCTATTTCTCGAATTGCTGCAGCAGCCAGTCGAGGAAGGGACGGAGCACCTTTGCCGATGGGGCTGCCGTGCGCACCGACAGGGTGATGTCGCTGCCCATGCCGGTGAGGATGTCGAAGCGGTGAGCCTCATTCTTGTCGATGCCTTCAATCGCCGACCAGCACTTGGCAAATTCCACACGGTTCATCGCGGGCGTTCCGCCTTGGGTCAATTCCATGAGCATCTTGTCGGCATTCTCGGCCATGGCATTGAGTTTCGTGAGCCAGGGCTTGATGTCGGCATAGAAGAGGGTGTCGCTCTCGGTTGTGCTCTTAGCCATCGCCTCGATCACGCCGCAAGCCTCGCCGATGCGGACTAATTCGGCATGCAGCGCCTGTGGCGAAGCCTTCGCACCCTCGGTCGCATAAGCCGCCTTAAATTCTGCTATCAGGCGTGCCAGTTTCGACTGCTCATCGTAATAGCGCAGATTGGGCACCAGCGTTTCCAGTGCCTCGGCGCGGTCGTTGCCCACCACGGCCTTGAGCGAGGCGCGCCAAGAAGCCATATTGTCGAAGGCGTTCATGTTCCAGGTGTAGTCGCCCACGCTGAAGAGGGCCACCTTCGAGAGTTCGCCCTGCTGCATGGGGTTGATGATGATGGTCTTCAGTTTCAGCCCCTTTTCCATGCGCTCATGGTTGGCGATATTGGTTTCGTCGGCGAAATTGGTGTAGGTGTCGGCGATGAAAATCTTCGTCACGTCGTTGTCGTTGCAAGGATAATTCCACCACCATGCCACTTCGCGCCCCAGGAAGCCGTTGAGCACGTCGAGATCTTTGCTATTGGGCACCGACCACACATTCTTGCCCGTGGTGTAGATGTTCACCTTCTCGGGCACGGGGGTGAGCGAGTTCCAGAATTTCTGCGCCAATTCTCGCTTCACCCAACTGTAGGCATAGAGTTGGGGCACGTATTGCAGCGGCTTCACGGTGTCGGCAGCGGCAGCGCCTGGCTTGTTCCAGCGCTGGCCGATGCGCTGCTGCAGGTCGGTGAGGCGCTCGGTGCACTTGCTCAGCGTGGGCGTATCGTAGGGCACACCCACATCGTCGACGAAAACGCCAAACTGGCGCACGCCCAGGGAGTACATCTTCTCAAATTTCGCCATGATGCGGTCGAGCACGTCGCTGTTTTTCAGTTCGGTAAACGTCTGCCCGGGGTGAATCGACCAGATGAAGTTCACCTTGCTCTGGTGAGCCACCTCACAGAGGTGCTTCATCATGTCCTCGGTCATGAGCCCCAGGCGTTTTTCCTTGGCCGAAATCTTCTTGGGATAAGCCTTGTCCCAGTAGCGGGAGTGATATGGGTCGCTCTTGGCGCCATACATGTAGGTGTTGAGTTTGTAGCGCGCCATGAAGCGGAAGAGGTCGGCGGTCACTTCCTCGCTGTAGGGAAGGCCGTAGTAGCCCTCAATGATGCCGCGGTGCTGCACGTCGGCATAGTCGTAGATCACCGTGCAGGGCAACTTCTGTGTGCCGCCATCGAGCATCTGCTCCAGTGTGGCGAGCCCGTAGAACACGGCGTCGGTGTTTTCGCCTATCACCACCACCTGCGCCTTGCCCTTGGCTTGCGAGATGCTCACCACGTGGCGGTCGTATTTCGCCAGGCCAAACACCTCGCGCTTCAGTTTCAGGCTCTTCGCCTTGCGGTCGGCCGCGCCACCCGAGCCGTTGATGCCCAGGTAGATGGCAGCCGTGCCGGCCTGAGGTTTCTTCCCCATCACGGCGGTGAGATGGTGCTCGCGCAGTATCTGCTTGAGGCGGTCGATGGTGTACTGGTCCACGCCTTCTTCTGCCACCACGCTCACGCTGGCGGTGAACGATGCCTCGCCAGCCATCTTCACCTGCTGCTGAGGAATGGGGTAAATCGTGTAGGCATCTTGCGCCCACACCTTGCCGCCCGCCATCATCAGGGCGAGCAACAGCATTCTGAAAAATAATTTTGTCATTGGGTTGATGCGGTTAATTGGTAAAAGCCCAAATCGTGCAGCAGTGTGCCGATTTGGGCTTAGGGTTAAATCTTCATATCTCTACAGCGTAGCGATGCGCGCCTTAGTGGCTTCGAAGTCGTCGACGAGTTCCTCCATGATTTTCGCCACGGGCTTCACCTCCTTGATGGCACTGGCTATTTGGCCTATCTCGAGTTCGCCATTTTCAAGGTCGCCCTCAAAGATGCCGCGCTTCGATGCCGCACGCCCCAGCAGCGCCCGCAGTTCGTCGGCCTCAGCCCCGCGGGCTTCGGCTTCGGCAATCTTGGCATAGAGCGAATTCTTGATGAGGCGCGTGGGCGAAATCTTCTTCAGCGCCAGCATGGTGCCATCTTCGCCGAGATCGACACACAGTTGCTTAAACGCCTCGCTGGCCGAACTCTCCTCGCTCACGGCGAAGAGGGTGCCTATCTGCACGCCCTCAGCGCCGAGGGCCATCGCTGCCAGCATTGCCTTGCCCGAACCGATGCCGCCCGCCGCAATCAGTGGCAGCGTGATGGCTTCGCGCACCTGTGGTATCAGCGCCAGCGTGGTGGTTTCTTCGCGTCCGTTGTGGCCGCCGGCCTCAAAGCCTTCTGCCACCACAGCATCCACACCCGCCTCTTCACATTTCTTGGCAAACTTGCTGCTCGACACCACGTGGGCCACCTTGATGCCAGCCTCGTGAAAGCGGGCAGTGTATTTCTTGGGGCTGCCAGCCGAGGTGAACACAATCTTCACGCCCTTCTCGATGATAATGTCGATGAGGCGATCAATCTCGGGATACATCAGCGGAATGTTGATGCCCCAAGGCTTGTCGGTGGCAGCATTCATCTTGTCGATGTGCTCAATGAGCGTTTCGGGGTGCATACTGCCAGCGCCCAGCAGCCCCAGGCCGCCAGCATTGCTCACAGCAGCAGCCAGTCGCCAACCGCTGCACCACACCATACCACCGGCAATCACCGGATACTCAATCCCAAAAAGTTCAGTAATTCGATTTCCTTTCATTGTATATATTAGTTTTTTACGTAATCAAAATCTTCACCTCACAAAGATACAAAAATATTTCAACAGCACCCACCACCCTATCCACAAAAGGAGAGCAAAAAACGCCACCTGCCTAGATGGGCTCAATCTAGATCACCACCTAGGCACAGAGCCCCGACCCCAGACGGCCCGACTGACGGCCCTGGCGGCGGTGTGAAGTATTCTTTGCGCGGCTCGGCCGAAGGGGATGTGCGTTATTCGTTGCGGAGCGCTCAAGAAGGATTGGTTAGGCTGATGAATAGGCTTGATGACGAAAGACCATCTGGCGCTTCTGGTTCTAAAGCAAAATTTGATGCAGAGCAGTTTGATAAGGAAAATGGAACTGAAACGAAGCGCTTCTTCGCGTTCCTTGAAAGAGGAAAGAAATTGCTTGATGGTGAAAACAAATTCTTTAAAGTAGGTGTTGCTGGTGATTTGCTTAACAAGTATGGAATGAAAGGCAGTATAACTATTGGTTCTTCAGCGTTTAATTCAAGACACACAAAAGACAAGTCACACAATTTCACAAAAGAGAATTGGGAAGATGTATTCAAAAACATAAACAATCCGATAATAATATCGACATATAAGAATAAGGAAGGAAGTTTTAGACTTTACTTAGTGTCTAAAATCGGTAATGAGAATGTTTGTGTAGGAATTGATGTTAAGAACAATGGTTACGATAACAGTCTAATGAACATAAAAACCGCTTTCGGTAGGGATATTGAAAAAGCGTTTACAGGTGTGGCCGAAAATGTTATATACCAAAAAGAAGAGCATTATTTTGAATCTTCGTCAGCGCACAATTCGCTGATATATCAAAACGATGCTCATTCTGATAGCAAAGGTACACAAGAAGTTGGTACTGACCAAATTTCTGGTGCGGAAAATGCTGCTGGCGGTGCAGATTATTCTCTCCGTGCATCTGTCGATGCGAAAAGAGACGCCGAATACGAAGATGCAGTGAAGGCGGGCGACTTGGAGAAGGCGAGCCGAATGCTTGATGATGCTGCGAGGAAGGCTGGATATATCAGCACGAGCGAATACAGAATGTCGCACAGGGCGCCTTACAAGGATAACGAGGGTTATCACAAGTCGATGGATGATGTTGTGGGTATGTACCCAGAAGATGTGTATGACAATGATGGATGGAGGCACTATGGTTATGGAAGGTCTTCTAACGACTATGAGGCGTGGAGAATTATCACAAGCGTGCGCAACAATCCTGACGCCAAAGTAAAGGTTTATCGCACGGTTTCTGCCGATGTAAAAGAGAGCGAGATTCGCAATGGCGACTGGGTAACTCCAGTTAGGGCATATGCTGAACAGCATCGAGGGAATATTGGCGGCAGAACGAGAATCATTGAGCAAGAGGTGCGTGCTGGAGATTTGTACACCGATGGCAACGACTTGTGCGAATGGGGCTACGATGACGGCAAGCCATATGTTTACAAGAACACGAAGAATGGCAGAAAGTTGTTAGAGCCTACATATGATGACAACGGCAACCTTATTCCTTTGAGCAAAAGATTCAACCAGAGAAACAAGGACAATCGCTTCTCCCTGCGTGGGGGCAGTGATGGCGGGGGCGTGGCTGAACGCTATGCCCAGGCCAGCGCGAAGAAGGAGCCGAGGCGAGTGGGCTGGAACGAGGTGAAGCAGGCCGAGGCGGTGAGCCTCGAGGACTTCGTGCAGCGACAACTCGCAGCGGGAGGACTGAAGGTGAAATGGAACGACAACGACAACGGCTCGAAGGGGCTGGGAGCGCACACGCATGTGCGCGCATACGCGTGTTAATCACCTTAAGGTGATTAACGAAATAAACACCTCATAATCAAGCGGTTAACTTCCTAAGCCACAGAGCGTGGTAGGGACGCGATACATCGCGTCCGCACTAGGCGCTGGTAATCAAAATACGTAAAGAATAAATTCAATGTTAACGGAAAACTTGGTATGCGCGGTGATGTTCTTTATGCGAGCGAGTTAACTGGCAAGCCAGAGGACATTGCAAACTTTATTGCTGCGCTGAAGAAGTATGGCGAGATCAACGGTGTGAAGGTGGCAATAGATGCAGACGGCCCGACTGACGGCCCTGGCGGCGGTGTGAAGTATTCTTTGCGCGGCTCGGCTGAAGGGGATGTGCGCTATTCACTGACGAGAAGGGATGATGGCAAGATTGACCGCGACCAATTGCCGAGACTGGCTGACGGAAGGATTAACGGCAATAAGATTGTGAAGGAGAATTCGCTTTACGATTTTGCCGAACTTGTGTCGGAGGATAGGGGTAATGAATCCGAAAGTAATCGATTAAGATTTACCATAAAATTGTTGAACGACACTCAGCGAAATATAATCAAAAGGAATATCTGCTCAATTAGTAATGGTACAATTTCAGATTTTAGAAAAAGAGCTGAGTCGCTGTTATCGATGATTCCAAAAATTTCGGTAAACAGCAAAGATAAAATCTCGAAAGAAGAGTTAAAGAATAGGCTAAAAAACAAATCAATTGTCATTTCAGATGACGGGTTTGTTGTTAATTTCTCTAATGAAAGTATAAACAAACTTTCTGTTGCCGCAACAAACACTTTCGGTCTTAGAGGAAGAATTGAAGAAATATTGACTGGTTCGAAATTCTTGTATTCTCAAAACAGTTTATATGATTCACCTCACAAGGAACGAAAAAATTCTTACGAGTACAGAAATTACGCAAACACAATACTTGTTGACGGAGAGCCTTATATTTGCAGATTCACGGTAGTAAGATTTGAAGATGGTGTAAATGCTTCACATGGTATAAATATATCCGACTTCAATGTAATAAAAAAGTCTTATCACGGCGTTCCTTCGTTCCCAGACGAAAACTGGGCGATAAACATTTATGATAAGACTCTTGATGACGCAAAGTTAGTAAACTTTTTGAATATCGCAAAAACTGGCAAGCAAATTTCTGCTGAAAATAGAAATAAAATTTACTTTGACGGCGGTGATGGCTTAGTGCATGACAGCGAGGGAAATAGGTACGACCGAGAGAAACTTGAGCCGCTGGCTGAAGAGACGGCCGAAAAGGGTGCGGATAATACTGCTGGCGGTGCAGATTATTCTCTCCGAGCCTCTGTCGATGCGAAAAGAGACGCCGAATACGAAGATGCAGTGAAGTCGGGCGACTTGGAGAAGGCGAGCCGAATGCTTGATGATGCTGCGAGGAAGGCTGGATATATCAGCACGAGCGAATACAGAATGTCGCACAGGGCGCCTTACAAGGATAACGAGGGTTATCACAAGTCGATGGATGATGTTGTGGGTATGTACCCAGAAGATGTGTATGACAATGATGGATGGAGGCACTATGGTTATGGAAGGTCTTCTAACGACTATGAGGCGTGGAGAATTATCACAAGCGTGCGCAACAATCCTGACGCCAAAGTAAAGGTTTATCGCACGGTTTCTGCCGATGTAAAAGAGAGCGAGATTCGCAATGGCGACTGGGTAACTCCAGTTAGGGCATATGCTGAACAGCATCGAGGGAATATTGGCGGCAGAACGAGAATCATTGAGCAAGAGGTGCGTGCTGGAGATTTGTACACCGATGGCAACGACTTGTGCGAATGGGGCTACGATGACGGCAAGCCATATGTTTACAAGAACACGAAGAATGGCAGAAAGTTGTTAGAGCCTACATATGATGACAACGGCAACCTTATTCCTTTGAGCAAAAGATTCAACCAGCGAAACAAGGACAATCGCTTCTCCCTGCGTGGGGACAGTGATGGCGGGGGCGTGGCTGAACGCTATGCCCAGGCCAGCGCGAAAAAGGAGCCGAGGCGCATTGGCTGGAACGAGGTGAAGCAGGCCGAGGCGGTGAGCCTCGAAGACTTCGTGCAGCGACAACTCGCAGCGGGAGGACTAGATCAAGAACGACAGGCGTCCACCCTCTTAACACAAGACGACCACCCGCCGCCGTCGGAGACGGCTTATTATGGTTAACTCCATGCAAGCGAG
>JAUNCU010000232.1 GCA_030526455.1 Bacteroidales bacterium | reverse complement strand
GGGCTTTTTTGGGGGGCTAATGGGCTTTTTTTGAGGGCGTTTTGGGTGGGGGCTTACAGTTTTATAGTAGGATTTTTCGCTATTTTTTTGTGTTTTTTCTTGCACGGTGGGTGGGGAAGTGTGCAAAAAATGCATTTTTGTTGAAAAAAATTCCAATTTTTTTTCGTTGTGTGGTGGTAAATAAGTACTTTTGCACCAGTCTACTCTGTGTTTTTATACTACTTACGAATAGTTATTTCGGATGAGAACATTTTTGTTAACATTGGCTATTCTCCTATCCGTCGCTATTAGTGCTTGGGCTGTGCCTGCCAAGCGGGGCTTTTGCACTCACACTCAGAGCGATGGCACTGCGTTGCGGGTGCAAACGCTGGGAGATGAAACGTATCACACCTACGTGACCGACGATGGCTTGATGCTTCGGCGGGGCACTGATGGTGACTTCTATTACGATACCAAATTGCGCATCGCACCCATGCTTGCTCATAACGCCGATGAGCGCACCATCGATGAGGTTCAGTTCATCGAGAGCCAGGGCGAGAATCTGAAATTTGCCTCGGCTGGCGCCAAGGAGATGAACCGACGGCTGGCGGCACGCATGAATCAAGCGATGAAGGCGTCGCAGGTGCCCAACTCGGGCCGTGTGAAGGTGCCCATCATCGTGGTGGAATATGCCGACAAGGCCATCAGCAACTCTATTCAATCGTTCAAATCCCAATTCTGCGACGATGCCAACAGCGCTCGTCAATACTTTGTAGACCAATCCAACGGAAAATTTGACCCCCAATTCGACATATTCGGCGTGTATACGCTGAGCGAAAACCGCGCCTTCTATGGCGGCAACAACAGCGACGGCATGGACTGCGGCGTGGGCACGATGGTGGGTGAGGCGTGCGACTTGGCACAGGCTGGCGCCTCCATCAACTGGGCCGACTACGACAACGACGGCGACGGCATATGCGACGTGGTGATTGTGGTGTATGCCGGTGTGGGCGAAGCCCAGGCGTCGACCACCGTACCCGAATCGGTGTGGCCCTGCCAGTGGAGCCTCACAAGTGCATCATCGTATGGCGACGGCTCGGGCTCAAGAACGTATAATGGCATCACAGTAGACAAATTTGCCGTGTTCAACGAGGTGCGCGGCTATCTCGACACCAATACCACACTCGACGGCATAGGCACCTTCTGCCACGAATTTTCACACTGCCTCGGCCTGCCCGACTTCTACATGACCACCTATGGCTCAAACTACGGCATGGGTTCGTGGAGCCTGATGGACTACGGCTGCTACAACAACGGCGGCTACACCCCTGTGGGCTACAGCGCCTATGAGAAAAGTTTCTTCGGCTGGATTACGCTCGAGACCCCCGTGGCCGACACCGAATACACCCTCCCCGTGTTCAATGCCAAGCAGGCCGCTACCGACCGCGCATTCAAACTCGTGAACGACCAGAACGAAAACGAATACTTCGTGGTGGAAAACCGTCGCCGCCAGGGATGGGACTCATACATACGCGACGAGGGCGTGATGATCACCCACGTGACCTATGTGGCTGCCCGCTGGCAGAACAACTCGGTGAACAACTACCCCGTGCAACTGATGACCATCATGCCTGCCGACGGCGTTGACACCGACGAAACCGAGGGCTCCGACCTCTTCGGCGAAATCAACCACGAATTTACCGACGAATCGACACCCTGCGCCGCCCTCAACCTGGGCGTGACCACCGAAAACTATCCTGTGGGCAACCAAGGCCACTTGGGAAAGCCCATCACCGATATATATCTCAACGACGACGGCACCGCCACTTTCCGCTACTGCGATGCAAGCGGCGCACGCATCACTGCCGACCTCGACACCCTCAACTTCGGCAACGTGTATTTCGCCGAAAGCACCACCAAGCAAATCGTGCTTCAGGGCGAAAACCTCACCTCCGCCACCACACTCAGCATCACTGGCGACAGCCAGCACTTCTCGCTGCCTGTGACCTCCATTAGCGCCGGTCAGGCTAACGCTGGCGTAACGGTGGATGTGGTGTGCAAGCCAAAGCAGTTCCTCGATGTGGCCGCCACGCTCGTGATCTCCAATCCACAGCGCCACGACGTGTATGTTCCGCTGCGCGCTAGAGGTGTGGTGAGAGCCTATATGCCCCAACTGCTCGACGTGGATGAAAGCACCATCACCAGCGACGGCTTCCGCGCCCAGTGGACCGACGCCACTGCTATGACCAGCGTGCGCGACTACACCCTCAAGGTGACTAGCGACGACGAGGCTGAACTCCTGCTCGACATTGACTTGTCGGAGTTTCCATCGCAAACCAACAGCAAAGGCACACTGACGTCGTGCCTGGCGAGCACCTTCTCGTCGTACTTCCCCGAAGGCTGGACAACAAAAAAGGATTTTTACATGTGGGATGGCCATGTGGTGCCCTTCGGCAACATCGTCAGCGCACCCATTGCCACTGGCGGCAACAAAAAAATCACTGTAGTGGTCACTGCAGTGCCCTTCAACGAAGCCTATGTCACCAGAACTCAACTCACGGTGAAAACCAGCAAAGACAATGTGGGCGTTACGCACGTGCTTGAGGCTACCGAACAGGACTACCTCTTCGTGATCGACTGCGATCCCACTGAAGAAACCATCACATTGGTACAAAAATATCAGCCCGCCATCTCGGGCATCAAGATATTTGGCGGCGACCTCAATTTCGCCCCCGGCACTGCCAAAGTGGAGGTGGAATCGGGATCTGACGGTACGCACCAAATCATCAGCGGCATCCTCGCCAACCACTACGACGTGACTGGCCTCAAGCCCGGCACCGAATTTAAATACGAACTCCAGGCCCACTACCTCGACGGCACCTCATCGGAATGGACCGCTCCAAAACGCGTGGTCACCAAGCCCGTGCAACTCAACTCCTCATCGCTGGGCGACTTCCTACTCAACGCTGAAGTGGGCACACCCGTTACCCTCTCCGACGGCACCCTCACCTGCATGGGTGTGCTGGGCGACGGACGCACCCTCATCACCAAGGACGACAACGGCTATCCGCTCAAGAGCGAGCCAATGGCTGGACAGGTCGACTATGTGATGCGCCGCACCTCATTCATGCGCGGCCACGACGCCTGGGACGAAAGCAACTGGATTCTCGTGGAACTGCCCGAGCCTATCTCCGTTGCCGATCAGTCGGCCATGATGGGACGCTCGCTCAGTGGTGTGGGCGGCACCATCTCCGACGTCGACAACCCCGCCATCACCGCCACCAGCAACCCCACCATCCCCACCAGCGCTCAATCGGCACCGATGGCTTACAGCAGCAGCGCAGCCAGCGACTACGACGGCAACACCTATATCGCCCCCAACTTCCTGGGTACCCAGAAGGGCGGCAATTCAAATGCCGACGGAACCTATACCACCTACTTCTTCGTAAAGCCCAAGCCCAACGAAATTGCGCGCGTGAAGTGGGCCATGTGGGTGGAAAGCGAACAGTGCTTCCAGACGCCCACCAGCATAGGTCCATCCAACCGCGAGGGGCTGCACGGCTCGTTCTACGTCGACATGTCGAAATATGAAGGCGAAGCGCCCGAACTTCGCGACGGCGAAATCTACAGTTTCGAAGCACTCATCACCGTGCAGAATACCGACGGCAGCCGCTCGAAGCGCCGCCGTGCTACCCGCATCACCGACGAAGACACCCGCTACGTGGTGTATCCGCTGCGCGGCTGGCAAATGGACGGTGCCATCCATGGCGACCTCATCACAGGCCTCACCACCGTGGCGCCCACCAAGAAAGTGGCGAAGGTGGAATACGTGAGCGTAACCGGCCAGCAAGCCGCTACGCCATTCGCCGGGCCAAACGTGGTGATTACCACCTACACCGACGGCACCCGCGCCATCACCAAAACAGTGAAATAACCAAATGCTATGGCACACAAAAAAGCGTTGCATACAAGCCTCCAACACAGACTATAGACTAGACACAAATAACTATTCCGCTTGTAGGTGA
>JAUNCU010000231.1:1170-4024 GCA_030526455.1 Bacteroidales bacterium | reverse complement strand
CCGTTACATCACGGCTGCATACCTGCCTACACACATCCAATCCCTCTGGGATTGCACCCCCTCCCCCACGATTCACACACCTATGTGTTTATATGGCGCGGTGGGGCATGTGTTTATTTCCCGGTGATGATGCTCTTTATGTCGTGGAGTTTGTTGAGGGCTTCCATTGGGGTGAGGTTGTTGATGTCGAGGCCTAGGATTTGGTCGCGGATTTGGCTGAGCACGGGGTCGTCGAGTTGGAAGAACGACATTTGGTAGCCGCTGCGCTGCTGTCCCACCTCGCCGAGGTTTTTGGTGGCCACTTGTTCGTTGCGGTTGTTGGCTTCGAGTTGCACGAGCACCTCGTCGGCACGGTCGACGATGCTGCGGGGCATGCCCGCGAGTTTTGCCACGTGTATACCGAAACTGTGTTCGCTGCCGCCCTTCTCGAGTTTGCGCACAAATACCACCTTGCCGTCGATTTCCTTCACGCTCACGTTGTAGTTGCGTATGCGCTTAAAGGATTTCTCCATCTCGTTGAGTTCGTGGTAATGGGTGGCGAAGAGCGTCTTGGCGTGGGCTCGGCCCTCGTGGATGTATTCTACGATGCTCCAGGCTATGGAGATGCCGTCGTAGGTGGAGGTGCCACGGCCTAGTTCGTCGAAGAGCACGAGTGAGCGGTCGCTGAGGTTGTTGAGGATAGATGCCGCCTCGGTCATTTCCACCATGAAGGTGGATTCGCCCAGCGAGATATTGTCGCTGGCGCCCACGCGGGTGAAAATCTTGTCGACCAAGCCGATGCGCGCCGAGTCGGCAGGCACGTAGCAGCCTATCTGCGCCATGAGCGTGATGAGGGCGGTCTGTCGCAGCAGGGCCGATTTACCCGCCATATTGGGGCCGGTGATGATCATGATTTGCTGGTCGTCGTTGCCCAGGTGTATGTCGTTGGGCACATAGAATTCGCCCGGCGGCAATTGCTTCTCAATCACGGGGTGACGGCCTTGCTTGATGTCGATGTCGAGGCTGTCGTTCACCTCGGGGCGGTTGTATTTATTCTCGATAGCGGCACGCGTGAATGCGCAGAGGCAGTCGAGTTGGGCGATGAGTTGCGAGTCGGTCTGGATGGCGGGGATATAGTCGGTCACGGCAGCCACCAGTTCGCCAAAGAGACGCGTCTCAATCATGAGAATCTTCTCCTCGGCGCCGAGGATTTTCTCCTCGTAGTCCTTCAGTTCCTGGGTGATGTAGCGCTCGGCGTTCACCAGCGTCTGCTTGCGCACCCACTCGGCGGGCACCTTGTCTTTGTGGGCGTTGCGCACCTCGATGTAGTAGCCAAACACATTATTGTAGGCAATCTTCAGGCTAGGGATGCCCGTGCGGTCGCTTTCCTCCTTCTGCAGGCGCATGAGGTAGTCCTTGCTCGAGACGGAGATTTCGCGCAGTTCGTCGAGTTGCGAATCCACGCCCGGCTTGATCACGTTGCCGCGGTTCACCTGGTTGGGCGCGTCGGGGTTCACCTCCTCCTCAATGCGGTCGCGAATGAGTTGGCACAGGTTGATACGGTCGCCAAAACTGCGCAGCACATCGTTGTCGCTCTGCTCGCAGAGTTGCTTGATAGGCACCAGCGCTTGCAGGGCGCACTTCAGTTGCACCAGTTCGCGTGGGGTGATGCGTCCCACCGCCACCTTCGAAATCAGGCGTTCGATGTCGCCCACCAGTTCGAGTTGCTGCTTCACCAGTTCTCGTCCCGCCACATCCTTGAAGAAATATTCCACCACGTCGAGACGGCGGTTGATGGCCTTCACGTCCTTCAGGGGGAAGAGCACCCAGCGGTGGAGCATGCGCGCACCCATGGGCGAGAGCGTGCGGTCGATCACCGAGAGCAGACTCTTGCCATCGTCGGCCATAGGCGCCACGAGTTCGAGGTTGCGCACGGTGAACTTGTCGAGGCGCACGAAGCGGTCGGCCTCGATGCGTCCGAGGGTGGTGATATGCTTGATTTGGGTGTGCTGTGTGAGGTCGAGGTAGTGGAGAATGGCACCGGCGGCGAGCACGCCCTCCTTCATGCCCTCCACGCCGAATCCCTTCAGGTTCTTGGTCTGGAAGTGTCGCAGCAGGCGCTCGGTGGCGCTTTCTTCGCTCATCATCCAGTCGTCGAGTTCGAAGGTGAGCACGCGTGTGTTGAAGAGGTCGGCGAATTTGTGACGGCAACTGCGCTCAATCAGCACCTCCTTAGGCGCGAAATTGCCCAGGAGTTTGTCCACATATTCCGCTGCGCCTTCAGCGGCGAGGAATTCGCCCGTGGAGATGTCGAGAAACGAAACACCGATGTTCTTTTTCCCGAAGCACACGGCGGCGAGGAAGTTGTTTTCCTTGCGCTCGAGGATGGTGCCCGCGGTCACCACACCCGGGGTGACGAGTTCGGTGATGCCGCGCTTCACCAGTTTCTTGGTGAGTTTAGGGTCTTCGAGTTGGTCGCAAATCGCCACACGCTTACCTGCGCGCACGAGTTTGGGCAGATAGGTGTCGAGTGCGTGGTGTGGGAAGCCTGCCATCTCGATGCCCGCTCCGGCTCCGTTGCTGCGTCGGGTGAGTGTGATGCCCAGGATTTCGCTTGCAGTGATGGCGTCTTCGCCATAGGTTTCGTAGAAGTCGCCCACGCGATAAAGGAGCACCGCATCGGGGTGCTTGGCCTTCATCTCGTAGAAGTGCTTCATCATCGGGGTGAGTTCGTTGCTCTTTGCCATAGTCTACAAAGTTACGATTTTTTGTTCAACGAATTAGATTTTTGGGTTCAGGAAATTTATTTTTTGGTCACGAATTTGGTTTTTTTTGTTCACGAATTTAACGAATTATGCGAATTTTTTTTTGAGGG
>JAUNCU010000231.1:0-1147 GCA_030526455.1 Bacteroidales bacterium | reverse complement strand
TAGTAACGTTAGTAACGATTGTAACGTTCGTAACGAAATTGCGTTACTAACGAGAATAACGTTACTCACGTTACTAACGATATTCACGATATTCACGCTTGTGGCTGTGCTGGCTCAGTGCGCTGGCTTTGCTAAAAATAAAAAGAGCGCCCTCTTGGCTTTTTTGCCTTGGGGCGCTCTTTTGCTGTATTTTTTTGATGCTCCTTTTTTAGGGGAGGATCTTTTTCTTATTAGCGGATCACCTTTGCTGATGCGGTGGTGCCGTCGGTGTAGGTGGTTACTACGATGTTTACGCCTTCGTTGAGGTCAGCGCTTTCTACACCCATGAGGTTGAAGTAGCGCACGCTCTTCACGGCCTTAGCAGTGTTCACGTCGTTCACGCCAGTTGGAACTTGCTTTGGACGCATGTAGATGTAAGGAGGAGTTTGTGCGCCGTTGTAGCAAGAGAAGAGTGTTGGGGCGTTGTTGGCGTTGAATTGAAGTGTGTTGCGGTTCACATTGCCTTGGAACACGATTTCGCTTTCGCCAGTGGTTGCGTCGATGGCGATGGTAGCGTAAGATACTTCGCTGATGGCGCCGGTTCTCATGTAGTTCTTGGTGCCAGTGCCGCCTGCTGCGTAGAGGTAAGCGTCTTCGCCCACCTTGAAGAGCCAAGTTTGGGTGGCTTGTTCTGGGCCACCGTCAACGAGGGTTACGATTTGGGTTTCTTCGTTAGGAGTAACCACGTCGCCTTCTACGGTCACGATGGTGGTACCGCGGTTGTTGGCGTTTTGAGTGGTGCTCATTGCGTAGTAGTCAGCACCCTTCATCGCTACGAGTACGATTTCGCATCCGTCAGCGAGTTTTGAAGCGTCGGTCAGGAGGGTGAAATCGGTAGATTCTGCGTTAGCCACGCTGGTGGCAGCCATGATGGCGGCTGCTGCGAGAGTAAAGATTTTTTTCATAATCGATTGTTGTTTATTAGTGAATATTTGAAAGTTTTTTATTGGATGCTTGTTTACGATTGTTACCGTTAGTGTGCTCAGTTACAGCACTGTTACGCTACACATATGCAAAAGTAGTGATTATTTGTTTAATTTCCAACTTTTTTCGCAAAAATGGGACGTGTGGGGCGGGGGTCACGAATTTTATTGTTCACGGATTTTAT
>JAUNCU010000230.1 GCA_030526455.1 Bacteroidales bacterium | reverse complement strand
CTTTTTACCTTTTACTTTTTACCAGCGCCCCCGGCGCTATTTGTTGAACATCCAGTGCCAACCGCCATCGCTCTTGTTGATGTCCCAGTTGATATGGAAAGGCGCGATATTTGTGGCGAGCCTGCTCAGGTCGAGCCGCTTGTTCCCTTCAATATTTTTTCGGTGAATAAAGGCGATGCCGTATTGTAGCCTCACCCTTCGATACACCTCCACATTGTTCTTCCATTTCATCAGCTTGACACGGCGCTTGCCATAGTACACAACATAGTCGCCGAAAATGTACAACATGAAATCCTGTGGCGCACTTGATAAACCTTTGCCCCCTCTGCCGTACACTTCTTGGTTGACAGACACAATCTTCGACTCAGCATTCACAACCGTCGTTCCCACTGTCCCCATCGGGTGCCACCCCTTGCGAGAAGGCTCATGGGTGCAACCAGGCAATCCTTTTGGCGAATAGCGGTTCGCCTTGGTGGAGTATCTGAACAGAAACGGCACATAGTCCTTATTCAGATAATCTTCCGCACCGAGAATACGCAGGTAATCGCCGTGCTCGATATCCACATAGATAAAGCCACGCCCGCCGACGTTGTTGTACTTCAGCTTAGAGATGTCAGCCACGGCCGACGCCAGTTGGTCCACATGTTCTGTGGTCATCACACCCGCCGTTGTGGCTGTTGCCGCCGGCAGGTCGGCGACCACACGCGCGTAGCCTTTCTGCTTCAGGCGAGCCTCCACGTGGTGCTCGCCGCAGACCACTGCGATGTCAGTCACCACGGCGTTGTCCGCCTTGGTGTTGGCGCGGGTTGAAGACTCTTCAACAGTGATAACCTTTTCGGCCAGTTCGCGGTAGGCGCTCTTCAGATCGCCCAAACCGTTGCGTACGGGCAGGAAGTCAGTGTCGCAGGCGCAGCCGTTAACCAGTTCCGCCAAGAACTGGAGCAGTGCGCCGAGTACTTCGGGCGTGATGGCCTCCTTCTGTGTCTCATTTCGCAGGGCGTCGATGAGCGCCGATATTCTCGTGATGTCTATCATATCAGAAATTTTTGTATCACGAAATTACACCATCACGAAAGAGCGGTAAAAGACACGATTTCGCTAAATACGGCCAGTGAGGCGCTTTCTGTCGAAAGCATTGCTCACGACGCCGCAAAACTCCCTGCCTAATGACTCGGCCATGAAGTCACGGATATTGAAAACCGAGGCGAAGTATTTGCGGGAGAACCAGCGGCGGCGCTTGCGCCGTGTGCCCTTCGCCAGCCCGCTGTGCCCGCGAGGTGTCTCGCGCCCCGTGCCGTAGTCCTGCCATAGACCATATTCGAGAAAAGCCTCCGAGACCGTGACTTCGGCGGCTTTCGCGTCCATCTTCGTGGAGAGGGCGACAACGGAGTTCAGCAGCTGCCCGGTGTCGATGACCCCCAGCAGCGTAATCTGCTCCTTCCAGATTTTAATCATCGTGTCGTTGAAGGCCGTGACGTATTTGCGTCGCTCTTCAACGGCTTGTTTATCTGAGTTCAACGCGTGCGCCATACTTCTCAAACTGTGCTTTCATTGCCTCGAATTCATTTTCCGGAAAATCTTTAGAGAGCATGCCTGGCAGTGCTTGCACAAGTTCATTCGCTTCCTTTAAGCCAAAGCCAAACAATTCTCTCACTAATTTCAACACACTCATTATATCTGTGCCCCGTGTGAGCAGCCACAATTCTTTTGGTGCGTCCTTCCATTCCGTGTTGCTGTACCGCAAATCGGTGAAAACGTCCACGGCGATTTGGAAGTAGGCGCAGGCACAACCCGAGAAGAAATATCGGTCAATCTCGTTGAACGTAATTCTTGGATCGATGTAGATGCAGTTCTGTTCAATCCTCGTTTTCTCAAGATTGAGCCTTGACATCATCTGGCGAAAGAGTTCTCGCATGATGTCCATGCACTCCTGCCTTGCTTCCATGTCGTCGATGGCGTGGCGCATGGCCAGGAATACCGTCTTGATTCGGCGCGTGCGTGGCGTGTTGTTCAGTTCGGTGTAGCCGTTGGCAACATCGCTTACACACAGGAAGGCGGACGCCGACTGCATCGCATCAATGGCCTGCTCAAAACCTTCGAGCCCGCTCACACGGCAGAAGATGAATCCGTTCTGCTGAGCGAGGTGATTATTGGCAGTCAGCCTCTCGAAGAAGGCGGCTGCGTCCCAGTTACTCTTGTTGTTCATTTAGTAGGGTATTTGGATTGTAGTTCAGCGTATTCTTTCGCCTGGGCGTCAAGCTCGGTGAGCGCCCGCCATGTGTCAAGCGAAAGAATCGTTTTCTCTTTTGTGATATCGCCTTTTGTGAGGGCACGGATTTGCGCGTTCATTGCCTCGGCGACTTGATTGGTTGCGCTCTGGGCACCAAGCAAGTTCGCGTCATCCGATTTTGTGGGCTGGTAGAAATGGGGGAATGAGCGCGCGAAGTATTGCTTCAGCGCCGCGAACCAGTAGAAGATGCCGATGCGGTATTCCGCCGGTAGGCGAGAGTTTCGGCATCGGTACATCACCTTGCCCATTTCGTCAAGCAGGGCGTCGTTTTTGGTTGCGAGATAACCTTGGTAGAGGTTATCGCACACCAAAAACAGTTCAAACGGCACGCCCATGAAATCGGCAGGCAATGCTCGGTGGAGACGGAAGCGGGCGATACGCACAGGGGAAGCGGGCAGTTCATCGAGCCAGCGCAGGTGCGAGATGATCTGAGCGATTTGCAGGGCTGAGACGTCAAAGGTCTCGCCGTGATGTCTCAGCAGGTAATATTCTTTTCCATTACCGGCCTGCACGTGCGTATCGCTCCAGCGCAGCAGGCACTTGGTGCGGATTTCCGCCGAGGTGTACTGCTGGGCCAGCAGGCGATAGACAAACCGCAGCTGCCCGTCGCTCAGTTCGCTCCACGAACCAGGCACCGAAAGATTAAGAGTTTTCTTCATAAAAATTGTGTTGATACAATTTGCGCGTTAGGGATTGACGCCGGATGGCAGAGACCTCAGGCTCTGTTTACGAAAGCCCGACGGCCCCAGCCGAAACGCCCAGAAAAACAAAGTATCAAAACCAATATCCCTTCGCCTCCTTTTTGTTTTCAAACTTGGGTGGAGAGAATAGTTTTGCAGTATCTGAGGCGTGCCACTTGGGGTATTTCTCGGGGTTGTTGCGGATGTAGTTGACGCATTCTACCATGCGGCGTGAATTGATGGGATTTCCTTTGAGGACGGAAACGATTTCCATCTTCACCAGCGGCAGCACCGGGTCGGTTGACGGGGTGTTGATTCTCCACTCGTACATCTGTTCTCGCGAGAAATATTCCTCCGCCAGCGACTCCTCGATGCCGATAATCTCGCTGCGCAGTTTCACGTACTTGTCCCAGATGTTTTCGGTAAAACCACACTCGCCAACAACCTCCAGCGAGGGGAACAGCGTGGAGCGGAACCAGGCGCACTGCACCGAAGTGAGCCACTTTGACGCTCCAGGTAATTTTGTGATTAGCAGGGCGAGCGCTTCGTCGCGCATGGCGACAAGCGAGTCAATAAGGCGTGCCACTCGCTCCTTTGATGCCGGTGCGATGTTGCTGTTGCTCACGATGCCGAAGCCGTTCGGAGTGAGCACCACATCAAGCGAGGGCACAGCCATGCGCATGGCCTCGCACACAACGGCGCGCGCCGCCATCGGCTTGACGATGTTGTCATCGGAATAGCTGGCGATGGCGGCGAAGGTGGCATCAGAGGTGAAGGTGTCCTTCAGCCACGCCTCGGCCAGTAGCAGCCACTTGTCAAGTTTGTCGAAAAGAGATTTTTCGCCCTTGACCGAAGTTATCACATTGGGGATATACTGCTCCAGCATATCCGCATCCTTAATCAGTCTTGCTATTGCCATCGTCAGGAGTATTGTAAGGTGTTACTTTTTTTGCGTCGGTGTGCTCGTCCAGCGTCGTGAGCATCACGAAAGGGCAGTCGGGGTATGCCCCGCGCCAACCGTTGAAACGGATGATGATGCGGTGGACGTTGAAAAGCAAATCGTGGTACGGCT
>JAUNCU010000229.1 GCA_030526455.1 Bacteroidales bacterium | reverse complement strand
CCTACTTCCTTCCAAAGAGGTTCTTGATGCCGTCCATGTCGAAGGAGAGGGTGAAGCGCAGCGTTTGGTCGAGCGGGCTGTTTTGCGCGGTTGCGATCATGTAAGAAGCGTCGATGCGCAGCACGTTGAGCGCGAAACCAGCACCAAAGCCGAAGTACTTGCGGTTGCCGGCATATTTGCTTTCGTGGAAGTAACCGCCACGAAGGAAGAATTGCTGGTTATAAGAGTATTCAGCACCCAGCGAATAGGTGATGCGCTTAGCGAAATTCTTGTCAAACGAGTCGAAGATACCCGCAATCGACGATTTGTCTTTCCACTTTTGCAGCGCTTCTTCGTAGGCTTCCAGGTCTTCATATTCCGACAGACGAGGCTTTGCGGGCACGAGCAACTTGTTGGCGTCGAGCGAGAGGGTGAGGTTGTGGTAGTCGGCCAGCGGGAAGGTGAAAGCGGTACCGATGCGCAGGTTGGTGGGCAAGAACGCTGGGTTGTCGCCGTGGTCATACGACACCTTCGAACCTACGTTAGAGAGGTTCCAACCCCACGACCACTGGCACTCGTTGCGGCCAATGATGGGGTAAGTGGTGAAGTAGCCCGAGATGTCGGCAGCAAACGCCGAAGCACCCTTGTTGCCTTCGGTAGAAGAATATTCTGAGTAGCCGAGGTCGCTATAGATGTAGCGAAGCACAACGCCCATCGAGAATTTTTCGCTCAACTTGCGAGAATAACCCACGTCGACCGACATTTCAAAGGGGTTGATGGTGCCCACTGAGGCGCCGCCCTCTTCGCGGCCCTGCACCTCACCGAGCGAGAAGTAGCGCAGCGAAGCGCTCACCGCCTGGTTGTCGCCGCTACCGATTTTCCAGTAGCCGGCCAGGTTGGCCAAGAAGATGTCGTTCACGATTTTGCGAAGCCAAGGGGTGTAACTCAGCGCCACACCAGCCGAACTCTCGGCGAAGGCATATTTCGACGCGTTCCAGTATTGCGAGTTCACGTCGGGGTCGGTAGCCACACCCAGGTCGCCCATAGACGCACCGCGCGCGTCGGGGGTGATACCCAGCGAGTTAACGCCGGTGGTGATAGGGTTAAAATCGTCTTCCTTGATGTCGCCATCCTGAGCCTGAGCAACCAGCGCACAAGAGGCCATCATTGCTGTAAATATTAAAGTCTTTATCAGTTTCATCAATCTAAAAATATTATTGGTTACTATTTATAACTCCACAATAGCATGAATATTGTATAGCCCCACCACTTTTTTTGCACAACCAAAAGGATTTTCTAGAAATCTAGGATGCTAGCCAAGGGGAAAAAAGCCACCGCCCTTCGCTGGGTGGCGAAGGGCGGTGTGTTATTTGGAGTTCATGCCTCTGCTTAGTCGCGGCTACCGAAGATGCGGAGCAGGTGGAGGAAGAGGTTGATGAAGTCGAGGTAGAGGGTGAGGGCGCCAATAGCGGCGAGTTTACCCACATTGCGTTCATCAGTTTCCATAGCCATTTGCTTGATCTTCTGGGTGTCCCAAGCGGTGAGGCCGATGAAGATGAGCACACCAGCAGCACTGATAGCCCATGAGATGGCTGGAGAAGCGAGGAAGATGTTCACCAGCGACACGATAATCAGGCCAATCAAGCCCATAAACAGGAGCGAGCCCATCTTGGTGAGGTCTTTCTTGGTCACGTAGCCATACACTGCCATGGCGCCAAAGGTGCCTGCGGTGATGAAGAAGGTCTTCACGATGGCTGCGCCGGTGTAGGCGAAGAAGATGGGGGTAAGCGTTACGCCGGTGATGGCCGAGTAGAGGTAGAAGAGGATGGAGGCGGTGGTGCCACTCATCTTATTGATACCGGCCGAGAGCCAAATCACCAAGCCAAACTGGGCAATCACCAAGCCGAAGAAAATCAACTTGCTGGCGAAGATGGTTTGGAGCAGCGCTGGCGAAGTGGCAATGCCGAGGCTCACGAATGCGGTGACCAAAATACCCAGGAACATCTTGCCGAACACGCGTTGCATAGCCTTTGCTACATATGACGCCATGCTCATTTCAGCCTGAATTGCACTGGCTGAACCATAGCCTTGCTGGCCGTTGAGATAATTCAATTCGTTCATAATTGTATTCTTTTAAAAAATTGGTAAATATTCGCGTTTTGCTTATGGATATAGCAAAAAGCGTGCCAAAAAACATTACATGCGTTCGGGCACTTCTACGCCGAGCAGGCTGAAGCCGCGGCTGATGATATCGGCCACGGTGCGCGACAGTTGCAGACGGAAGGCGCGTGCCAAGCCATCTTCCTCGCGCAGGATGCTGTAGTCGTGGTAGAACTGGTTGTAGCCCTTGGCGAGTTCAAACACATAGTTGGCGATGAGTGCTGGGCTGTAGGTGCGGCCTGCTTCCGAAACCACCGATGGGAAATCAGCAATACGCTGGATAATTTCGATTTCCTTTTCGTTGGGCTCGTAGGCGGTGATATCGGTGGCAGCGTCGGCTGCTTCGCTCTTGCGGAGCACCGACTGGATGCGTGCGTAGGTGTACTGCACGAATGGGCCGGTGTTGCCGTTGAAGTCGATTGATTCCTGTGGGTTGAAGAGCATGTTCTTGCGTGGGTCAACCTTGAGGATGAAGTACTTGAGCGCGCCGAGGCCGATGATGCGGTACACATTGTCCATCTCCTCTTCGGGCACACCCTTGAGGCGGCCTTCGCTCATGTTGCGAGCGGTAGCAATCATTTCGTCCATGAGTTCGTCGGCGTCGACCACGGTGCCTTCGCGGCTCTTCATCTTGCCGTTAGGCAGTTCCACCATGCCGTAGGAGAAGTGGATGAGGTCCTTACCCCAACTGAAGCCGAGTTTGTCGAGCAGCAGCGAGAGCACCTGGAAGTGGTAGTTCTGCTCGTTGCCCACCACGTATATCATCTGGTCGATGGGATAATCCTGGAAGCGGAGTTTGGCGGTGCCGATGTCTTGGGTCATGTACACTGAGGTGCCGTCGGTGCGGAGCAGGAGTTTGTGGTCGAGACCGTCGGCAGTGAGGTCGGCCCACACCGAGTTGTCGTCCTTGCGGTAGAAGATGCCCTTTTCAAGGCCTTCAAGCACCTTTTCCTTACCCTCGAGATAGGTGTTGCTCTCGTAGTAGATTTTGTCAAAGCCCACACCCATGCGTGCGTAGGTTTCGTCGAAGCCGGCGTATACCCACTCGTTCATGGTGCGCCACAGCGAACGCACTTCCTCGTCGCCGTCTTCCCATTTCTTGAGCATCACGCGTGCTTCCTTCATCAGCGGAGATTCGCGTTCGGCGTCTTCCTGGCTCATGCCGCCTTCCATCAATTCCTTGATTTCGGCCTTGTAGTGCTTGTCAAATTCCACGTAGAAGTCGCCTATCAGGTGGTCACCCTTCTTGCCGGCCTGCTCTGGAGTGACGCCGTTGCCCCACTTGAGCCATGCCAGCATCGACTTGCAGATGTGGATACCGCGGTCGTTCACAATATTGGTTTTCACCACCTTGTGGCCGTTGGCCTCCATGATTTTCGCAAGACTGAAGCCGAGCAGGTTGTTGCGCACGTGACCCAGGTGCAGAGGTTTGTTGGTGTTGGGCGAAGAGTATTCAATCATCACCAGGCGGCTGTCGTCGGTCACGGGCTTGAAGCCGAAGTTTTCTTCAGCGGCCACACTTTGCAGCACCGAGGTCCAGAACGATGGCTTGATGGTGATGTTGAGGAAGCCCTTGATCACATTGAATTTCTCAACGGCTTCGCAGTTGGCCACCAGGTATTCGCCAATTTCCTGAGCAGTGTCTTCAGGACGCTTGCGTGAAGCCTTCAGGAATGGGAAAACCACAATGGTGAGATTACCTTCAAATTCCTTCTTGGTGGTAGAAGGCACAATGCTTTCGGCTGCCACTTCGGCGCCGTAGAGCGCTTTCACCGCTTCGGCGGTGGCTTGAGATAAGATATTATCTATCGACATATTCAGTTGTGTTTCAAAAATTTTCGTTCACATATTATTTCAAACTACAAAGTTACGAAAAAACTCTCACACCACTCCTACACAATCGCCACATATTTCACCACCAGCGAAAATTCCCCGCAAAAAAAGCCCC
>JAUNCU010000228.1 GCA_030526455.1 Bacteroidales bacterium | reverse complement strand
CTTTTATTAGGGGTAACGACTTTTTACAGTCAACCAAAATCAGGAAAATACAAATCAAAACAATACCATTCACCTGGCGCGGACGCGATGTATCGCGTCCCTACCTTATTCTACGTTTTGCCGCTCCCCTCTATTCCGGCAGGAGTTTTGAGGCTTTGGCGCCGAGTTCTTTCACCTTTTGGGCGCGGCCCACGAGGTTGCCCCTGCCTTCTGAAAGTTTTTTCAACGCCTCGCCATGGGCTTTCTGCGCCGAATCGAGCGCTTTTCCCACCAGTTCCATATCGGCAATGAACGCCACCAACTTGTCGTACATCTTCCCCGCCTCTTCGGCGATGGCGATGGCATTCTTCGACTGGCGGTCGCGTGCCCACAGTTGGCTGATGAGTTTCACCACCGAAATCAGATGCGTGGGGCTCACCATCACCACGTGGCGCTGGTAGGCATATTCCCACAGAGCGGCGTCGTGGCTCATGGCCAGCAGATAGGCGGGCTCGTTGGGGATAAACATCATCACGAAGTCGGCCGAATCCTTAATTTGCTGGTATTTCTTGGCCGCCAACTCATCCACATGCTTTTTCACACTCGCCACGTGGCGCTTCAGCGCAGCGTCGCGGTCGAGGCCATCGGCAGCGTTCACGTATTCCACATATGCGGTGAGCGACGTTTTCGAGTCGATGATCAGGCGTTTCTTGTCGGGCATAAAGAACACCACGTCGGGGCGCAGATGGCCGCCTTCCTCGTTTCTAATCACCGAGCCGTCGGCTTCGCGCGTCATCTGGGTTTGGTAGTTCACCCCTTCTTGCAGTCCAGAAAGATCGAGAATCTGCTTCAGCACCATTTCACCCCAGTCGCCCTGCACCTTGCTGTCGCCACGCAGCGCCAGAGTGAGTTCCTTCGCCTCCTGGCCTATGTTGCGATTCATGTCGGTCAAGTCCTTGATTTGCTGTTTCAGCGCCGCGGCGTAGCCCACTTGCTCGGTTTTGTAGCCGTCGATCGAGCGTTTCAGACTCTCCAGATTCTCCTTGAGCGGCTTCACGATCTCGTTCATGCGCACATCGTTCTGCTCACGCATCGTGCGGCTCTGCTCGGCGAGCAACTGGCGCGCCACTTCGCCAAACACCAGTTTCGACTCGTCTTTGAGCCTGCGCTGCTCATCGCCCAAGATTTTCACTTGCTCGTGCATGCGTGCGCCTTCTTCGCGTGCGCGCACGAGCATCATCGCCAGCACGCCCACGGCCACCAGCGCCAATACCGAAATTATGATCATTCCTGTCATAGTGATGATTGATTTTTTAGATTGTGTGTTTATCGTTTGCTCAAAGTTACGCTTTTTCTGCGAAACACAAAAATCATGGGCCAAAAATTGGTGGTTTCGGCATTGTTTTCTATCTTTATCAAAAATTTCAACATCGCATATTATGGCAAAACTCCACATCTCCACCGACTGGTGGACAGCACCCGCTGAAGCCGAGAACGGCAATCTGATACTCGTGACGGGCCGTCGCGGCATGGACAACGTGCGCGAAACCGGCAAGTATATCTACCGCATAGAAATGACCTGGACCTACACCCCAGCCGAGAAAGGCATGCCCGACGAAGGCACCTCGTCGCTGATGGAGCAGGTGCAGGACGCCATCGAGGCTTGCTTCATGGCCGACCCCACCGCCGTGGTAACCGGCATCTACACCGGCGACGGCGAGCGCAACTGGGTGTTCTACGCCCGCAGCCTCCACATCTTCCAGCGCAAAATCAACGAAGTGCTCGCCGCCTTCCCTGCCCTCCCCCTCTCCTTCCACGCCGAAGAAGACCCCCTCTGGGAGGAATACACCGAGATGTGCCAAACCGAAATCCAGGACGCCGACCTGTAGCCAGCCCCCAACCAAATGCACGAAATGCGGCAGGTGTATAGCAAAAACGCTAGGCAATCGCCACCTTACACCAGGTGTGCATCAGCCGCCGTCGGAGACGGCTTATAATGGTTAACTCCATGCAAGCGAGTGAATTGCGTAGCAATTCGCGAGCGCGGCTTGGAGATAAGGAGCCACTAAGGAATGAGCCTCGGAGAGGGTCGGTTATGGTAGCAGCACAAGTTTTCAGGCAGCCAGTCCCACCCAAAAAAGCACCAGGCGCTGGATGCCGAGCGCCAGGGTTTTGCGGTTCATTACCGACAAATTTCCATAAATCGGGAAAAATTAGTAACTTTGTACCCGAAATAAGCCTCCTTGGCCTACTGAGAAGGGTAAAATCTTACTATTTATTTATATGGACTGGTTAATCGATTTGTTTACAGGTAGCACTATCGCGCATGCCTTGTTCATCTACGCCATCGTCATCGCCATAGGCGTGATTCTGGGCAAGGTGAAATTCTTCGGCATTTCGCTTGGCGCCACCTTTGTGCTTTTTGTGGGTATTCTCGCAGGGCACTTCGGGCACGTGATTGCGCCCGATCAAGCGTTTATCGACCACAACACCTTGAAGTTCATTCAGGAGTTTGGCCTCATTCTCTTTGTATTCTCCATTGGTTTGCAGGTGGGTCCGTCGTTCTTCTCCTCGTTTAAGGAAGGCGGCATGCTGCTCAACGGCCTCGCCATCTGCATCATCGCGCTCAACATTGTGGTGGCCCTGGCCATCTACTTTGGCATTGGCGGCGTGGAACCCAACGAAATCGTGGGTATCCTCTCTGGTGCGGTGACCAACACCCCCGGCCTCGGTGCCGCACAGCAGGCACTCATCGAAACCGAAGGCGATGCTGCCACGGCGCTCAACGAGTCGATGTCGATGGGCTATGCTGCGGCTTATCCCCTTGGCGTGGTGGGCATCATCCTCTCGATGATTCTGGTGAAAGCCATCTTCAAAATCAACATCAAGAACGATGCCAAGGAGATTGAAGACGACAACGCCAACAGCCTCCTCAAGCCTCACGTGGTGACCTACAAGGTGAGCAACAAACTCATCTTCGACCGCACCATCCATCGCCTGCACGACATCATGGACCGCAACTTCGTGATATCGCGCGTGAAGAAGGTCGACGGCGAAATCTTGATTCCTAAGGCCGACACCGTGGTAACCGAAGGCGACCTGCTGCGCGTGGTCATCTCCGAGCAAGACGAAGAGGTGTTCGACGCCGTGATCGGCTCAAAGGTGGACTACGACTGGAAGGAAGAACAAACCCCTGTGGTGAGCCGCCGCATCGTGGTCACCAACAGCGAATTCTCAGGCCGAAAACTCGGTTCGCTCCGTCTGCCTAAGGGCTATGGCCTCAACGCCACCCGCGTGAACCGCGCCGGTCTCGACCTGCTCGCCAACCCCAACCTCTCGCTTCAGGTGGGCGACCGCATCACCGTGGTGGGCCAACTCGAGGATATCAACCGCCTCGCTGCACGCCTCGGCAACTCCATGAAGCGCCTCGACCACCCCAACATGTTCACCATCTTCATCGGCATCTTCATCGGTATCGTGCTCGGCTCGCTGCCACTGGCATTGCCAGGCATGTCGGTGCCCATGAAACTCGGTCTGGCTGGCGGTCCGCTCGTGGCAGCCATCCTCATCGGTCGCTACGGCCATAAGATCAAACTCGTGACCTACACCTCATCGAGCGCCAACCTCATGCTGCGCGAACTCGGCATCTGCCTCTTCCTCGCCTCGGTGGGCTTGGCAGCGGGCACCAATTTCGCCGCCACCGTGTTCAACGGCACCGGCGCCAAGTGGGTGCTCTACGGCTTCATGATCACCTTCATCCCGCTCATCATCGTGGGATTCATTGCCCGTGGCAAATTCAAGATCAACTACTGCACCCTCATGGGCCTCATCTCAGGCAGCACCACCGACCCGCCAGCGCTGGCTTACGCCAACAAGACCGCCGGCAACGACGCCCCTGCCGTGGCCTATTCAACCGTGTATCCTCTCACCATGTTCCTGCGCGTGGTAACCGCCCAGATTCTGGTGATGACGCTGCTATAGCACTGAGCCTTCTGCAGCAAATAATCACATCGTTCCGAAAGATTAACACGCGTCTTTCGGGACGATTTTTGTATAATACACAGAAAATATATAATTTTGCATCACAAAACGAAGTGGCAGCCCGCCTGCCCTTCGCAAAATAGCAGTGAA
>JAUNCU010000227.1:3626-4126 GCA_030526455.1 Bacteroidales bacterium | reverse complement strand
GCGCAATTCACTCGCTTGCATGGAGTTAACCATAATAATCCGTCTCCGACGGCGGCTGATGGTCGCCTAGCGTTTCCGCTATAATCCTGCCGATTTTTTGAGTTTTCGGAAGGGTGGGGGGCTGCATTTTTTGCGTTTTGGGTGATTGTTTGTAACTTTGTGGTTTCTTGCTTACGCGCTTTAGGGCTTTGCGAGTGCGGGGTGTAAGTAATTGCCAAAATTCTTTAATGGAGAAGGGTGATAGACGCCTTAACTGAGCACCCAGAAACGAAAACAGACAGAACGAATGAAGAATAAACGACTCACATTTCTTTTTGCACCGTGCTTGATGATGCCTGTTGCCGCCAAGGCTCAGGCCACCGAGCAGCCCGACACGCTCGACACCGACTACCGCCTCTCGGAGGTGGTGGTGAAATCCACTCCCCGCTTGCGTTCCACCATGAGAGTGGAGAATATGGACATCATAGGCCAGCGCCAACTCATGCGTGCGGCTTGCTGCA
>JAUNCU010000227.1:0-3616 GCA_030526455.1 Bacteroidales bacterium | reverse complement strand
GCAACCTGGGCGAGTCGTTCACCACCAATCCCTCGGTGGACGTGAACTATAGCGATGCCGCCACTGGTGCCAAGCAAATCAAACTCCTGGGGCTGAGCGGCACGTATGTGCAGATGCTCACCGAAAACGTGCCCAACCTGCGCGGCGCCTCGTTGCCCTATTCGCTAGGCTACGTGCCCGGCCCATGGATGCAGTCGATTCAGGTGAGCAAGGGCGCCTCGAGTGTGAAAAACGGCTACGAAAGCACCACGGGGCAAATCAATATCGAGTTTCTCAAGCCTCAGGGCACCGACGGCGTGCGCGCCAACGTGTACCAGGACAGCGAACTCAAGACCGAGGTGAACCTCGACGGCAGCATCCACCTCAACGACCGCCTCTCCACCAGCGCGCTGCTCCACTTCGAAAACCGACAGATGGATCACGACGGCAATGGCGACGGCTTTATGGATATGCCCAAATTGCGCCAATACAACTTGATGCACCGCTGGGCCTACGTGTCGCCCACGTGGATCAGCCAACTCTCGGCCCGCGTGCTTCGCGATGAGCGCACCGGCGGCCAAAGCCAAAAGCACGCCCACAGCACCGATGCGCCACTCTACACCACCGGCGTCGCCACCAATCGCTACGAGGCGCAGTGGAAGAATGGCTTCACCCTCAACGCCGACCGAGGCACCTCGCTGGCGCTGATGCTCCACGGCTCGTGGCACGATGCCAAAAACCACTTCGGCAACACCCTCTACGACGTGACCCAGAAGAACGGCTATGCGCAACTCATGTTTGAAACCTCGTTCACCCCTGAGCACAACCTGAGCGTGGGCGCCTCGGTGAACCACGACTACTACAACGAGCGCACCAACCTTGCCGACATCGTGCTGGGAAAGGACAGCGAAACCACATCGGGCCTCTATGCGCAGTACACCTACAAACTAGGCGAGAAACTCACCGTGATGCCTGGCGTGCGCTACGACTACTCTTCGCGCTACGGCAGTTTCTTCACCCCACGCCTGCACGTGAAATATGCCGCCACGCCATGGTTCACCTTGCGTGCTTCGGCGGGTAAAGGCTACCGCTCGCCCCATGCACTGGCCGAGAATGTGACCATGCTCGCCAGCGGGCGCACCGTGCACATCGACCCATCGCTGCAGCAAGAGGAAGCCTGGAACTATGGCGCCTCCACCAGTTTCAACCTGCCCATCGCCGGCAAGAATCTGGAACTCAACCTCGAGTATTACTACACCCACTTCCTGAAGCAGATGGTGCTCAACTTCGACGGTGCAAAGGGCGCGCACACCCTCTCCTTCGAAAATCTGAACGGCAAGAGTTACAGCCACACCCTGCAGATCGACGCCACCTATCCCTTCTTCGAAGGCTTCACCGCCACCGGTGCTTTCCGCCTGAACGATGTGAAGTGCACCTACGACGGCGTGCTCCGCCTCAAGCCGCTCACCTCGCGCTACAAGGGGCTGCTCACCCTGTCGTACAGCACGCCAATGGACATCTGGAAATTCGACCTCACCACCCAACTCAATGGTGGCGGCCACTTCTACGACGGCAGTTCCTATCCCGCCCATTTCCAATTGCAGGCGCAAATCACCCGCGAATTCCGCCTCTTCAGCATCTATCTGGGTGGAGAAAACCTCACCAACTACAAGATTCCCAATCCCATACGCAACGCCCACCAGCCATGGACCCCGGCCTTCGACGCCACCCAAATTTGGGGTCCCTCCACGGGAGCAATGGCCTACATAGGCGTGAGATTCAAATTAGAAAAATTTTAACCCCCATTCATGATTATGAAAAAGAAATTATTGATTGCCCTTTTTGCCTCGCTGGCAGTGGGCGCATTTGCCGCAAGCAAGACCGATACCCTCGTAGTGACCACCAATCCGCAGATGCACTGCATGAGTTGCGAAAACTTCATCAAGAAGAACATCCGCTTCGTGAAAGGCACGAAGAAGATCGAAACCTCGGTGCCCAGCCAAACCGTGACCATCGTCTACGACGCCAGCAAAGGCAATTTCGACGCCTACGCTCAGGCCTTCAAGAAGATAGGCTACGACGTGAAGAAGGTGGAGGCCAAGAAGCAGGCTGCATCGAAGAAGTAATTCAGTGCCACTATGATGCGCCTTCACATTAAAAACATGGTGTGTCCTCGCTGCATTGCTGCGGTGAGGGCACTGCTCATTGAGCACGGGCTGCAGGTGGAAGAGGTGAATCTGGGCGATGCCACCGTTCAGGAGCCCGTCAGTGCCGACCAACTCAGCGCCCTCGCCACGGCGCTCAAGGGCATGGGCTTTGAATTGCTCGACGACCCACGGTCGCAACTGGTGGAACGCCTGCGCCTAGCCGTGCTCGAATGGGTGCGCATGAGCGGCGACCGCCCAAGGCTCTCCGACTACCTCTCGCGCTTGCTGGCGAAAGACTACAGCGCCCTGAGCAAACTCTTCAGCGAAGTGAGAGGCGTCACCATCGAGCGCTACGCCATTCTCCACCGCGTGGAGTATGCCAAGGAACTGCTGTGCTACAGCCAGGAGTCGACCAGCGAAATCGCCTACACCCTGGGCTACAGTTCGCCCGCCCACCTCTCCTCGCAATTCAAGCAGGTGACCGGCATGACGCCCAAAGCCTTCCGCCAGCAAGCGCAGCACACCCGCATCCCGCTCGACGAAATCTAATGCGCGCCATCGCCCGCCGCTATTTTTTTCTGGGTGGGGATTGCGCACGGTTGCGAATAAATGCTTACATTTGTGGGCGATAACTTATGCTTTTTTTTATTCTTATTAAAACGAGATGAAGTATGAAAAGTAAATTTTTCCTTCTGCTGCTGGGCATGATGGTGGCCAGCACAGCCGTGCGGGCGCAGCAAGTGGGTGTGCTCAAGGCATATTATGCCAAGGTGGATTTCCAGGGTTACCACAAGGGACAACTCATCGTCGACACCAACGACCCCATCAATCGCATGGTGAGCAAAAACGCCACCACATGGAAATATGAAGGCAACGAAACGGGCGAGTATTACTCCCACCTGCTGCCCAAGAAAAACGTGACGGTGAAAATCTACAAGATGCACCAACTCACCGTGCAATCGGTGGGGAAGAAGGCCGTGTTCCGCTCAAAAGAGGGCAAAGAAATACGCATCTTCCTTTCCCATCTGGGCGACCATAAATACTACAATTGGGACGGAACGGAAGTCAATGCCGAAGCCACCGAGCGCCATAAGCAGTGCTACGTGATCAGCGCCTTCTATGGCGACAACATGATTTACGAAGACCCGCTCGAGGTGGAAAACGGCTGCATCAAGTTGTACCAGAAGAGCCGCTACCACGAGCCACGCACCGTGCGCAGCCGCCCCGGCAAGATAGGCATGCTTGAAGAGCAGTGGTTCAACACCGACAAGTGGGAATGGGGCAAGTCGGCCTACGACGCCGACGGCAACCGCCTCATCGACTCCTGGGAGGCAGAAGGCATCCCCGAAATGGTGTCGATAGCCTACATCAAGTCGCTCGACGCCCTCTACTTCTGCGGCACCCTCTACTACCGCCAGAAGTAAGGAATGTGAATATGATATCTGAGGCCCAGTCGTGGATTGCGACTTGGGCCTCTTTTTTTTAGCGGG
>JAUNCU010000226.1 GCA_030526455.1 Bacteroidales bacterium | reverse complement strand
TTGCAAGGAGGGTGGGGCTAGGAGCACACGGAGTTCTCGGAGCACTCGGAGCACTCGGGAGGGCTCGCTGACGCTCGCCATTCTGGTGGCAGGATTGGGGTGAGGAGGGTGGGGCGGTGGCTTTCCCTGTCGGCATTGCTGGTCCAGTATGTCAAAGAACTGTTTTGCAAAATTACTGCGCGGGGCTGAGGGGCGTCAAGTGCAAAAGGGTATTCTGGTTTTTGGGGGTGGTGAGCAACTACGTTGCTTGCACGGTGCCGATTGCGGGGTGTTGATGAAGTGCTTTTTTGTGTTAAAAGTTATCCACCCCTACGGCAAAATGCATTATATTTGCATTGCCATTAAAGCATTTTGCAACTATTAACTAAAAAATATCATCAAAATACGAAACTCAGTATGAGAAAAACGTTTTTATCATCTATCGCTCTGTGCCTTGCCGCTTTGACAGTGCAAGCGCAGGTTGCAGAGCCTGCACGCGATGCTGCCCAGCGCCCCTCGTTCTCGCCTGTGAAGGTGGAGAAGGCTGCGTCTGTGGTGATGCCTAAACGCGTGCGTGCCATGGCGTCTGCCGAATTGCAGGCCGCTTTCAGTGTGCAAGGCGCTTCGTCGCAAAAAACGGTGTGGAGCGAGAATTTCGACCAGGGTTCCGACGGCTGGACGCTCGCCAACGATGCCGACAACTACGTGAAGTGGTCGCTCAAGAGCAAGGGCTTCAGCGAAATTGAGAGCAGCGATGTGCAGTCGCTCTTCGTGGAAGGCCCCTACCAGGTGTATCGCCGCGCCATTGCCCACGCCACTAGCGCTGCTGTGGCAGTGCCCACCAACGGCACTTTCCACGCCTATGTGAAGTATTCTGAAAGTTTCAACGACTACGCCGTGCTCACCCTGAGCGTGTCGACCGACGATTTCGCCACTTCCACCGAGTTGTGGAACAGCGCGATGGAATCGGGCCACACTGGCACCATCTGGCACAAGGTGGAGGCTGATATCGCCGCCTTCGCCGGCAAGAATGTGAAATTCCGCTTTACCTACGGTCCTGGCCTGAACGATACGTTCAAGACCGGCGGCTATATGTCGGACTTCGCCATCGACGGCCTTGCCGTGAAGGGCGTGGCTTCGGTTGAGGGCGTGAACGTGGCCACTGGCGAGGTGGTGAAATTTGCCGACCTCTCGCAAGGCGCTCCCGTGAAGTGGCAATGGGCATTCCCCGGCGGCACTCCAGCCACATCTACCGAGCAGAATCCACAGGTGTTCTACAAAGAAGACGGCACCTACGACGTTACGCTCACCGTGATCGACGCCCAGGGCGCTAAGTCGACCGTGACCCGCAACGGCTTCGTTACCGTCACCGGTAAGGCTCCCGTGGCTCGCATCCTGCCTCCAGCCACCTTCCGTGAGGCCTCTACTCGACTGCCTCTGGTGGCTCCGCTGGCTCCCGTGCAATACGCCGACGCCTCTACCGGCTTCCCCACGCAGTGGAACTGGACCTTCACCGGCGCATCGCCAGCCACCAGCACCCAAGAGTGCCCCAAGGTGAGTTACGAATACCTCCACAAGCAGACCGCAACCCTCGAAGTGGCAAACAGCCACGGCAAGAGCACCGACCAAGTGGACGTGACCGCGGAATATCAAGCCGTGATCAACAATATCATGCCTGGCGACGTGCCCATCACCTATAGCCTGGGCGAAGGCACCTTCCCCGGCAGCAACCGCATGGGCATCACCGAATACGGCGAACGCTTCTCTAAGCCTTCTCGCCCCCTGGTGGTGTATGGCGCCTACGTGTATTTCGTGACCAACAAGGCCACCAGCGTTGCCGACCAAATTCAGAGCATCGGCGTGCACCTGCGTGAGAGCGAAAACGGCCTCCCTGGCAAGAAACTCGAATCGGCATGGTGGAGCACATTCGAACTCGAAACCGGCGGCAGCACCCTCGTGGGCACTGAATTTGAATTCCCACCCACAGTGGTGAACGACGAGTTCTGGTTCACCGTCGACGGCATTCCCGAGTGGAACGACTCGTGCAACGTGTCGTTTGCCATGGCGAAATTCCGCACCGAGGGCAACACCGCCTACATGCTCAAGAAAGGCAAATGGGTGCCCCTCACCGGCTACTTTGAAGGCGGCGAAGGCGGACAGACCAGTTTCTATATCTTCCCCATGGTGGCTCACTCAGTGATCACCACCCTGCCCGTGGGCATCGACGAAATCAAGGTGCCAGCCACCGCAGGCACTGTAGAGCAGCAAATCTACTCGGTATACGGCTACAAGGATCCCGTGGTCGACGCCAACTGGTGCCGCATCATGAGCAAGCCTAACGGCCTCACCCTCGATACGCTCAAGATTGCCTACGACGCCCTTCCTGAAGGCATGAAGAGCCGCACAGCCACCATCACCCTCACCGACGGCTTCGACACCCTCACCCTCAAGGTGACCCAGAAGGCTGAGAAACACTACGACGTGAGCGACGTGACGCTCATGGTGAACATGATTCTCGGCACCGTGCCTGAGGACAAGGAATACGACTTCAACGGCGACGGCCGCGTCGACGTGAGCGACGTGACCAGCATCATCAACATCATCCTAGCCCAGTAGGCTCGGATAGGAAATAATCTCCATCACATTCGGCTCGGCAGCGCAATCCCAAAGAGGACCGCTACCGAGCCGATTTTTTTGCGCTGCCATCATGCTTCTGCACGCAGCGTTTTTTCGGCGACGCCGGCGGTTTTCAGTACGCAGCATTTTTTCGGCGATGACGGCGGCGGGTTTTTCCTCGCGCGCGCGTTAGCCGAAGGCGTAGTAGAAACTTTAGTTTCTATCTCATATATCATTCTCATTCTCATTCTCATATAGGCTTTTTCTGGGTTTCGGTGGGTTTTTGTGGGTTTTCAAAATACCCACACAAAAAGCCCCCTCAGTAAATCCACAAATTACTGAACAAAACCGCCACAAATTACTGAATTCTTTTCAAAATGTTTTGAAATTCAAAAAAATAGGTATAATTTTGTGGTGTTAAAAAACCGACTGAATTATGGCAAGGTATAAACATCGTATTGCTGATGCAATTTTGGAGCGAAAAGTTCTTGGCAAAGGTGCAGTGCTGATAGAAGGCCCTAAGTGGTGCGGCAAGACCACCACGGCTAAGCAGATTGCTAAAAGTGTGCTCGATTTAGGGGATTCTTCGGTGCTGGCTCAAAGCCGCCAACTGGTGGAAATCAGTCCTGCAACGTTGCTTGAAGGAGCCACGCCACGTTTGGTGGATGAATGGCAGGCGTTGCCTCCTCTTTGGGATTGCATTCGAGGCGAAGTCGACCGCAGGGGTGAACCCTCTCAGTTCATCCTCACGGGCTCGTCGGTACTTCCTGGCGCCGATGCCACAGTGCATAGCGGCACTGGGCGTTTTGCGCATGTGAAGATGCGCACCATGAGCCTGTATGAGTCGGGAGAGTCGACCGGGGAAATCAGCCTGTCGCATCTCTTCGACGGCCACGACTTCGGCGTCGTTCAAAATGCGCTCGACGTAGAGGCGCTCGCTTATCTCACTTGTCGTGGTGGATGGCCGTGGGCAACTTTGGTTTCGTCCCGCGTGGCCCTCGATCAGGCATTTGACTACTTCGATTCGGTGGTGAGGTCCGATATTCAGCGCGTCGACAATGTAAATCGCAGCCCCGAGCGTGCAAAGTTGCTCTTGCGCTCCTATGCTCGCAATGTTTCGCAACAAGTGTCGGTGAACACCTTCCGCAAAGATATGCTTGCCAACGATGCCAGTACGCTCGACGAAAACACAGTGATGGATTATATCAAAGCACTGAAGAAACTCTATGTGGTGGAAGATTTGGCGGCGTGGAACCCTAATATCAGAAGCAAGGCCGCCATTCGCACCAGCGATACCCGCCATTTCGTTGATCCCAGCATCGGTATCGCCGCCCTTGGTCTAGGCCCGAAGGATTTGGTGGCCGATTTGCAGTCGTTTGGTCTGTTTTTTGAGGATCTTGTGGTGCGCGATCTGCGGGTTTATGCTGAAGCGCTTGATGGCGCGTTGTATCATTACCGCGACAGCAACGGGCTTGAATGCGACGCTGTGTTGCATAGGCGAAACGGTACCTATGCTTTGCTTGAAGTGAAACTCGG
>JAUNCU010000225.1 GCA_030526455.1 Bacteroidales bacterium | reverse complement strand
CTAATCTCTTATTTATGAAATGTGTCGGAGAAAAGGGTGCGGTTGAGGATGGAGCGGCCTAGGGTTAGTTCGTCGGTGTATTCGATTTCGTTGCCCACGCTTACGCCTCGGGCTAGCATTGTGATTTTTACGTCGGGGTAGGGTGCCAGGCGGCGGAAGATGTAGAAGTTGGTGGTGTCGCCCTCCATTGTGGCACTGAGCGCGAGTATCACTTCTTTTACCTTGCCCTCTTTCACGCGCTGCTCGAGCGACTCGATTTCGATGTCTTGTGGACCCACGCCGTCCATGGGCGAGATGAGTCCGCCCAGCACGTGGTAGAGGCCGTGGTGCTGGTGGGTGTTCTCGATGCTCATCACATCTTTCACATTCTCCACCACGCATATGGTGGAGGCGTCGCGCAACTGGTCGGCGCAGATGGGGCACACCTCCGTTTCGCTGATGTTGTGGCACACTTTGCAATACTGTATTTCCTCGCGCAACTTGATGATGGCCTCGCCGAAGTTGCGTGCGCTCATCTCGTCTTGCTTGAGCAAATGGAGCACCAGGCGCAAGGCGGTCTTGCGCCCGATGCCGGGCAGTTTGGCAAATTCGCTCACGGCGTTTTCGAGCAGTGATGATGCAAATTCTTGTTCCATGTGGCTGATGGGTTATTTCGTGAGCGCGTCGACGAGTGCGTCGAAGGCGGCTTCGTCGGCAGGCTTGAAGGTGGAGCGAATGGTCACCACTGGCTCAACGAGGGTGATATCCTTCATGCCCTCGAGAGTGGCCTTGATGGTCTTGGCGGCAGTGGGTGCCCAGGTGCCGTTTTCCACGATAGCCACGCGGCGCTTCTGGTAATTCTTGTGGCTCAGGCGCGAGAGGAAGAACTCCATGGGGGTGAACACGCCGCCGTCGTAACTCGATGCGGCGAGCACCAGGCGGTCGTAGCGGAAGGCGTCTTCCACCGCCTCGGCGATGTCTTCGCGGGCGATGTCGCTCAGCGCCACCTTCACACCGCGTGCGCGCAGTTTCTCGGCCAGCAGGTGGGCAGCCTCGAGCGTATTGCCATGGATGGAAGCCACGGCAATGAAAATGCCTGGCTCTTCAGGCTCGTAACTGCTCCAGGTGTTATAGAGATTGATGTAGAAGTCGAGATTGTCGTTCAGCACGGGGCCGTGGAGCGGAGCAATCACCTTGAGGTCGAGCGTGGCGGCTTTCTTGAGCAGAATTTGCACTGGAGCGCCATATTTGCCCACGATGTTGAAATAGTAGCGTCGTGCCTCGCAGGTCCAGTCGTCGGCATCGGCGTCGTATACGCCAAATTTTCCGAAGGCGTCGGCGCTGAAGAGCACCTTGTCGGTGGCTTCGTAGGCCACCATGGCTTCAGGCCAGTGCACCATAGGCGCGGTGAGGAAGGTGAGCGTGTGCTTGCCCAGGGCTAGCGCGTCGCCGTCGGCCACCACCACCTTGCGCTCGTCGAAGTTGTAGCCGTCGAAGAACTGGCTCAGGAAAGTGAACGTCTTGGCATTGCCCACCACCTTGGCTTCGGGATAGGCGTCGAGGAAACGCTTCACGCCGGCGCTATGGTCGGGCTCCACGTGCAGCACCACCAGGTAGGCAGGCTTGCGTCCGTCCAGTTGGCGCTCCACATTGAGCATCCACTCGTCCACCTTGCGCATGTCCACAGCATCCATCACGGCGATTTGCTCGTCGTCGATGAAATAGGAATTGTAGGCCATGCCGGCTTCGAGGGTGTACTGGCTTTCGAAAAGCGTGAGTTCGGGGTCGTCGACACCGATGTAACGGATAGCGTCGGAAATGTATTTACTTCTCATTTATATATCTGCTTCTTAAGATGAATGTCTAAATCGATTTTTTTTTCAAAGTGCAAAGTTCTCCAAAAATCTGCACATAGGCAAGTGTTGCGGCACAGTATTCGCCACTTTTGGCCCACATCGGTGCAGCCGGCATCGATGCGCTCGGCATTTTAGCATTATTTAATGAAACATATTACCGCTATTTGTTTGCTTGTGATTGTGAAAATCACTAATTTTGCATTATAAACAATGGGTACAAACCAAACGCTATAAAACGAACTATCAATTATATTTTTAATCACATTTTTAAAGAATTCTTACTATGGGATTTTTAACTGACGAAAAACTCGTTATCGTAGGTGCCGGTGGTATGATCGGTTCTAACATGGTACAGAGCGTTTTGATGCTCGGTCTTACTCCAAACATCTGTCTGTATGACATCTATGAACCAGGTGTTCATGGTGTGTACGATGAAATGTGCCACTGCGCATTCCCAGGTGCTAACCTCACTTACACCGTAGATCCAGAAGTGGCTTTCACTGGCGCTAAGTACATCATCTCTTCAGGTGGTGCTCCTCGCAAGGAAGGCATGACCCGCGAAGACCTCCTCAAGGGTAACTGCCAAATCGCTGCTGACTTCGGTGAAAACATCAAGAAATACTGCCCCGACGTGAAGCACGTGGTTGTGATCTTCAACCCAGCCGACGTAACTGCGCTCACCGCTCTTATCCACTCTGGTCTGAAGCCTAACCAACTCACTTCACTCGCTGCTCTCGACTCTACTCGTCTGCAACAACAATTGGCTCAAGAATTCGGCGTACAGCAAGACAAGGTGACTAACGCATTCACTTACGGTGGTCACGGCGAACAAATGGCTGTATTCGCTTCTAAGGCGCTCATCGATGGCAAGCCTCTCGCTGAATGCGAACTGAGCGAAGAACGCTGGGCTGAAATCAAGCACATGACTATCCAAGGTGGTTCTAACATCATCAAACTCCGTGGCCGCAGTTCATTCCAGAGCCCTGCTTACCAAGCAGTGAAGATGATTGAAGGCGCTATGGGTGGCGAACCTTTCACTTGGCCTGCTGGTTGCTACGTGAACTGCGACAAGTGCGGTTTCAAGAACGTGATGATGGCTATGCCTACTACTATCGACAAGGACGGCGTTCACTTCACTGCTCCTGAAGGCACTGAAGAAGAAATGGCTGCTCTCCAGGCTTCGTACGAACACCTCCAGAAGATGCGCGACGAAATCGTTAGCCTCGGCATCATCCCTGCAGTGGAAGAATGGAAGAACGAAAATCCTAACCTCTAATCTTCCCGCAAAATCATTGCCCACACAGGCTTCGCCATCTCGTGAAGCCTAAGCAATAAAAAACAGCGCTGGCTGCTCTCACATAGAGGGCAGCCAGTTTTTTTTATTTGCGATATTGCGCGGTGATTATTCTATCTTCAGCACCTGGTGGGTGGTGATGATGAGGGCTAGGGTGGCTATGGCGCTTGCTAGGGCGAGGAGGGGGAATTCGCCTGGGGCGGGCACGCCTATGCTGTCGATGGCGCCTGCGGTGATGAGGTGCTGCTCGGCGAGGTAGGCGATGATCACCACGAGGCCGTTGTTGAGGGCGTGGGCGATGACGGGCAGCCACAGGCTACGGCTCCACACGAAGAGGTAGCCGAGCCATATGCCTAGGTAGCAGCGGGGGAAGAATCCGAAGAACTGGAAGTGGATGGCGCTAAAGATGATGCCCACGGTCCACACCGAGATGTGGATGTTGAGCCCGCGCTTGCGCTCGAAGGCGCCCAGCACCGCGCCGCGGAAGAAGATTTCCTCGCCGAAGCCGGTGAGCACGCCCACCTGCAGCGTCATCAGCAGCATGGTGAGCAGGTCGTTGCCCTTGAGCATGAAGTCGGTTTGCGCCTTGGCAAGGTCTTCGTAGTGCTTGAGCGTGTCGTAGAGGCTTTGCATCGAGGCAGGGAAGGTGATGTGCTCGTTCCAGTCCACCAGCCAGTTGAGGGCGGGGATGCTCACGATGTAGACCGCCACCACCATGGCGATACCGCGCCACGAGGGTTTTACTTTCATCTTGAGCGATGGAAGCACATTGCGGTAGCATATCTTGGCGGTGAGCATGGCGGCACCGGCAAACACGATGAGGTTTTGCACCACGCCCAGCAGCATGACGCTGAATTTACTTTGTGAGGCACCCAGCAGGGTGGCGATTACCGAAAAGAGTACGAGGCCTATGCTCATGAGACCGAAGGAAATCATGATGCGTACGGCCAGCGAACGGGTGAAGGGGTTTTCTGTTTTCATTTTTTTTCAGTCAACGAGTCAACGAGTCAACA
>JAUNCU010000224.1 GCA_030526455.1 Bacteroidales bacterium | reverse complement strand
CATCCAATCCCTAACGGGATTGCGTCGCCTCTACGCCCCGATTATCAGGACATTATGCTATCTACTCATATAGTATTCATTCCCCTCGAGAAAAGTCCACCGGCCTCCTCCGCTCTCCCTAGAGGAGCGCTTTTAGGGCGCGGGCTAGTTGGTCGGGGCAGGAGGTGGGTTTGTAGCCGCAACGTATGCCTTCGAGTTTTGCGATGGCGTCGGTGATTTTCATGCCTTTCACCAGTGCCGAGATGCCTTGGAGATTGCCGTGGCAGCCGCCGTAGAAGGTTACGTTCACGATTTCGCCGGCGTCGTTGGTCTCCACGTCGATTTGGTAAGAACAAGTGCCCTGGGTGGGATATGAGATATTTGCCATATATATTATAATGAGATTAAGTCGATGAGTGCACGGCGGTCGAGCACCTGTATCACATTAGGGGTGAACGTGATCACGCCCTTGGTCTGCAACTCGGTGAGTGCCGCCATGAGCGTGGTGCGGCGCACTCCCAGCAGCGTGCACAGTTCCTTCTGCTTATAGGCGATGCTGATGCTGCGCGAGTTGCGCGTGGTGAGTTCGTAGACCAGAATCGCGAGGCGTGTGCTGAACTTGCCGCCCGCACGGCTGGTGAACTCCCACAGGCGATTCTGGGAATTGCGCGAGAGGTAGTTGAGAATGTTGAACAGCAGAATCTTTTCGGCCTGCAGCATATTCACGTAGTCGGTCTTCTGAATTTGCAGCACCCCGCATTGCTGTGCCGCCGTCACGGTGCTGGGATACTGGGTGGTGCGGCCGAAGAGGTAGTCAGGGGCAATCACTTCGGGCGCGTCGACAATCTGTGTCATCACCACATTGCCCTGCTGGCCCGAGGTGGTGACTTTCACACTGCCCGACACCACAAAGCGCAGATGGGTGCAGGCGTCGCCAGCCTCGATGATGGTAGTCCCAGGCTCATACTTGAGGAAGTGGAAAGGATATTTCTCCACCAGCGAAGCGAGCGTGGATTTGCTGATGCCTTGAAAAAGAGGAAGATTCAGTAATGTTTCAAACATAGAGTATTTCCCTTTAGTGAAAAAAATAGGTGGTCGATGGGTGCAAAGATATAAAATAAATGTGTGAAGAAAAAATCCCGCTCAGCAACGGAACGGGATTCTCTATAAAATAATGTAGTGTTATTTAAGACGCGCAATCACCTCGTCGATAGTGAGCGAAACCTGTTCGCCAGATTCCATACACTTCAGCGCGATGGTGCCGTTGGTCATTTCGTTTTCGCCCACCATCGCCACGTAAGCCACGTTCTTGGCGTTGGCGTAACTCATCTGCTTCTTCATCTTGGTGGCGTCGGGGAAGATTTCGGCGGGAATGCCTTCAGCGCGCAGTTTCATCACATACTGCAGCGACAGGGCGCCTTCCTTTTCGCCAAAGTTGATGAAAAGCACCTTGGTGGAAGCGAGGGTGTCCTTGGGGTAAAGGTCGAGTGTGTTGAGCACGTCGTAGATGCGGTCGGCGCCGAAACTGATGCCCACACCCGAAGTGCCAGGCATGCCGAACACGCCGGTGAGGTTGTCGTAGCGACCGCCGCCGGTGATGCTGCCGATGGCCACATCCTGCGCCTTCACCTCGATGATGGTGCCGGTGTAGTAGTTCAAGCCGCGAGCGAGCGACACGTCGAGTTCCACGGTGCCCTTAGGCTGCTTCGCCTCGGCGTTGGTGAGCACATAGCGGAGTTCTTCCACACCCTTCATGCCCACTTCGCTGGTGGCGAGCAGTTGCGAGAGCGTAGCGAGTTTTTCCTCATTGCTGCCGCTGAGCGTGAGCAGTGGTTGAAGTGCATCCACAGCCTCCTGTGGCAGACCCTTTTCGAGCAACTCGGCATTCACATTCTCGAGGCCAATCTTGTCGATTTTGTCGATAGCCACGGTGATGTCGATGATCTTGTCGGGGGCGCCAATCACCTCGGCAATGCCGCTGAGCACCTTGCGGTTGTTGATCTTGATGGTGATGTTGATGCCGAAGCGCTTAAACACCTCGTCGATCATGCTCACCAGTTCGATTTCGTTCACCAGCGAATCGCTGCCCACCACGTCGGCATCGCACTGGTAGAACTCGCGGTAGCGACCCTTCTGAGGACGGTCGGCACGCCACACGGGCTGAATCTGGTAGCGCTTGAAGGGGAACTGGATGTCGTTGCGGTGCATCACCACGTAGCGTGCGAAAGGCACGGTGAGGTCGTAGCGCAGACCCTTCTCGCTGATCTTGGGAATGAGGTGGATGTAGTCGCGCGCCTGGAGCATATCCTCGGGCGCAGCCTTCAGGTAGTCGCCGCTGTTGAGCATCTTGAAGAGCAACTTGTCGCCTTCCTCGCCGTATTTTCCCATGAGCGTAGAAAGATTCTCCATAGCGGGAGTCTCAATCTGCTGGAAACCGTAGAGGAGGAACACCTCTTTAATCGTGTTGAAAATATAATTGCGTTTCGCCATTTCTATGGGCGAAAAGTCTCTAGTTCCTTTAGGAATTGATGGTTTTTGTGCCATTGTTTACTGTTTTGAAAAATACGGTGCAAAGTTACGGCAAAGTTGGGGCAATTACAAATAAAGCACTGTGCAAAATCACGGTTTCGGGGCGAGTTTATTGTTTTCTAAAAATTATATTTGTAATTTTGCGCCTATGCTTAACGTGAATGTAGATCAAAGAATACTTGAGGCTTGCCCTCAATTGAAGATAGGCTTGATAAAAGCCACAGTGGTGAACGCCGATACCTGCGACGCGCTTTGGGACGAACTGCTCGCCGAAGCCGATGCGGTGAAGCGCACCTACGAACTGCTAGCCATCAACCAGCGTCCCGCCGTGGCCGCCACTCGCCGGCTCTACAAAAGCCTCGGCAAGGACCCCGGGCGCTACCGCGTGGCGAGTGAGGCACTCTGCCGCCGCATCATCCGCGACCTCGGCCTCTACCGACTCACCGCGCTCATCGACATCGTGAACCTGGTGTCGGTGAAGAGCGGCTACCCCATCAGCGGACTCGACTTCGACAAGATTGTGGGCCACACGCTCACGCTGGGCGTGGGTGAAGCGGGCGAAGTCTACAACGGCATAGGCCGCGGCATGCTCAACATTGAAGGCATGCCAGTGTATCGCGACGCATTGGGCGGTATCGCCACTCCCACCAGCGACGAGGAGCGCACCAAGTTCACGCTCGACACGAAAACCGTGCAAATCAACATCAACGGCTTTGGCCCCGAAATGGACATGGACGAGACGGTGGCGCTCACCGTGCAGTTGCTGAAGAAATACGCCCAAGCCACTGATATCGAAACCACTATACTCACCTTCTAACGACCATCCATCATGCAAATCCTTAACATTATCGAAGAAAACATCAACGACCGCTACATCGACATGGTGGTGAACACCCTGCGCGACGGGGGCATCGTGATCTACCCTACCGACACCATCTACGCCATAGGCTGCGACGCGCTCAACAACTCCGCCATCGAGAAGGTGTGCGCCATCAAAGCGATGAAGTCGGCAAAAACCAACCTCACCATCATCTGCCACGAGATTTCGCAAATCACGGAATACGCCAAATTCGGCAACCGCGAGTTTAAGGTGATTAAGCAGTATTTGCCAGGGCCTTACACCTTCATCTTCCCCGCGCTGTCGAAGTTGCCCAAGGCATTCAAAGGACGCCGCACCGTGGGCATCCGCATCCCCGACAACGCCATCGCCTGCAAGATAGTTGAAAAACTGGGACGCCCCATTCTCTCCACCTCGGTGGAAGCCGACGACGCCGACTACATGTGCGAACCCGAACTGATAGCCGAAAACTACGCCGCATCGGTCGACCTGGTAATCGACGCCGGCCGCGGCGGCACCACCCCATCCACCATAGTAGACTGCACCACAGGCGACTTCGAAGTAACAAGAGAAGGCAAAGGAGAATTCGAAGCGTAAGTGATTGGAAATAGACAAGTTCCCCCACACAGATCTCACGGATCACACAGATTTATTATTGAGGCTCACACAGATTCAACGGATTCAACAGAATTAATTCGCATAATTCTTCGCGGAGCGAAGCGGCAAGCCGATGACGCTTAATTCGTTGAACACAGCCCCACACAGATCTCACGGATCACACGGATTTATTATTGAGGCTCACACAGATTCAACGGATTCAACAGAATTAATTCGCAT
>JAUNCU010000223.1 GCA_030526455.1 Bacteroidales bacterium | reverse complement strand
GTGTATAATTCTGGGTGGTGGTTTACACATTATATTAATAAATTTTAATAGAGAATAATACTTTGGTATTCTGCTCGTTTTTGTGTAATTTTGCATAGTTTTTGTGCGGTTTTGGCATCTTTTTGCGCCTGAACCGCCGCTGCGACTCTAAAATATTGATTTAAAATTATAATAAACAACAAATTATGAGTTTGAATATCATTGTGCTGGCTAAGCAGGTACCCGATACCCGCAACGTTGGCAAAGATGCTATGAAGGCCGACGGTACTATCAACCGTGCGGCTCTTCCTGCTATCTTCAACCCTGAAGATTTAAACGCATTGGAGCAAGCCCTTCGCTTGAAGGAGCAGCATCCTGGTTCTACCATCGGCATGCTCACCATGGGTCCTCCACGCGCTGGTGAAATTATTCGTCAAGGTTTGTATCGTGGCGCCGACACTGGCTGGTTGCTTACCGACCGCCTCTTCGCTGGTGCCGATACATTGGCAACAAGCTACGCACTCGCAACTGCTATCAAGAAAATTAGCGCTGAAAAGCCTGTTGATATCGTGATTGGTGGCCGCCAGGCTATCGACGGCGATACCGCTCAGGTGGGTCCTCAGGTGGCTCAGAAACTTGGTCTGAACCAGGTGACTTACGCCGAAGAAATCCTGAAGGTGGAAAACGGCGTGGCTACTATCCGCCGCATGATCGACGGTGGCGTGGAAACTGTGGAAGCACCTCTGCCAGTGGTAATCACTGTGAACGGTAGTGCCGCTCCTTGCCGTCCTTGCAACGCTAAACTGGTGATGAAGTATAAATACGCTACTTGCCCAATGGAACGCACCGGCGAAGAACCTTGGAAGGAACTCTACGCTGAGCGCGACTACCTCACTCTCAACGAGTGGAGCGTGGCCGACGTGGATGGCGATCCAGAACAATGCGGCTTGAGCGGCTCACCCACTAAGGTGAAGACTGTGAAGAACATCGTGTTCCAGGCTAAGGAAAGCAAAACGCTCACCGGCTCGGATGAAGACATCGATGGCCTCATCAAGGAATTACTCGAAGATAAGATTATTGGTTAATAGTAGAAGTAGATAGACGACAATGAATAACGTATTTGTATATTGCGAAATCGAAGGCACTACTGTTGCCGAAGTATCTCAAGAATTGCTCACCAAGGGCCGCAAGTTGGCCAACGAACTTGGTGTTGACCTCGAAGCCGTAGTGGCTGGTACAGGTATCAAGGGCAAGGTGGAAGACCAGATTCTCCCTTACGGTGTCGACAAACTTTACGTTTTCGATGCTGAAGGCCTCTTCCCTTACACTTCTGCTCCTCACACTTCAGTGCTTGTGAACCTCTTTAAGGAAGAACAACCACAAATCTGCCTCATGGGCGCTACTGTGATTGGCCGTGACCTCGGTCCACGCGTTTCTTCTTCACTCTTCAGCGGTCTTACCGCCGACTGTACCGAACTTGAAATCGGTGACTACGACGACGTGAAGACCAAGAAGCACTACGACAATCTGCTCTATCAGATTCGTCCCGCTTTCGGTGGCAACATCGTGGCTACCATCGTTAACCCTGAAAACCGTCCTCAGATGGCTACCGTGCGCTCAGGCGTGATGCAGAAGGCCATCTACGAAGGTCAGGCTAAGGGCGAAGTGGTTTACCCTGATGTAGCAAAATATGTTCCTACTACCGACTTCGTGGTGAAGGTGATCGACCGCCACGTGGAAGCCGCTAAGCACAACCTCAAGGGTGCTGCTATCGTGGTTGCCGGTGGTTACGGCGTGGGTAGCAAGGAAGGTTTCGACCAACTCTTCGTACTCGCTAAGGAACTCCACGGCGAAGTGGGTGCATCGCGTGCAGCCGTCGACGCTGGTTGGGTAGATGGCGACCGTCAGGTGGGCCAAACTGGTGTCACTGTTCATCCTAAGGTGTATATCGCTTGCGGTATCTCTGGCCAAATCCAGCACATCGCTGGTATGCAGGACGCAGGCATCATTATCTCAATCAACAACGATCCAGAAGCACCAATCAACAAGATCGCCGACTACGTGATCAATGGCACTGTGGAAGAAGTGGTTCCAAAACTCATTAAGTATTACAAGCAAAACTCGAAATAATACTTAATAGGAGTTAAGAAGTTAAGGAGTTTAACTTCTTGTTAATTCTTGCTCCTGTTCTTGGGACTGCATAAAAATTTATTTATTAGAAAAATATTAAACAATGGCTAATTACTATACTGATCATCCCGAAATTGAATTCCACTTGAGCCATCCGCTCATGAAGCGAATCGTTGATCTTAAGGAACGCAATTACGAAGATAAAGATAAGTTTGCTGACGCTCCAGTGTGCTACGAAGACGCTATCGAAAACTATAAGCGCATTCTCGAAATCACTGGCGACGTGGCCGCTAACATCATAGAACCCAACTCTGAGTCGGTTGACCAAGAAGGTCCACACTTGGAAAATGGTCGCATGATCTATGCAAGCAAGACTTACGAAAACCTCGACGCTACTCGCAAGGCTGGTCTCTGGGGCGTGTCAATGCCTCGTCGTTACGGCGGTTTGAACCTGCCTAACACCACCTTCTCAATGCTGAGCGAAATTATCTCGGCTGCCGACGCTGGTTTCCAAAATGTGTGGAGCCTCCAGAGTTGTATCGACACACTCTACGAATTCGGTAGCGAAGAACAACGCCAGAAGTACATTCCACGCATCTCGGAAGGCGAAACCATGTCGATGGACCTTACCGAACCCGATGCTGGTTCCGACCTCCAGCGCGTGATGCTCAAGGCCACCTTCGATGAAGAAAACAACTGCTGGCGCCTCAATGGTGTGAAGCGCTTCATCACCAATGGTGACTCCGACATCCACTTGGTGCTCGCTCGCTCAGAAGAAGGCACAAAGGACGGCCGCGGTCTGTCAATGTTCATCTACGACAAGCGCGACGGTGGCGTAGACGTGCGTCACATCGAGCACAAACTCGGTATCCACGGTTCGCCCACTTGCGAACTTACCTACAAGAACGCAAAGGCAGAACTCTGCGGTAGCACTCGCCTCGGCCTCATCAAGTATGTGATGGCGCTCATGAACGGTGCTCGCCTCGGCATCGCCGCTCAATCGGTGGGTGTGGAACAAGAAGCCTACAACGAAGCCCTCGCTTACGCTAAGGAACGTGCACAGTTCGGTAAGAAGATCATCAACTTCCCCGCTGTTTACGATATGCTCAGCCGCATGAAGGCAAAACTCGACGCTGGCCGTTCGATTCTTTACCAAACCGCTCGCTACGTCGACATCTACAAGGCACTTGAAGACATCGCTCGCGACCGCACGCTCACTCCTGAAGAACGCAAGGAAATGAAACTCTACTCTCGCCTTGCCGACGCCTTCACTCCACTGGCTAAGGGTATGAACTCTGAATACGCCAACCAGAACGCTTACGATGCAATCTCGGTACACGGTGGTTCGGGCTTCATCATGGAATACAAGTGCCAGCGCCTCTTCCGCGACGCTCGCATCTTCTCTATCTATGAAGGTACTACCCAACTCCAGGTGGTGGCCGCTATCCGCTACGTGACCAACGGCACCTACCTCGGCATCATCAAGGAAATGCTCGAGAAGGAAGTGGCTCCTGAATTCCAGGCTCTTAAGGAACGCGTTGTGAAGATGGTAGAAAAATATGAAGACGCAGTGAACTACGTTAAGGAAGCCGCCAACAACGACCTCCACGACTTCTTGGCTCGCCGCCTCTACGACATGACTGCCGAAATCATTATGTCGCTCCTCATCCTCGACGACGCTACCCGCGCTCCAGAACTCTTCGCTAAGAGCGCCAACGTATACGTACGCTACGCTGAAAGCACCGTTGCTGGCAACCACGCTTACGTGAAGGAATTCAAGGCCGAAGACCTCGCCGACTTCCTCGCAGCAGAGCCAGAAGCCGCTCCAGCAGAGTAATCGCTTAAGAATCAATATCTAAAGCAATAAAAACATGGGATATCATCCACAAAGGTGATATCCCTATTTTTTTTGTGTAATATTGATTCCTAAAAGAATATATGTGGAGCCAAAACGCAGAGCATGGCGGGGGCATAAAACGCGGCTCAGTGGAAAATCCTGGGGGATAAATATAATATACGTTGCAAAAACAGTTATGTTGGGAAGCGGAACGGTTAGGCGGCGCAATCCCGCTAGGGATTGGATGTGTGT
>JAUNCU010000222.1 GCA_030526455.1 Bacteroidales bacterium | reverse complement strand
TGAGTGTGGGGCTAAGTGCGTGAGTCACGTGAGTAACGAGAGGACCGTTCGTAACGTGATGGGGGGGGTGAGTGGTTAGGATGTGGGTGCTGGGTGCTATGATTTTTTGCACAGCCACTCTTTGTAGAGGCGGCGGGTGGCTAGGTAGATGAAGTTGGCGATGGGGAAGGGGATGAGGCGGCTGCGCAGCAGGGCGTTGCACAGGCGGGGGGCGATGCCTTTCACCTTGATGGGGCAGAGGGCGTCGAGGTTGCGGAAGTGGCCTTCGTAGCGGCGGGCGTGGCGCACCATGGCTAGCATGGCCATCTGCAGGGCGGTGGCGTAGGTGCCGGCGGTGTCGTGGGCGGTGAAGTGCTGGTGCACGAGGGCATGGGCGCGGTAGAAGGAACGGTTGTGCTTCTCGTTGATGCTGTGGGTGTAGGAGGTGGCGTTGTCGTCGCGGTAGGCGTACACGGCCTCGTCGAGGCACGCGCGCTTGGCGCCCAGTAGCAGGCGTGGCACCACCACGTAGTCTTCGCCATAGTTGATGCCTTCCACCGAGTTGATGCCGCCCTGGGTGAAGAGCGAGCGTCGGTAGAGGCGTCCCCAAATGCGGTTGAACACGATATTTTGGCAAAGCATCAGTTTCAGGTAGGTGACGTTGCTGCCGTGAAATGGGGCGTGAAGCGGGCTTTCCTTGCCTGCCGTCACGGTCACGTAGCCGCCGTCGACGATGTCGGCGCCCGAGGCTTTCATCTTGGCGCAGAGGTGCTCCACGGCGTGGGGCATGAGGTAGTCGTCGCTATCCACGTGCATCACCACCTCGCCGGTGGCGGCTGCGGTGGCGGTGTGGCGTGCGGCGCCGAGGCCGCGGTTCACTTCGTGGTCGATGATGCGCACCTGCCCTTGGCGCTGTGGGTAGCGCGCTATGACCGAGCGCAGCACGTCGATGCTGCCGTCGGGCGTGCAGTCGTTCACGAAGATGTATTCTATATCCTCGTGGCTTTGCTCAAAAAGCGACACGGCGCACTGCTCGATATATTTTTCCACGCCATAAATAGGCACCAAAATCGACACTTTCATCTTTACTGTTCTTTACTGATTTGACGCATTCCCCAGGCCAGCACTTTGCTGATGCAGGGTGCCTCGATGCCATGCTCGCGGCACAGGCGATCGATGAAGGCGAGGCCGTAGGGGAAATCTTCGGTGAAATATCGGCTTTCGAAATCGGCCACCCATCCGCCCCCTGCTTCTTTCATGGGCGAGAGGATGGACTGGAAGGCAGCGATGCTCGAAATTTTCTGGGTGAGCGAGCGGGCGTCGTGGCTCTCGTAGTAGTCGAGCAGGGTGGGGATGCCTTCCACGCCTATCTTGCGCAGGAGTGTGAAAAACTCGGCGTCCATGTCGATGAGCATTTGCGAGGCCTCGTCGGTCCATTCGCGATAGAAGAGGATGTTGTGGTCGTGTACTCGCGTTTCGTGGCCGGCAAACATGGTGTAGAGGCGGCCGGTGTGCAGTATGGGGTTGCTATTGGTGAGGGCTGCCTGATAGAAATTGTCGAGCAGCACGGTGGGGGTAATCCACAGGCGTTCCACCTGCTGGCGGAAGGCTTCGGCATCGGGCACATTCTCCACTGCCACATGCACGCGCGGCTTGTAGCCCAGCAAATGGGCAGAATGGCCGTATTGCTTCACGCGGGCGATGAAAGGTGTGCGCTGGAAGCCGAAGAGGCGTGCGTCGGTGCCCAGAATGCGGTGGGCTTCAAAGAAAAAACCCGTGCTCGAGACGATGGCGCCCACGATGGCACCGTGGCTCAGGTGGGGCTTGATGCGCTCCAGCGTGCGGGCAATCATGAAGCCGGGCAGACACAAAAACACGATGTCGCAGCCCGCCACCACTTCGGCGGGATTGCTCGACACTTCGGCAATGTGGCCGCTGAACACGCGCCCATTGATGTCGGTCACCTCGATTTGGCGGTTCCATTGCTCTGGCTTGCCCGAGAGGATGCTTACCTGCACATCATCGTGCGAGGAAAGCACTCCGGCACACACATGCCCCAGCGAACCACCGCCGCAAATACACACTTTCATCGGCTTGCTGATTATGGATGGGTGTTGTTTTCTAGTTCGATTTCCTTGTAGGCGGCGATGAGGCGCGCGTTGTCCTCATGGCTGCGCACGGCGATGCGCATGTATTGCTTACCGTCGAAGCCCACCTTGGTGGAGCAGTCGCGGGTGAGGATGTTGTATTGCTTGAGCATCTTCAGCACCAGCGCATTGGCATTGTAAGGCGGAAGGATTTCGCACAGGAAATAGTTGGCCTGCGAAGGCATCACGCGCAAGAAACTGATTTGGCGCAGTTGCTGCTCGAAGTGGTTGCGCTCGGCGATGAACTTGTCGCACGCCTTGATGTATTCGTTTTCGTATTTGTTGAAAATCTGCATGAAGAACTCGGCGAAGGAGTTGATGTTCCAGATGCTCACCATCTTCTTCAGGCGCGCGATGATGTCGACGTCGGCCGAGCAGAGGATGCCCAGGCGAATGCCTGGCACACCGTAACTCTTCGAAATGCTCTTCATCACCAGCATGTGGGGATAGGCCTCGAGGATGGCGTCGTGCAGCAGGGTGTTGTCGGCATAGCCTTCGCTGAAGTCGACGAAACTCTCGTCCACGATGAGGCGAATGCCCTGCTTCTCACACCAATCCGCCAACTTCAGCAGCCCGTCCTTGGGGATGAAGTTGCCCGTGGGGTTGTCGGGGTTGATGAGGATGATGTTGTCGGCGTGGTTTTTGCCGAAGAAGTCGATCAGGTCGTCGGCCGAGTAGCGATAGTCGGCGTTTTGAGGCACGAAAGTCACCAGATTGTCCTTATCGCGGCGGTTGGGATATTCCTCGAAGGTGGGCCGCGTTACGCCCAGCGTGCCGGGAAGCAATTCCATGAGCGCCTTGATGAGTTCGGCGGCGCCGTTGCCCGGAATGATGTATTCCTCCTTCACGCCCCAGCACTTGCTCGCCAGCAGCGTGTTCACCTTCATGCCCGAGGGATATTCGGCGATGAGGGTGCGGAAGTTGGCCTCCATCTCGTCGATGATGCGCGATTCGTTGAAGTAGGGGTTCACCAGGTAGCAGTAGTCGAGCATCTTGGGGAAGCGCCAGAATCCGCCGAAGCGGCCGTAATACTTGCGCAGGATGTCCTTTTCGTCGGCAAAGAGTGCCTCGGCGATGTCGAGGTCCTGCTTATCGTCGATTTCATACCACTTCTCATTGGTGATAGGCAGCGCCTTCAGGTCTTGGCTGTTGAGGAAGGTGATAATGCGGAGCACGTTTTCGTAGTATTCGTTGTTGCCCACCGCCTTCGAGTAAGCCTCGAGGAAAGGCACATATTTGGTGCGGGAGAATTCCTTCGAGAATTTGTAGATGTTCACCGTCTTGTAGTACTGGTCCACATTCTGGTAGTTGAACGCCGCCTTCGTCACGAAGTTCACGATATTGTTGTCGTCGTCGACACACACCATGGTGCCGTCCATCCACGTTTCATACTTCGCCACCAGTGCCAGGTTGGGGAAGGGGTTGGAGAGCAGATTGGTGAGCATGGCGTCGTCGAATATCAGGTCGCTCTCGATGAGCAGTGTGTCGTCGGCCTGCAGTTGTTCCTTGGCCAGCGCCAGCGAGTAGATATTGTTGGTGCGGTCGTATACGGGGTTGTTCACATATTCAATCTTGAGCCCCTTGTGTTCGTGGCCCAGATAGTCCATGAGTTTCTGTCCCTCATAGCCCACCACAATCACCACACGGTTGAGGTCGAGGCGCGAGAGTTGGTCCAGCGCACGGTCGATGAGCGGCGTGCCGTTCACCTCCACCATGCACTTGGTGTTATTTTTAGTGTATTCGCCGAGACGTCGTCCCATCCCGGCAGCAAGAATAATCGCTTGCATATATTTATGGGAATTAACGTTACTAGTTACAAAGTTACGAAAAAAATCACTTTTTTTCGCTATTTAGTGAACGTTAGTGAACTTTGCCGAGTGCTCAGAGTGCTCGGAGTGCTCTTTGGGCTTTGGGGAGGGAGTTCTCGGAGGGCTCGGAGTTCTCGGGTGGGCTAATATGAGGCCGCTATGTAGTGCTCACAATCCACTTCCCATGTTTCCGTCCACCTTCACGCGTAATAATGCCTTGCACTTGCAGCGCTTTTATATCTCGTAATGCAGTTCGGTAGCTCACTGATAGGATTTTTGATAATT